>NZ_CP143423.1:1041232-1357476 GCF_014337925.2 Roseobacter fucihabitans | reverse complement strand
GTCCCGCCCTCCAGCAGATGCGTCGCAAAGCTGTGCCGCAACGTATGGGGCGACACCTTCTTCTTGATCTCGGCAAAGTCACACGCCACGCCAAAGGCGCGGTTGAACTGCCGTGTCGAGATCGGATCGACCCGGTTGCGACCTGGGAACATCCAACCTCTCGGGCGCACCTCACGATAATAATTACGCAACAGAGCAAGCAGAGTTGGCGACAACATAACCTGCCGGTCCTTACGCCCCTTACCTTGCTCGATCCGGATCAACATCCGGTCGCTGTCGATATCGCCTACCTTGAGATGCGTGACCTCGCTGGCCCGGAGCCCGCCGCCATAGGCAACGCTGAAAGCTGCGCGATAACGAAGACCTGGTCCGGGCGCGGCTTCAAGAATGCGTGACACTTCCTCCGCGCTCAGCACCACCGGGATCTTCTTCGCCGCGCGCTGATAGCGCATGTGACGCTTCATCTCAGGGCGCGGGCAAGTTGAGGCATAGAAAAAACTCAACACTGTCAGCCGATTGTTGAAGGTTGGCGCGCCAACGCCGCGCTCCTTCATATCAAGTTGGAACGCCCGCAGTTCCTCAGGCGTCGCGCTATCTGGGGCATGACCCAAGAACCCGGTAAAGTCCCGCATTGCGCGCAGATACATCGTCTGCGTCTTCGGCTGCAGCCCCTTGATCCGCATATCTTCAAGAAAACGCTGGCGAAGCTTCGGTACATATTGATCGGTCATCAGACCCTCCTGACATTAGATTGAGAAGGACCCAATCGTCAGACAGGTTCGTCAGTTCGCAAAATCCAAGACGCTCACATCAACGCGCAACACCGGCCACAAGCGCCAATACCGCGAGAGCGGTTTCGTCCTCGTCCCGCATTGCAGACCCACATCTCAGCCAAAACCAATGACCGCTTCCGACCAGTCAAACAAGCTTCAGCTAGAAGCTCATTCAAACACCCTAGTCTAGTCCTCGCCGCGCTGACATGAGGTAACTGGCGCGATTGTCCGTCCCATCAGTAGCCCCAATCTCCAGTGGATTTTACAACATCACTTACAACACCGGCCTCCACGGAGAATCAAACCTTTGTTTTATAATGTATAAATCGAAGTCATGACCCAATCCATCATAGGCGCAATAGACAATCTAGCGTGTTGATTTATTTGCATTTTTTGTGTATCTTCAAACTGTTGGCGGCGGTTGCTGCTACGCTGCACTACGCCCCAATATCCCCGAATTTGCCCCTCTACGACGACTCATTGCACACACAGCGCACACGAAAATGGCCTCCATCACAAAACTCCCCTCCGGTGCTTACCGGGTCCAGATCAGACGAAAAGGCCGCTACGCGAGCGAGACGTTTCTCCTGCGCGATGACGCCCATCGCTGGGCGCGTCAGGCGGAGACCCGGGTGGATCAGGGGTTAGCCCCGAACAAGTCATCCGTCTCACGTCTCGCAACCTTCGGCGATCTGATCGATCTTCACATAGTGGATATGTGCGAGGTAGGCAAACCGCCGCGCCGCAGCAAGGCCGCAACTCTTGCCGCCTTGAAGCGCGATCTGGGCAAGGAGCGGATCGGGCACCTCGATCGCCAAAAGATGATCGATTATGGCAAGATGCGCGCGGAGCAAGGTGCGGGACCGGTGACGCTTGGCATCGATATCGGCGTTACCAAGATGATCATAACCCATGCCGCCGCTGTCCATGGTCTCGACATATCCTCCGAACCCGTCGATCTGGCTCGTGTCGCCCTCAAGCGGCTCGGGCTGATCGGCAAGGGCACCGAGCGGGATCGCCGACCCCGCAAAGATGAGTTGAACCGGCTCTTCCGCTGTTTCGATGACAACGACCGGCTCACCCTGCCAATGACTAGGATCGTGCAGTTCGCAGTGGCCACGGCCATGCGGCTCGACGAGATTTGCCGGGTCGAATGGACGGATCTCGACCTTGATCGCCGCATGCTCCTGATCCGCGACCGGAAAGACCCACGCAACAAGACTGGCAACGACCAGCGGATCCTGCTCTTTGCCGCCACTGGGTTCGACGCCTGAGCGCTGGTTACGGCGCAGGCGAAGCAGCTGAGGCGCGCCAAGAGCCGGATATTCCCCTATAATTCGCGATCCGTCGGAACAGCCTTCCGGCGCGCCTGCGTCGAGGTCAGTATCAAGGACCTGCACTTCCACGACTTGCGCCATGAAGGCACCATTCGTCTGTTCGAAGCAGGCTTCGCCATCGAACAGGTCGCGCTGGTTGCCAGGCACAAGGATTGGAAGATGCTGCGCCGCTACACGCATATTCGCCCCGAGGCGCTGCACGGATTGGCTGCGGCGCGCGCGCCCTTTCCGTCCGCCAACCTCGCCGCCGAATGACTCGAGAGTAAGAGGAAAGCAGTCCCGATCCGTGACGGGTTTGGAGGTCGAGAGAGAGGCTTTCGGCCACCCGTCGCGGGAGAAAACCCATGAATACCGAAATTATCGATGCCGGACGTGTCGCCAGCGGCGGCTACAAAGTGGATGTGTCGCGCGGCACGAATGTGGACCGCGTGTCGTCCGAATGGTTTTCGCGGCCAGATGACGAGCGGTATCTGTCGCTCGACGATCTGTTTGCCTCGGTCAAAGGCCGGGCGGAGCGGAGCCGGACGCGCACGGTCGAAAGCGCTGCGATCCGCGTCGAGGCGCATCGCGACAACCCCGAGAAGTTGGGGCTGATTTTGCCTGGAGCTGATGAGCCGATTGCGCCAACGCATTGGAGCTTTGGCCAGCTCTCCAGCCTCGTCGGCGCGCCTGCCGCTTATCTGCGTCAACTGCCCGCGCCGCTTGCTGGGATCAACTTGCAATACGGGCTGACCAACCATCGTGCCGAACAGATCAAGACGCTGGAAACCGCAGATGGACGCACCGAACTGCGTGCCGTGACCGGGCCCGACTATGGCCGCATCTACGATCACGAGCTGGTCTCTGCCGTCCAGCGTATCGCGGGCAATGGCACTGGCGACACGCGTTGGAAGGTGCCGGGTGTGCTCGACTGGTCGACCGGCATCTACAATCCGCGCGTCGATATCACCAAAGACACCACCACGCTCTACGCCTCGGATCGCGATGTCTTCCTCTTCCTGGTCGACGACCTGAATCCCATTGAGGCGGGGTTCAGGCCGCACCCTCGAGAAACATCGCACCTACGGAACCGGCCCGCGTTACTCCAAAATCGGGGGACGTGTCGTCTATGCGGTCGATGACCTGCAAGCCTGGGTCACACGCGGCGAAAAGACTTCGACCTCGGACGAGACCGAGGATCGCGTCCTGCCTGCCAAGCGTCACGCCGCCGTTTCGCCAGCCTATCTGCGGCGGGGGCGCCGAGCCGATGCAGAAAACTGTTCATCTTACTTGGATTGAAGGCCGCATCGAACGCTGGATCCGCTTCGGCCATTTCGCCGACGAAACCATCCTGACCCATACAGAAAAGCGCGTATCATTTGCACCTGACGCGATCTTTGCGCTCGTACGATGGTCTTCGAATGACTACGGCACCGTCGAGAGCCGGATCGACATTTTACGCTCAGTGCATGCGGGCGAGCGCTGTTCCACCGTCCCCTGCGTTACACCGGGCGGCGAGATTCTGTTACGTCTGTCCGGCTGGCCTAAAGTCGAAGCAGCCTTGCGGTCTATCGATATCGTCGAAAGCTACGGGATCGCACCGGAAGACGTCTGTCCGGACCACTGGCAGCACGTCCACAACCGCCTGACCGCCGCTCTTGAACCCCGAGCATACACCCCTGCCCGCCACGCCGCATGGCTGAAACGTCGCATGGTGACGACATGAGTGCGGCTGCCCCTCCCCTCCTTGCGGTCGGGCTGTCCCTAGGCTTGATTGCAGTCGCACAGGCCGATCGCGCACCCTGGTTCATCTGGAACGCATCCGAAAGTGTGCCGGTCGGTCTGTACGCTCTGCACCCGTCGCAAATGCCATCACTCGGCGATCTCGCCGCAGTTCGGATGTCAACTATGTTGACGGCCTGGGTCGTCGAACGCGGCTACGTTGGTGCAGATGTCTTGTTGTTGAAACGCACTGCAGCCGTGTCGGGCATGACTGTCTGCCGCAAGGGTCTCGCCATCTCCATTGACGGGGCCGTGATTGCTCAAGCCGCGGTAACCGACCGTCACGGCCGCGCGCTTCCTCGTTGGTTTGGGTGTGTCACGCTCACATCAGATCAAGTTTTTCTGCTTAATGCAGGCGTCGCGGACAGCCTCGATGGGCGATATTTTGGCCCTCTTCAGATCGACTCTGTCATCGGCAGCGCCGTTCCTATCTGGATATCCGAGGGGGCAAGCGATGCGTGATTATCCCCCAACGAACCGCTACAAACCTGCAATTGCCATGACCGCTTTTGTGCTGATGTTGTGCGCGCCGATCCACGTGGCTCGATCGTCTGCATCTCGCCCGAGACCGCGTACCGCTGAGCGGCGCAGGATTTGGTGCCGATGTACGACAAGCGTTGGAGCGTCGCGCTGATCATCTTGTTGCCGAGGGACTTGCGCGGCGGCAAGGCCAGCGCGTCAACTTCGCCCGCGATCTTCTGGCAACCCTGCGCAACCGCGAATTAGACGGTGTCGCCAAAGGCCTCACCGAGCGGTCAGGGCTGCCACGTCACAAGCCGTCCGAGGGCGAGCCCGTTGTAGGCACATTCCGCCAACGTCTCGATCTCGCCTCGGGACGCTTCGCCATGATCGACGACGGCCTCGGCTTTTCGCTTGTTCCCTGGACCCCACAACTCGAACGCCATCGTGGCCAAACCCTCACCGGCATGATGACGCCCGGTGGCGGGATCAATTGGACCCTCGGGCGCAAGCGCGGGCTGAGCCTCTGACCAGAAAGGAATTCACCATGAGCCGAAAAGACACTTCCTCCACCACAAAAATCCTCTGGGGCCAGATAATCATCGTCAGCCTTGTCGCGCTGCTCTTCGTCTGGGCGGCGACGCAATGGGTCGCCTTTCGGCTCGGATTCCAATCCCAGCTTGGCCTGCCGCTGACTGAAATTCTGGGATTGCCGATCTACCGGCCATGGCAAGTCTTCACTTGGTGGTATTGGTACGACGCCTATGCGCCGCGCGTCTTCATGGAGGGCGCCGCCATCGCGGGCGCAGGCGGCATTGCAGCCATTGCCATGGCCATCCTGTTGTCGGTCCTTCGAGCGCGCGAGGCAAGCGACGTGACGACCTATGGATCTGCCAGATGGGGAAACGCCAAGGACATTACCTCCGCCGGGTTATTTGCCGAAGATGGTGTCGTATTGGGCCGCCTAGACAAACGCTACCTTCGGCATGATGGCCCGGAACACGTGCTGTGCTTCGCGCCCACGCGATCCGGCAAGGGCGTCGGCCTTGTGATCCCAAGCCTTCTGACCTGGCCCGGCTCCGCTATCGTCCACGACATCAAGGGTGAAAACTGGCAGCTCACTGCCGGGTGGCGTGCCCGGTTCGGAAGGGTCCTGCTGTTCGATCCAACCAATGCGGCCAGCGCCGCATATAATCCGTTACTGGAAGTTCGGCGCGGCGAGCGTGAGGTTCGGGACGTCCAGAACATCGCCGACATACTCGTCGATCCCGAAGGCCAACTCGAGCGGCGAAACCATTGGGAAAAGACCAGCCATTCCCTTCTGGTCGGAGCGATTCTGCATGTGCTCTACGCGGAGAAGGACAAGACACTAGCCGGTGTTGCTGCCTTCCTCTCCGATCCGCGGCATCCCATCGCGGCAACGCTGACTGCCATGATGCGCACGCCCCATCTGGGCGACCGCCCTCACCCCGTCGTTGCGCAGTCCGCGCGGGAACTCCTGAACAAGTCCGAAAACGAACGCTCCGGCGTTTTGTCGACTGCCATGTCATTCCTCAGCCTCTACCGCGACCCCGTCGTCGCCGAGGTGACCCGCCGCTGCGATTGGCGGATCGACGATCTCGTTTCCAGTGCCCGGCCGCTCACACTCTACCTTGTCGTGCCGCCATCGGACATTTCCCGTACGAATACGACAGCCACGAACAGCTCCTCAGCCACCTCGCCGACTTCCTCGATGCGTACAACTACGCGCGTGGTCTCGAGACGATCATCGGCCTGACGTCCTATGAATACATCTGCGAAATCTGGACTTCAGAGCCAGGTCGACTCATTGTCGACCCGATCCACTAGATGCCAGGACTCAACACCTACGGCCTCCCAAACGGTTTCACCGGTCGATTCACTGCGCCACATTTAAGATCGCCTTTTCCACATCCGGCCGGAACGCATAACGCGGCATTTGCGGCGCCAGCCATTCGAAGACGTCTCTCATGAAATCAATGTATTCAGGTGATGCGCTCCGCATGTTGAGAACAAGATCGTAGAGTCGCCCCTGATGCACCTGCACTGCCGCCGCGAAGAGGAAGAGACCAATCCGTTCCTTGGGGTACGGCGCATCCAAGAACAATGAGGGGTTGGCCAGAAGCCCGAAGAACAAGTCCTTGACACTTCGCCATTTCTCGCACCGTCCGTCGGTGCCGAGGCAGACAAAGCCCGGCACGGTAAGGCTCGCGAGAATGTCGAGCGGATCGTCCGGGGCCCCGGACCGTCTGAATCGCGCGACGCGGTACCGCATCAGACGGTAGCTGGCAGCCCTCGTCCGGCCAGTCCCATCCGGTTGCAAGAATAACATAGCGAAGGCTTGGCTAAAGGGACCTGGCCCGCTACCCCCCGCAGGGGTCGCAACGCCCAGACGTATCTCCTCAGTCGCCTCGCCCTCATCTTTCTGCGGGGTCGCCGATAACCGCTGATGGCGTTCTGCAAAACCGAGCAAAGCGCTGGCATAGACAAGGAGCGACTCCGGCGGCCCCTCTAGCGGCCCCTCGCCACCGCCCCCGTCTGGCGGGCCTCCTCCAGGATTCACGATGCCCCCGGCCCCGTCGCTACCCCCGCCGGAGAGGAACGTCCGGCGCATGAAGTCGCCAAGAGACCCCAGCGACTGAAACGCGACCTCCGTGTCCCCGTCCGTCGAGAACCCGACCTGAAGACCGCGCCCCGTGGCCGCGAATCCGATGGCCCGGCTCGCCACGGGCTGCGGCCGGAAGTCCGGCGCTTCGATGACCCAGGCCTCGGCGCCGAAATCGATCTCGCCGCCCCTCAGGTCCGCGGTCCGAAAGCTCACGAAGGCAAGCCCGCCCAGTCCGTCCATCGCGTCGATATACCAGCTCATCGCGCACGCCCCGTCGTGGTGACGACCCGCACCAGCATGTTTCGCCCGCTCCCCCGCGCAAGTCGCGTCGCCAAGCGACGGCGGTATCGCCAGAGCGCCTCCGCGCCCGTCGGCGCAAGACCGACCCTGGCCCGGTCGCCGATCAGCGCCTCCGCGCCGGCGTCCTCCGCCGTCACCCGCACCTCGGCGACATCCTTGGGTTCGAATCCCGCGTGCATAATGACTTCGAGATAGTCCTCATCCTCGATCAGCCTATCCGAGACCGTCCCCGTCGTCATCAACCGTCGCCCCAGAGGCCGCCCGTCGATCACCCGCATTGCTGCCATAGAAACAGCATGTTTCGCCCATTTACCGGCCCATTTCGTGAGTTCCGCCTCCAGCGTGTCGTCACCAGCGGCCACAGGCGGCACACGTACCTCGAAACCGTTGCGCTCTAGGATGAGCGTGTCTGCGGCAACCGTGCAGTCCTTAAGGACAAGACAGACATCCCCGAAATAACGCACACCCGTACCATTAAGGTCCATGGCCGCGTAATGACCGTTAGTCTTGGTCAGGCCGTTCTCCACCACAATGTCGGCCAAGGCCGCATCGATCTTTTCTCGCACGCCGTTGGTCGGGAGCGCCTTGCCCACCGTGGCGGCGTAGGTATAGCGGTTCTGGTACTCACCGTGTCCTTTAGACGGGGCAGATGGCAGGAGAAACAGCACTGCCCTAACTGCCGGCAGATTGACCACCGCACAAAGCGCCGATCGGGGCGTGCCGCCGGCATAGGCGGCGTTGCCCGAAAGCGTCTTTTTTGCGATGTCGCGGTTCGCCGTGAAATACGCCTTTTCGTCCTCCGTGACGGTGTCACCCTTCGCTTCAAGGTCACCAAACTCGACGTCCCAAGCGCGCATCGCCCCCCCTATCCTGCCGTAATCTCGGCAATCAGCGCGTCGACACGGGTCAACCACGCCACCTGCGCCTCATGGCGCAGGACGACTTTCAGAAACTCGATGTTCTTCCGGATCGCCCGAGAGTCACCATGAGCCCCGCCGCGCATCCACGCTTTGCGGTACGTCTGGTCGATCCGCACGAACAGCGCATCCTGCGCCTCCGGACCGGCCAGAAGACCGCGCAGCATGTCGACCTCGGCAGGCAAGGCGGCAGTCCAGAACTTGGGACGCCGTGTCTCGTCGCTTCTGTTCTCGGCCAGAAGTCTGTCGAAGAGCGTCTCGAAGGACTGACCGTCCACGTCCGCCAAGCCGAGTGCGATATGGCCCACCAACAGGTTGAATGTCGGATTGGGTTTGAGGCGATCTGGCCGCCCCTCGGCCGCGATCTCCTGCGCGGCGCGATAATAACTGATCATCTCCTTCAGCGCGTTCTGTCGCGTCGCGCCCGGCCGATAACACATAGCCTTTCGCTTGCAGATCGATCCCTTAAGCTTCTCCCGACGCTCAGTCTTGTCGCCTAGAGCCACGTCATACCGCGCCAGCGTCTTCAGCGCAGCGACCGTCGTCTCCTTCAGGGCCTCCCTCAGCGCCTCCGACCTCTCCCGAGCAACGTCGCGTTCGTCCTTCGGTGCCGTCTTCACCGCCACATCAGCACTCAGCCAGTCGTCGGTCGCAGCGTGCACCTTCAGGACTTCAAGAAGCTCCAGCGTATAGATCGAAACGTGAGAGCCGGAATTGGCCCGCGCATCCTCCAGAAGCTCGATAGCAGGGGCGAAAACGTTGAGCCGGCCATAGGCCTGCCCCATTGCCTCACACCATCTGGCATTTCCTCGCCACCCCGGGTCGGAGGAGTCCATCAGCTCATCGAGCTCCGCGATGAGATCGTCGCGGCTGCGATGCGGGCTGTTCACGTCGCGGGCAATGTTGATCGCGGCTTTTTGGGCGTGATCAGCGGAATAGAAGGTGCGCCCCTTGCGCGACCCAGCGTCTTCTTCGCGTCCCTCGTTGAACTGGTAGTTGGGATCGCCGTAGCACTGATATGCGCCCCAGGTGTTCGTGTCGGGATAGGTGTCGAAGACTGCGCGGCGGGCGTAGAAAACGGCGTCGCCGAAACGGTTGCTCGCGAACATGCTCTCGTAGAACTCCTTCGCGAACAACTCAGCCGCCTTGTCATCCACAGCCCAGCCTGCCGCAATCACCGCGCGTACGCCTTTGTCAATCAGCGTTCGGCTTAGGTCCGCCGCGATCGGGCCGTTGTCGTCGTGCTTCTCGTCGATCCGGCCCAAGTGACAGCAGTTTAGGAAGACGAACTCCGGCGTCGCCTCCATTCCCTTAAGGGAGGCCGAGGTTAGGTTGATCCCGTCCGACAGCACTAGCCCCGCCTTCACGGCGCCTTCCTTCGCCTCGAAGACCCCGTGGGTGGCGAAATGCATGATCTTGTACTCAGACCGCATGACATGGGTGTGGACCTCCACTGCGTCCCGAGTCCCGACCAGGGGCGTGACCTCGAACTGGCCGGATCCTTCCAGCAAATCCACCACCAGATTGGCCTCTGCCCTGGCGCCGTCCAACTGGCTGAGGCCGGTGTTCTCCGGATCGCCCACGACCAACGCCTTGCGACCGCGCACGCGTGGGACTACGCGTCCCGACGACACAAGTTGCCGCAGAACGGGTGTACGCACGACGAGGGGGCGGAACTCCTTGCTGCCCAAGCTCTGGTAGAGGCCTTCGCCGAAAACGCTGACGGCATCCTCCATCAACTCCCAGGGATACTTCGCGGTGCTTCCGTCGACGATAAGTTGGATCTTCTGGTCGTTCTGCGCGAACGCCTTAAGATCCAGCGGCACCATGAGCTGGAACAGAAGCCGCCCCAGATCGCGGTTGGTCGCGGTCCCTTCCCGGCTTTCCTTCAGGAGCTTGTCGATCACGGTCATATCGACATCCGCGTGGTTGAAAGTCGCCTTCGCTCCATTGGCGATCACCGTGAATTCCAGCGCGTCCCGGTCCTTGGCGTGGGTGGCACTGATCCGCTGCCAGTCGCTGATCTCCAGCCCGTAATCCATCCGCAGCATCGCCCCGTCGCCGGCCGTGATGCGCCTGTCGAAGGTGAACGCTTCCGAGAGTGGCCCTGTCCGGCAGGCGGAGTCGATTGCACTCGCTGCCCTGTAGGCGGTATCCTCGAACATCTCCACGAACTCGATATGGGCCACGGGAGTCGCGTCGAGCGTCAGGTTCGCGTCGGCCACGGCTTCCAAAATGGCCTGCACTGATTGCTGGACGGTCATATTGGCGCCCTTGTGACCGATAATGAGGGTAGTGAGCTGGATCGGCTCCATCTCCTCGATCCGGGACCCGCTTTCGACGGCCCGGCGGCGAAGAGTCAGGACATAACGCAAGACCGCCCGGTTAATCGTGACCAGCAGTTTGCCGGGTGTGAGTTCGCCAAACTGGTCGAGGCCCGCAATCACCGCTCCTTTCGGAATGCAGTCATCACGGAGGATGACCTCGCAAGTCTCCAGCTTGCCGGGATAGAGGTTTAGCTCGCGCACCTCGGTCATGGCATTGTCGAGGCACCCGTCCAGCGCCGCCTCGGCACCGTCGATGGCGTCACCGTGGTAGTGCCCGACTAGGACGGGGCTCTGCGAAAAGCGTAGATCGCCGTGGCGCATGGTGATCGTGGTCTTGCGAGCAGGAGCGTCTGCCTCCGTGCCCTTCGGCGCGTCGGCGCCGATGAAGCTGTCCAGCACATCCTCGCCGCGCGGAAATACCTCAATCTGCGCGTCGTGCAAAGCGGCCGTGTCCTCTAATTCTCTCCGCGTGCGCACAGGTTTGGTTCGCGACAGTGCACTCGTTCGGCCCGTAGCCAGAAGCTCGACTAGTGCCGGGAAGGCCGGCTTCGTCCGCGCAAGGTCACCGTGGATCGCGTCCATGAAATAGGGCTTTACTCCTGACGGAATGCCCGTTTCCCAAGTCACCGTCCCGTCGCCTTCAGGCGTGCCGAGGAAAACCACACGGTCCTGCCCCTTCGCCGTCTGATCGACGCGGATGCGGGATCGCGTCAGTTCCTGTCCCACCCCGGCCACGTAACACACCACGTCCGGGTCGAGGCGCTGCGAGGCGAAGATTGCGTGGGCCGCGCGCGCGTCCGCGAAGACAACCTCCGGGGGCACGACCCAGTCGTCGCCATGCAACCGGTGCAGATCGACCCACGTCTCTCGCTTCAGGTAGTGGCCCCCTGCATCCGAGGGCAAAAGTTGCGCGGGCCCTGGCATGCTTGTAATGGTCCCCAACAGCTCCACCATCGATTGGGTCACATCGAGAAGCTCAAGCTGCCGGATCGACTTCGCCCGACCCATCAGCGTGTGCACCATCGAGAACGCGCCGCCGTTAGGTGTGCCGAGCATAACGAACCGGCTGCCCGGGCGCCGCCGGATCTCCGCCCAGAGCGCCGGATGAGCATCGATAAACGCCCGCACCACAAGCCCACCCATCGAGTGGGCGAGGAACCGGATCGGCTTGTCGGTCTGTGCCAGCGCGGCGCGCACCTCCGCGGCCAGCCGATTCGCCGTTTCGCGGACATCCAGCCGCCAGTCATAGGGGAAGAGGATGGTGTCATGACTCCGGGAGAGGAATCGTGCTAGATTGCCGTAGTAACGATCCATCATCACGTCCGGCGTAACGTCGCTGCCCGGCATCCTCAGGCGTCTAAGGCCACCCGTTGCCATGCGAACCGGGTTCGACCAGATCCATTTTCCCTTGTGGTCCAAATGCGTGCCCATCACGCCCGGCAGGAAGAAACAGACCGGCAAAGTGCCGGCATGCCGTGCCCGTGAAACGGCGATCCCGCGCGGCACAGCCTCGACCCACAGCGACTCGCCCGCGCCTTCGGCCACTGGCAACTCCTGCGCCGCCGTGCGGATTGCGCGTCGCCCCTCCTTGTCGCGAAAGTATCCGAAATGCGTGATTTCCGCCGACGTGATTTGCTTAACTACCGGAAGCGTGCTCCGCCTCAGCCCAAGCGTCATCGACGGTGTGTTGACCACGAAGTCGTTGTCGCTTTCGAAAAACAGATCGATCGCGAGGTTGCGCAAACGCTGAAACATCCCCCGGCCCTCGTTGTCGCCGGCAATGACATGCAGGGTGCCCGAGGACAGCGCATCAGGCCGATTGACCAACTTGATGAGTGCTGATTGGGGCATCATCGCCTCAAGCCCCGGAAGGCGGCTCTCCTTCGCCTTAACGAAGCCAAGAAGGTAGGCCTTCAAAAGCGAATAGCCGACCGATGCGCGAAGCGCCGGCACTAGTTCTAACGCGTTCAGCGCGATGGACAGCGCACGGTCCAGCCGCCGTGAGGCCAGCGTCGTGCCGCCCAGAGGCCCGCCAATCCGGATTACCCGCTCGACCACCATCGCGCAGTCCCGCAGCGCAGCGTCGAGCCTATCGAGAAGGTCGGTTTTCTCGCCCGCCGCTATCAGGATTTCCCGGTCCGTGTCGTCGTAGGGCGGCCCTTCCACGGGCGCGCCTGTCTCAAGGTCGAACCGCGCACCTCGAGCCAAAAGCTCCGCCACCAGTCCGCCGCGCGAGTGCGACAGAAGCGACACCCGTGCCCCCTTAGGAAGGGACTCCACAAGGTCAATCGCGTTCTGCAACGGGCTTTCCGTGACTGTGCGGTGCTCCAGCGCATAGATTCCCCCTGGAAATGCCGATTGGAGGAAGGACCAAAGGTCGGGCTGGTCCTCGGACCCTTCAGCCAGATCGCCGAAACTGCCGACGGTGGACGAAAACGTCCCATGCACCAAGACGAGCATAGGTTCCGCCGCATCGACCGCGCCGAAATCTGGGGGAGACAGTACGATCCTCGGATGCAGCCCGCTGTCATCCAGAGTGCAGCGATGCAGGCCGAGGTCCAGTTTCCCCTCAATATGCCGCGCAACCGTATATGCGGTCAACTCCCCTGCCCCGCCCGTGACCTCCAACTTGAGGACCTTGACGCCCTCGACAGCATAGCCCGCCCAGTCCCACGTCCGCGGCCCATCGCCCAGTCTCAGGGTACGCGGCACCAGAAGCGCCTGGTCAATTATGGAGCGCTCGCCGGACGCGAAGTCTGTCCGGGTGTCAGCGACCGACTGCCAGAGCTTCAACCCGCCTTCCAGCCGGATCTCCACAATATCATCGTCGTCCAGATCGGCGACGTCTGTTCTGGCGCTCGATACCCCGCGCGCACTAGGCTGATCGACCCGGGTTTCTACAACCCCAGTGACATGGATCAGGTCGTCCAGAGGCTCAGGAAGAGTGTCGGACGATGCGGAGTAGACCAATTCTCCGGGCAGAACGGACAACGCCATGGCAATCTATGCCTCCAAGGAAAATCTTTCGTTCATATTAATCTCGAACTTCGTGTCGCGCGGTGAGGACCGTATCGGCGCCAGATGATTTTTGCGCCACTCATCGCTCTCTGTGCAGAAGACCGCATTGGGCCTGCGTTTGTCAAATCCGGAGCCGCAACGACTTTTCCACGACGATCTGTTCAACCTCGGCCAACGGACTGATTCTGCTACCGCTCTGCGACTAGCGAATACCGTCAATTCGTCGGTCGGCATCGATTACCTGATGTGTCGAGACTCGACACTTGCCGCCATGCACCTTGTCTTGCCAGATTACTGATTCCCTTCCCTGGTCGCCACAACTCGCGGCTTCCAGACCTTGATAGAGCGGCGCTCTCCCTGCAATCCCAATGAAGCCATGGGTCTTTATGCCTCCGATTTCATGTCATAACGGAACTGGAATCCACATTAATTCTGACTCTGTGGGGAATTTCAGAAACACAAAGATCAAGGGAACTCTCCGTAGAGCTCCGATGCAATGAGCGCCCAGTCGTATAGCGGTATTTGACATCACCCCAACTATGTCCCCACCACCTTGTTGACTAGGCGCTCCGATATCCCGGAAATAAGGGTCCTTACTTCAGAAACAAATGGTGCCGGGCAAATTATAACGTCTACATAGTCTCGAAACTTCTTACTCGTTAAAAGGCTGCCTATCACTAGATAACATTGTCCAATATCAACGCCTTCACTAGGATCACCATAAATCTCCGACACCTTTAGGAGAGACTTGGCCTTACTCATGCGTGCACTGTCTATGCGGTTCTCGAGCTCATCATTGTCAAAATGCAATTCTCCCTCCATGGGAACACCCAGAAAACTTGGCGCGAGCGATCTGGTAATTCGCCATTCCATCTGAGAATAGTAATACATACTGGTGCCGAGAGAACTTGAGTCCGCATTCTGAAACAAGCCAACGATGAGATCTATTGCTTCGACTAATTGCCAAAGTGGCCGCTTATCAGTTTGCAAGCATTCAAGGACAGGTCTGATTTGTTCGGGCGAGAGCATTTCTCTCTTGCGATGAAGTATAGAAAGTCGCTCAACCGGTTGGTACAAAAGTTCAATTCCAGCTTCCTTAAAGAAGGGTTGAACTTTTTGGTATTCGGACGTAGTTGGGTTATCGGCGAGGTCTTGCTTCGCCTCCAGAAGCGTTAGTTGAGACAAAAGCTCCCGAATCTCAAGCAGTGCGTGCAAATTGGCAGAGCTTAAGGGATAGCTTCCCTTAGAGGGGTCCGGCCCATAATAGTAGGTCACTGGGCACATTTCGAAGTCTCTTGATGCGACCGGGTTTAGTCCAAAACCCCACCTGCCAAATACGTCTAGGTGTGAGTGACGAAGAAATTGATTTGGCTCTGCTAAATTATCAATTGTCGAGAACGTGAAGCATGCCCGAGACTGCAGTATCGTGGCTGCTGGTGCGCTCTCTTGTTCGCTTCCTGGAAGCCGAGCCACCGATACCGTCTCTGGTGTCAGCAACAACCCATCCGAAAGTGTTGAACAAAGAATTTCCAATCCAACTTCATCACGTTTTGATCTCTGTGCATAGTCAAGAAATTCATCCCCGTCCATCTTGCCGAGAACGCCATACCTGCTTGGAAAGCAATGGAACAGATATGGGTCATTGGACCTCATCTTACCGCACAGCCGAGAGAGAATTGGGGTTGTCGCTCTGTAGCCTGCGCAGCACTGCAGTTATGCAAAACACTTGATGGGCCCTGTAAAGCAAGCTCGACTGCGACGTAGGTTCGGCCGCGTACTGTACTCGTGTAATGAAAGCGTTCCGCTGCCCTTCCACCAGTCGCCAAGTAAAGCGAGCGGGCAGGCCTGAGCACACAAGCTCTCCGTTTAGTGCTTGCATCACAAAAAAGGACTCTAAGTCAGCGTTTAACCAGGTATTGTCCACAATGCGTCCAGCAGGTTCTTGAGTATGGCCAAGTTGCGTGTTGATTCTATTTCTAAGAATTTCTGCGGTATCACCCTCTCTGTTGGATACAAATGGTGGAGTGTCAAAATCAACGAGGCGAAACATAGAAGCAAAATACTCGTTGTCTAACTCTTGGGCGATCCAATCAACGCGAGCTTCCCGTCCGTAGTAGATCTCTAGTGGGTAAAAGCTTGTTGGAACAAGACCTGCCCTGGTAAGTGCACGACGAACAAATTCCACTCGCCCATCCCGAGCGTTTCCAGGGAGAGAAAAAGCAATAAGCCGATGGTTTTGAACAAATTCTAACAGGCGTTCGAAATTTTCAGGTGGAATGGAGACTTCAGCGCAATCAGCATTACCAATCTTTATACAATAACTGTCGACTCCAAAAAAATACCATGTTCGATTTCTATTTACAGAAACTTGTGCAGGCGGCACCGCTTCCCCTGAAGAGCTTGCGAAACCAGCTATCCCCTGCATAATTACTCCTCGGGATATTTCCAGTAGGTCTCCTTCACCGTCAAATAGTCTTAAGGCGTTTGTCACGTCACTTGCACCAAACTCACCTGGAATTGAGCGACTTATAGATAAAGTTGTGTAATTCTGTGCGTACGCAAAAATAGATAGTAGAACAAAGAACGCTGAAAGTAAGAAAAGTCGCGGTGCCATGTAATACTCCAGAATGTGTGTTTTCAGTTATCGCGCCCTTAAACTAACTGCCAATCACCGTGACCGTGTCCCTCATGACGCTGTGGGTTGATCCCCGATTGTGGTCTCCATTGAAATCCTCCAACTTTTCGCACACATTTTCAAGGTTCATGAACCGGTGGGCGGACAGGCATTCCGCCCGCTTCCAACTCTTGAATGCCTTCTTGACGGCTTCATCCGTCGGCACTCTACTGCGTGGGGACAAGAAATTTAAGCCGCGCCGGCAGTTTTCACTTGGCAGCAAAACACTAATATTGCTCTCTTATTTAGATGGGTTTAGCGGACGGTTCCGACGCTTAGCGTAACCGTGCTGAACGACCTGAGTGCCTGCGATGCCGCTGCGCCGTTCGCGCAGATGGCTAGCACGTTCTATTGTTCTGCCTCGGCCGCACCCATCGTACTCACCATCCAACCGCACCTCAAACACCGGCAAGTGCCCGGTTTCCCTGTCGTTTCGCGCCGTGCAATTTCATGCGCATCCGTTCAGATGCAGCATGACGCTCGCGTGCGCCATGTTCGAGCGGGATGTTGGCGGTCTTGCAGCCTATCTCATCGAGGAAACTCACAGGCCAAAGATCGTCTTGAACTCGCGCGGCCTGAACAGGCTCCTTGGTGACCAAAGTCTTGTCGCAGATGCTATACAAAGTGACGGCGCGAATAGTGCGAGCACCGTACCAGCTGTTGTGCCGTTTCTCGATACCGTTTTTGCAGTCCACCTCACTTTCGTAGTCATCGATCAGAACACTGTGCAGCGGGTCTTCGGAGATCACTTTCGGCAAAATGCGCGTCCTTCCTCTCCTTCGAACAAGATCCTCGGAGGTGCTAAAATCAACGGTTTTACGTAGTCAAAACTGTTTGTTTGATGCGAGACAGCAGGATTGAGCGCAAAGCAATTTTTTTGTGCCGAAAGTCTGGCGCGGCAGGTTTTGGCTGAGCCAATTTCGTCGACATTTTTGGAGACGCGCTTGAGTGCCAATGACGGCCCGCCGCTCCACTTAGTCCGTCCCATATGTTTGAAGTGTGTGTCGTTCCAATTCTTTTGCCAGCAGACGCGGACTTCGTCGACAGTCCGCCAGAACGCGAGATTTTACGATCAAAAAGTGAACACAAAGGGCACACGCCGACCTGCAATCTATTGATTTTTATAACGTATCCGTCCAATCCATCATCGGAGCCACGGATAATCTGCTACTTACGCCAATCTGCGATTTTACCGCCTTTTCAAATACTTAGCCCCAAGTTTTCAAGTTCGTCTATGTTCGATATCTTGCCATTTAGGCCCATTATCTGGTATATTTACGACACGTGTTTTAAAATGAAAGGCCCTGTTGTAAATCATGGGAACCATCACAAAACGTCGTCGCAAGAATGGCACCATAGCTTGACTCGCTCAAATCTCAGTGATGCGGCAAGGTAAAATCTTACTTCGCGAAAGTCAGACATTCGAGCGCAGATCAACTGCTGCGGCATGGATCGAAAATCGCGAAGAAAGTCTTGCACGACCCGGTGCCTTTGATGAGCTCAAAACTCGACCGAAAAGTAAGAAGACACCGACCTTGGCCGATGCCATCGATAGGTATGTCCAAGAAAGCAACAAACAGATCGGCCGGACCAAGACCCAGGTTCTGAAGAGCATCAAGACGTTTGATATCGCGGACAAGGTAGTGCCCGCCATATGCCCCATGGCGGGTCCCGGCGACAACGCCCTCAAGAACCAAACCCTCGGCGTTTTCATGACAGCAGCAATGCTCAAGCCCATTACCGTTCCAATCTTGCCACCGCACCACAGCCATATCTTCATCTCCGACGCTAAGAATACTGCTTCATCAGTGTAGCGGTCCAGAATGGCAGTAAATATCCGTATGGCAAGCATTCGATACGACGCACAATCGAGTCGGCTTCAGGTATTGAAACGGACACGCCATCGACCGGTGCGTTCGGCATCGCGGTCATTATAGGCCGTCACAGCCGCCGGGAGATCAATATTGTATCCTTCATGATCTTCGCCAAGTGCGGTCAGACGCATGGTGTACCACGCCGTGATGCCACCTTCGGGTGGCGCGTCAAAGCGGGGTAAGGTGATGTCACCTTGCTGTGCGAAACCTGCGGGCTGCCAGCGGCGCGGTAAATCCGGATCAAGCACGAGGCTGCGCGCCAGGCCAACGACATCGGCTTTGCCGCTGACAACCGCCTCAATGGCCTGCGCGCGGGTTTTGAAGCCGCCCGTCACCATGAGGGGGACGCGTGTTTTGCCGCGCGCAGATGCTGCGAAGTCAAGAAAGTAAGCACCTGACCCCGTTGCGTCAGAGGCAGATACTGCTCCGGGAAAATATGTGCCGCCGCTGATATCGATCAGGTCTACTGATGTGCCATCCAGCGCCGCTACCACCGCCAGTGAATCCTCAGTTCGCAGACCACCCTCAAGCTGATCCGTTGAGTTCACCTTGACCCCAACCGGGAAAGACGGCCCTACCGCGCCTCGAACGGCATCAATGACCTCAAACAAAAGGCGCATACGGTTGGTGATGGGCCCACCATAGGCATCCGTGCGTTTATTGAACAGCGGAGACAGAAATTGGCTGAGCAGGAAACCATGAGCCGCGTGAATTTCCACGCCGCCAAACCCAAGATCCCGTGCAAGACGCGCAGTCTTCGCGAACATATCGGGCAGCATGGCAATTTCCCCACCGCTCAGGGCATCACATTTCAACCCCGGCAGATAAAGCGCGCTTGGCCCTTTTGGGGTGCCGATTGGGGGATGGGTCATCGCACCGGCATGCCCCAGTTGCAGCCAAAGCTGCGTTGCGTCTCCCGCGCCTCTTTGTGCGAGCTTGCGAAAGGCATCCAGATTTGCATCTTCGGTCAAAACCAGATTGCCCGGTTTTTCTGCGAAGTTTGGATGTCCCTGAACCTCGCCAATGATCGACAAGGCGACCCCGCCCTCGGCCCAACGTTCGTACAGCCGCATCTGTGCCGTGGTCGGATTGCCTATCCCGTCGCCAAGCGAATCCGACATTGCCGCTTTGGCCAGACGGTTGGGCAAGACCACTCCACATGGCAACTCTAGCGGGGTGAAAAGTGGGGCAGCATCAAGGCTCATGTTTTGTCTTTCTGATCGGTTGGCGAAAGGTCCGGCATTCTATAGCGCAGAAGCGAGGATTTGACGATTGAGGTACGCGTCTCTGCCCCCTCATACAGCGGGAGCAGAATACCATCCAGCTCCCCGACGTTCATCAGACCCTGTCGCAGGCAATGAAACCGGGCTCATCACGGATCATTTGCTCAACGATATGCACCTGCCTTGAACGCGATTTGATGCGCGCAATTGCCTCCAGCGTATAGCCAAGGGCGGCTGGATCGATGCGCAAGGTGAACCCTTCGATCACGCCAGTGTCGCGCAGGCGGCGTATCCGTTCACCAACTGCGGGGCCTCACAGATCAACCAACGCGCCGATCTCGGACAATGTGGCACGCCCGTCTGCATCAAGGGCTGCGATGATTTGGCGGTCGGTTTTGTCGAGTGATTTTGCCATGAAAGCCCGTCCTGCTCTTTACGTTCATTCCGAAAATATATTGGGCTTTTTGCTTGCGGTATCGCCGATACAACCAGGGATTCAGGGATTCAGGGATTCAGGGATTCAGGGATTAAATTGCCGCTCAGCTCAAATTTCAAGGGAAACGAGAATGCACATTCAAAGTATTGCCGCTTTTAGTTACGAAGATGAAGAGGGTAACCCCGCAGGTGTTGTCCTGCTTGACGCGCCACCGGCAGAGGCAAGATGGCGCGCATCGCCGCCGAAGTCGGGTATTCTGAGACCGCCTTTGCCGTGCCGGCCAAAGACAATGGCTGGAGGGTGCGCTATTTCTCGCCCGAATCCGAAGTGCCGTTTTGCGGGCATGCGAGCATCGCACTTGGCGCGGCCTTGGGGCAGCGACAGGGTGCAGGCATCTTCGCGCTGAAACTGAACGACGCCGAGATTACCGTTGAAGCTCGCGAAAGCAGTGACGGTATGACTGTGACCCTCGCATCGCCGTCCAAGCACAGCAGCCAGGCCAGTGCTGAGGAATGCGATGATGCGCTGGCGCTGTTGGGTTTCACCCGCGTCGATCTTGATGACCGGTTGCCTCCCGCCCGTATTCAGGGTGGCGCGGACCACTTTGTCTTGGCGTTGAAAGATCGCGCGCGCCTTGCGGTAATGGCGTATGATTTGGATGTCGGGCGCAAAGTCATGCGGCAGCATGCGCTGGTCACGATTATGCTGGTGCATATCGCCGATGATCAGCTTTTTGATGGCGTCACGCGTTTGCCTCTGGTGGGGCTCTCGAAGGCCCCGCGAACGGTGCTACCGCCGCCGGTTTTTGCAGGTTATTTGCGCGATGCAGGGTGGCCTCATGGGAGTGCTTTCACGATCCGGCAAGGCGACGATATGGGGGCACCTTCGAACATTTACGTAGCGCTGAGCGATACCCTTGGGTCTTCGATCCGCGTGTTCGGTACGGCGTGTCATATCACACTCTGATGCTTCGGGTTTACGAACCGAGTTCCTTGATTTCGCGCTGGATGGACCGCTCGATCAGCTCAGACCAAATCGTTCGGGCGAGGGCTGGATCCATCCCTTGATCAGCCGCAGCGGCGCTGACCCTGTCCAAAACCTCCGCTACACGGTCGGTGGTGCGGGCGGGCAAGCCTTCGACTATCTTCAGGTCCACGGCGCGGTCAATGTAGTCTGATCTTATTGCCAACACTTCGATCAGCTTGACGTCGATCGTGTCTATTTGAACCCCTAGCTCAGCCATTGAGCGGCAGTTCTTGGGCGGTAAAAGTGTTTCCATTTGGGGCTCCTTTTCGAAATGTTTTAGGCGCCCAGCAGGGTACGGAGGTGCGAGACGGCGCGGCTTGATCGGTCGGCGATAAAGGTCTTGGATGGCACGGGCAGGCGACCGATGACGCGTCGGATTTGCTGATCCCCTAGCAAAAGGTCAAGATAAAGCCCAACGGCCTCACCGGAGTGGTCAAAGTGCAACTTTCCCTCATCTTTGGCACGCAGCAAGACTTGCTCAAGCAAAGGAAACACGGCTTCACGCCCTGCCCTTGACAACGTCGCGCCCAACTCGCCGCTGCTGTCAGCGGCAGCCGCCCTGTTTAGGGCAACCGACCTGTCACCGGTCAGAAGCGTCAACAGTTTCGGTCCCAGTGCGCTAAGGATCGACAAGGCGTCATTGTCGGATTTCAATTCGGCTTGCAGATGCGTTTTTACCTCATCCGCGTTACGCGTGACCAAGGCTTGAAACAGCCCCTGTTTGCCGCCGTACCAGTTGTAAAGTGTCTCGTTGGATGCCTTTGCCTGCTTGGCGATATCAAGCATCGATGTGCCGCTGTACCCCTTGGCTTCAAGGACCTGGTAGGCGGCGTTTTCGATCTGTTGCTGGCGTTGCGTCCGTTTTTCTTCGCGCAAAACTATTGTCCTCCGACTTGTTGACAGTAACCGTAACTCAAATTACGAATAAATACCACCGTAATAGAAAGTACGCTTTTGGAGGCTTCAAAATGACCCATAACGAACGGCACGTAGCGGCAGCATTCTCCACCCTAATTCTGCTTCAACTGATCATGCTGTCAGCGCATTACGCAGGAATCGAACCGCACCCGCCTGTCGCCACACCTCTTTTCGGGATCGCGCCTTTTCTGGGGGCCTCGATGTCTATTGCTTTGTCGACCACCTCTATGCAGCCCCTCGCGACAGTCACTGGTAGAACCTTAGCAATGCTGGCTGCCACCCTGGCCCTCGTTTCCTTCGGGCCGCAAAAGCACTTCGACGCACAATTTGGTCTGATCTGGCCTGCAGTTATTCTCGGCCAACTCGCGGCTGCAGTCATATTCTTCCAAGTGATTGGTGTGATACGTGTTGGGCGTGCCCTCCACCACGGGAAGTGCATCAATATCGATATCCTTCAAAGCTTTCAGCGCAGCGGGCCGCAGAGCATCGCCAGCGATATCAGCAACCCTATCCGACAGATCGCGCACGCGACCTGATGTGTCGAGCAAGCCCGGCTTTTCGGCCCCGGGTGCGCCATAGCGGAGAAGTTTCATGGGTTTTTCTTACCTTCAAATAGTGAAAGATTTCGCCAGTCTGGCCTGCCTGCCTTACCTGCCTGCGGCGGCCCAAAGACTCCCACGGCGGATGATTTCGGTAACTTGCGGAACCTTGAGGTCGTCCAGTTCGTGGCCGATGGAGCAATAGAACACCCGCCCCTTGTCCCAGCGGCGCGTCCATACCACCGGGATCACAGTGCCTTCGATCCACCACAGATGATCACCGGAGAAAGTCGTGGTGGCCAGCACCTGGTTTGAGGGGTCCACCAGCATGTAATATTGCTCCGACGTCAGTCGAAAGCTCCCGATGCCTTGCACAATCGGATCGTGCGGCTTGCAGATCGTGACATCATAATCGATGTAATCTTCGCGCGGCTGAAGATTATCCGGCCAACCGGGGGGATGAGCGACAAACTGGCCGCCAATCAGAAAATGATAGGTGGGGCGGTCACGAAAGGCGTCCCCCATATGCCCGTGCCAGCCCGCGATCCCGCAGCCATCCCCAATAAGCTTCAGCAGACCGTCTTCCTGCTGTTTGGTCATATTGCCAAACTCTTCACGGTGACCGGAGCGCGCG
Organism: Roseobacter fucihabitans; assembly: GCF_014337925.2. Lineage (NCBI taxonomy): Bacteria > Pseudomonadati > Pseudomonadota > Alphaproteobacteria > Rhodobacterales > Roseobacteraceae > Roseobacter > Roseobacter fucihabitans. The sequence goes on along the minus strand of NZ_CP143423.1, from coordinate 1,334,634 downwards.
GAGGACCAGATCGGTGTGATCAGGTCGACATCTGCCAAATCGGCGGGCCGTTCCAGGGGTTCCATTGTATCGTAGACATCGACGTTGAACCCGCTGTCTTCCAACAGGACCTTGTACCAGTCGGCAAAGGCCGTGGGTGCATGGCCTTCCCAACCACCGACAAAGAGAACCGCTTTCATGTTGCGCCCTTTCGCATGTATTTTCGCATGTAGTTCAGCATCGACGCCATATCGCGTGACCCGTAGCCGCTGGCTTCTGCAGAGCGCAGCAGCGCGAGCGTCTCGCGTCCCTGAGGCAGGGCGACGCCAAGTTGGTCTGCCAGATCTGCTGTTACCTGCATATCCTTGCGGGCCAGCGCCACAGTGAACGTCACCTCATGTGCGGCCTCATCCAGATAGAGCGGGCGGCGGTATTTCAGCATCGGCGCTGCGGCTGCGCTGGATTCGATGACATCGAACGCGGTCTTTGTGGAAATGCCTGCGGCCTCAACCAGTGTCAGCGCTTCGGAGACCGTTTGGTTCAGGCCGTGGATCAACGCATTGATCGAGAGTTTCATGACCGCACCGGCGCCAAGGCTACCGAGGCATATGGTCTGCTTGCTCATCGCATCAAAGATCGGCATGTGCGGCATGGCGCTTTCCTGGGTGCATCCGGCCATCACGAGCAGTTGCGCGCCCGCGGCCGCTTGCGTCGCGCCTGACACCGGTGCGTCGATAATCGTGACCTCGGGCGGGGCGGATTGCGCCAAGGCTTTGATGTGATCCGGGCTCATCGTGCCCATCTCGATCACGGTGCGCATGCCATCAGCCGCGAATATCCCATCCGTGCCGAAATGCACGGCTTGCGACGAGAGGTCATCGGCCAACATAGTGACGATAACATCCGAAGCTTCTGCGAGCGCACGCGGCGTGGCGGCAAGGCTGCATCCCGTTTGTTCAACCAGCGCCTGCGCCTTGTTCTGCGTCCTGTTCCAAACGGATAAGGCAAATCCAGCCCTCGCGAGATTATGCGCCATGGGCACACCCATCCGGCCCAGCCCTGCAAAACCGATGCGCATCAGGCAGCCTGACCGGGTGTAATGCCGGAAATCGCTTGAATGAGGTTATCCTCGGTGACCTCCTCAGAGGTAAAGGTGCGCATGATCTGCCCCGAATACATGGCGACGATCCGGTCAGAAACGTGCAGCACCTCCGGCATTTCGGAACTGATCACCATCACCGCGTAGCCCTGGGCCGCCAGTTCGCGCAGCAGCTTGTGTATCTCGGATTTGCTGCCCACGTCGATCCCACGTGTCGGCTCATCCACGATCAGCACGTTGGGGTGCATCGACAGCCACTTACCGATCACGATCTTTTGCTGATTACCGCCCGACAGGTTGCCGGCCTGCTGTTTCCAGCCCGGTGTGCGGATATCCAGCCGGTCGCGATACTGGTCAAAGATCGCAATTTCTGCGCCCTCTGCCACGAACGGCCCCGCCTTCAGGTCGTCGACCTGCGGCAGGGTCATGTTATCGCGGCAATTCATGCCCAACACCAACCCCTGTCCTTTGCGGTCTTCGGGCACCAGCGAAATGCCGCGTGCGATGGCGTCGGCGGGGGAGGTGATACGCACCTCTTCGCCGTTAAGCAAAATCTGCCCTGCCGACGGATCGCGCAGACCAAAAAGCGTCTCAGCGATTTCCGTGCGGCCCGCGCCCACCAGTCCGTAAAAGCCGACCACCTCGCCCCGACGGACCTCGAAACTGATATCCCTGTAGAGTTTGCCGCAGCTCAGGCCGCGCACATCCAGCGCCACATCGCCAAGATCGTGATGTGCGGCATTGCGGCTGAGGTCGAGCTTTCGCCCGATCATCATCTGGGTGACGGATTCCTCGTTTGACTCACTGGTGTTCACCGTGCCCTGATACTGCCCGTCGCGCAGTACACTGATGCGGTCGGTGATCTTGAAGATCTCTTCCATCCGGTGGGAAATATAGATGATCCCGACGCCATCGGCCTTGAGGTCGGCAATCACATCGAACAGCACCGACTTTTCAGCGTCAGTCAGCGATGCGGTGGGCTCATCGAAAATCACCGCCTTGGCATCCACGGTCAAAGCTCGGGCGATTTCAACCATTTGCTGGTTCGCAATAGATAGATCGCCTACCCGCGTCGCGGCATCAAAGCCGACGTTGAGTTTCTGCAGGATCGTGTTCGTGTTGTCTGCCAATCTGGGCCAGTCAACGCGGCCAAAGCTCTTGCGAGGAAGCTCGCCAAGGTAAATGTTTTCGGCCACGCTGAGCTCTTCGGCAAGGCTGAGCTCTTGGTGGATAAAGACGATGCCTTTCGCCTTGGCCTCCAGCGGACCGGCCATGACGGCCTTGGCATCACCCATGTAAATGTCGCCCTCATCGGGTTGATAAATGCCGCCCAGCACCTTCATCAATGTCGATTTACCCGCACCGTTTTCCCCCATAAGCGCGTGCACCTCACCCGGCATGACGGAAAAAGACACCCCATCGAGCGCACGCACGCCAGGAAAGGTTTTGACGATACCTTCGAGGCGGAGAACCGAATCCGTCATACCTTCAACTCCTCTTTGCCTTTTACATTCAATTGGCGATCCAGGATCAGCACGACGATCAGGATCAGACCAATCACAAGGTTCACGGTTGAGGTGTCCGCGCCGATATGGCCCAGCCCCTTGCGTAGCAGCTGGATGGCGATGACACCGCCAAAGGTGCCGATTACACTGCCTGCGCCACCGGTGATCTTCGTGCCACCAAGTACAACCGCCGTGATCACCCAAAGCTCGTAGAGTTGGCCATCGTTGGGGTTCACCGAGCCGCTTTCCGAGTAAAACACCACAGCCGATAGCGCCGCCAGAAAGCCAATGATGGCGAAGTTGATCATAATGTGCGGACCAACCCTGATGCCTGCGTTCACCGCCGCCTCGCGGTTGTCTCCGATGGCGTAGGCGTTGCGGCCATGTACAGTCTTGGTCATCAAGAACCAGATCGCAACTGTTACCACCAGCAAGAACCAGGATGCCGTTGCAAGCCCCAGAAACTCGGCCTCGGCAAAATCAACGAGGGTCCAGTTTAAATGGCTGGTCGGCTGTTCCCCGTTGAACATGAAAACGATGCCGCGATAGCCCAGCATAGCGCCGAGCGTGACGATAAAAGCGTCAACTCCTGTCTTCCACACAATCAGGCCGTTGATCGCACCGAGCACGGTGCCCACCGCCAGTGCCAGCAACCAGGACACCGGAATAACCCAGTCCCCAAGTCCTGCGAAAATCGGCCAGGTCATGCTGTCCAGCAACACGATTGCCGCGATGGCATAGGTCGCACCAACGCTGAGGTCGATATTTCCGTTGACCATCACAATGGTCATGCCAATGGCGATGATCCCGATCGGGGCGGACTGCTTGAGCAGCAACAGCATATTTTCCCAATCCATGAAGGCTTTGTCCGACAGAGACAGGAATTCACCTGCAATGCTGAAGAAAATCAGCTCCAGCACGATGAACCCCCAGATCGCGCCGCTTTTCAGAGCTTTGGACAGTGTTCCCGGTTTCATGACATCCTCCTCACGCGATTGGTGACCAAAGCTTGCCGCGCTTGGCCGCGATATCGAGCCAGACAGCAAGGATGATGATGACCCAGGTCACAATGAACTGGACGTAGAATTGCAGCCCTATGAGCAACAGACCGTTCTGGATGAAGCCCAGGATCAAGACGCCGATAACGGTCTTGAAGATCGTGCCGGACCCGCCAAGCAGGGATGCACCGCCCAGTATCACGGCGGCCAATACCTCAAGCTCCAGCCCCTGCCCTACGGTGTTTTGCGAGCCCAGCGACCGGCTGGCCTGAATGAGGCCGGCCGTGGCCACGCAGGCCGCCGACATGACGTAGCACAAGAAGACGGTCCGCGCGCGGCGAATACCCGAGAAGGTGGCGGCTGTGCCATTGCCCCCTACGGCATAGACCTTGCGCCCAAAGGGTGTTTTTGACAGCATCAGACCCAGAAACGCAGCCAGCGCAACAAAGATCAGTATGGGCACCGGAATACCAAGGGCGGTGCCCTGCCCGAACACGCTGAACCACGTTCCTTCCTTGTCGGCGATATCCATGTTCTTACCACCCGAATAGGTCAGCGTCAGCCCATGGATGGCCGAGAGCATGCCAAGCGTGACAATCAGAGAATTGAGCTTGAGATACCCCACCAGAAACCCGATAAATGCTCCCAGAGCGAGCGTCATGGCAAACATGGCCAGAATCGCCATAGCGGGTCCGATCTTGTCGTGCAGATCCAGCACCACGATTGTCGAGAACGACATCATCGACCCAACGGACAGGTCGAGATTACCGCTGATGACCACAAAGGTCACGCCCAGCGCCATGACCCCCAGAATGGCCGAAGAGCGCACCACACTCAGAATATTGTCCGGAGTAAGGAACTTTGGATTGGCGATGGTAAAGGCGATCATGAAGGCCACAAAGGCGATCAAGATGCCTTGCTTGGCCAGAACGTTCCCGACCTGCTGTTTGGTTACTGTCGCCATGGTCCCCTCCCTAAGGTTGCTGGCCTCGCGCTTTGCGCAACGTAGTGCCGGTGCTTCAGTTGTCAGACCAATGTCATGCCACCATCAATCATGACGATCTGACCGGTCATGTAGTCGCTGTCGCGTGATGCGAGAAACGTCGTTGTCCCGGTGATGTCCAAGGGCGTGGCCACACGCCCTTTCAATATCTCTGCCGAGAATTCTTCCATAGCCTGCCCCGGACGGTCTGCCGCACCAATCGCCATCAGGTCCTGATCGACCTGGTCCCACATCTCGGTCGCTACCACACCGGGCGCAAAACCCGTGACGGTAATGTTATGTTTCGCCAGATCGCGCGCAGCGGATTGCGTTAACGACACCACTGCGAATTTCGAAGCGCAATAGGGCGCGACGTTGTCAAACCCTTGGCGGCTGGCGATGGAGGCCGTGTTGATAATCTTGCCACCGCCCCCCTGGGCGATCATTTGTCGGGCGGCCTCCTGCATGCCGATCAGGCAGCCAAGACCATTGACGCCCATGATGAAATCCCAATTGTCTTCGGTCACATCAAGGAAGTTCATCGGTTTGTTAACGCCGACATTGTTGAACTTGACATCGAGGCGACCAAAGGTGCCCACGGTGTGTGCGATCATTGCGCGGACCTGATCCCGATCCGTAACATCGACCTTGCAGGACGTCACGCTGCCTGCCTGCCCGTTCAACCGACTACGGTTGATCTTGGCCACTTCGGCGGCCTTGACTGCGTTGATATCGGCAAAGCAGACCTTTGCGCCCTCGTCCAAAAGTGCCTCGCCAATCGCGCGTCCTATCCCTTGCGCGGCACCTGTCACGATGCAAACTCGATCAGCGACAGGTCCCATTGCTCGCCCTCCCTTGCATGTCTTTTTGATTAGAAAACGCGGGGAACGGCCATGCCGCGCCCCGCGTCCGGGAGGAGCCTTAGAAGACAGGCTTGGTGTAGTCGCCCATGTTGTCCTGTGTGATCTTTGGCGTGTCGAAGTAGTTCAGGAACGGCACGTCTTTACCGCTCAGCACGTCCATTGCGGTTTTCAGAGCGGCTTCGGCGTCATCAACTGGCGACTGATAAATCGAACCCCAGTACTCTCCTGCAGCCATCGCCTCGTAACCCACGGCAAAGTTCGTGGCACCTACAAAGACAATGCCATCGCGGCCCGCGGCCTTGGCAGCATTAAGCGCCCCAACACCCATGTTGTCATCCCCGGCATAGACGCCGTCGATGTCGTCATATTTAACGAGGAAAGCTTCCATCACCTGCTGGGATTTCTCACGGTTCCAGTCACCTGGTTGCGTGTCGACTATCGTTACGTTCGGGCAGACTTCGGGTAGGCGATCCTCAAAACCCTTGGCGCGCTCGATAGCCGTGGTGTAGCCAGGCTGTCCAGTGATGTGCACAACCTGCGCTTCGTTCTCGATACCCACATCCTTGAACTTGTCGCACATGATCTCCGCAGAACGCGCACCCTGTGTGATATTGTCAGGACCGGAGAAAGATTTGACGAAATCAAAACCTGCCTCGGCGATGTTCGAGTTGGTCACGATGACCGGAATTCCGGCTTGATGCGCCTTACGGACTGCTGGGATAACCGCTTCACCGTTTGTCGGCCAGATAATGATTGCATCAACCTCTTGCTGGATCAGGTCCTCCATCTGGGCGATCTGACGGGCAACATCGCCGCCGGCGTCCAAGACAACGCTTTCAATCTTGTCGTTGCCTTCGGCTGCGGCGATGAACGCCTTCTCATATGTGGTCTGATAGCTGTCAACGCCCACATTGTTCTGCGTAATCCCGATTTTCATGACTGAATGACCGTCTGCAAAAGCGGCGCCCGCAAAGGCGATGGCAGTCGATGCAATAAGTGTTGTGCGAAGTGTCATTTGGGTCTCCTCCCCCGTGGCTTTGTACCAAATGCCTTTTTCAGGGCATTTGCTTATCGACCGGTCGCTCCGGCGATCATGCCATAGCTTGGCGGCATTGTTTTGTTCAAACTGCAGGAATTTTATCCATTTCGGATAAATAAATGTTCATTGTGAACTTTTATTGCCTACGCTGGGGCATCCAAAATGAACAATGCTGGAGCAGCTACCGTGAGAAACAAACGTATACCCAAACATGATACAAAAACAGAGGTTTCGCGGGGCGATGACAGACAAAGGCCTGCACACCCAATGAACGCCATGCACCGACAATCATCCAGCACGCAAACGGCGCTCCCGGTTCAAACCGACGCGTTGATCGCCCTGTCTTTCCTCGAAGGTTTCAGTGATGAACTTGAGTCCACTTTGGATATTATCGCGGCCAATGCGCATTTGCGCATGGTGGTGCATCTGCTGCGTGGCCATTTTGAGGCGCGTACGATCACACCCACCTCCTTGATCGGGGCCAGCCACGTGCCCTACGCCACGGCAACGCGCAGACTGAAGGATATGATCGACAACGGCCTCATAGAACAACGGCCCCGCACCAAATCGGGCAAGACGTTTTCGATGCATCCCAGCGACAAATTGCTCGAACAGTGGATGCAACTGTCCGGGCGTCTGCGCCGATTGGCAGAAACCGAATTCGGCGGCGCTGCGCAAACCGAAGAGGCGCAAGATTACTATTTCGGCGGCAGCTATAAGGCCGCGCAATCCATTCCGCCCTTGCGGGTGTTACCTGAACCTCTCAAGCTGCCCGGTGGCCTGAAAGTACTCGTGCACAGCGATCCGACCTTCATGGTCATGGACCGCCTGAAACGTCAGTTCGAACAGGTGATCGGCACCGATATTTCACAACGCGCCTTTTCAATTGATCGGCTCCGCGACGAGGCGCTTCGCAATTCCGAACGCGCCACCAGCCGCTATGATATCATTGCAGTGGATTTGCCGTGGATCGGCGAATTTGCCACCAAGAACGTGCTGATGCCGCTCGATCAGGTGATGGATGTGAACCAGCTTGATCCGGCGGATTTTCATACCGCTGGCTGGAAGGCGACGCATTGGGGCGCGCGCGCCTATGCCGTTCCCGCGCAGACCACACCTGAATTGTTGTTTTATCGCCGCGACATGTTTGCACAGGCCGGGCTTGAACCGCCCGCGACGACGGACAAACTGCTGGAGGCCGCAAAGCAGCTGCATGCACCACAGCGCGGGCGTTATGGTATTGCCTGGAACGCAGCACGCGGCACGGCTCTGGGTCATACCGTATTGATGACATTAGCCGATTTCGGTCAGCCCGTGCTTGATTTGCCCGCGATCGCAGGCGGCTTTGATACCGATCATTTGGCGAAAGGTGGTTACCGCGCGACCATTGACACCGAAGCCGGCTTGCGCGCCGCCGAATTTCTTTTGGACCTGCTGCGCTATTCGCCGCCCGACATCCTATCCATGTCTTGGTATGAGCGCATCCGTCCTTATGCCGAGGGCAGCATCGCCATGGCCTACGGATACACCCTGCTGGCTCCCTATTTCGAGCTTGATGAAAGCTCTCCGGCGCATGGGCAAACGGCTTATCTGCCGCATCCTGCAGGTCCCGGCGGCAGTCAGATCGCGCCGGTTGGGGGATATGTAATGGGCATCCCGGCCAATCTCGCCTCTGATCGCATTCCGGCGGCGGTCGAAGCGTTGCGGGTCTTCACCTCGCCCGAGGCGCAAAAGCTCTATGTGCAAAATGGCAGCCGCACCAATGCCCGCTACTCGGTGGGCTCTGATCCGGACGTACGCCGCACATCCTCGATTTTCGAAGTGATGGACGCGATGTCATGGCGTGACAAGCTTCAGTTCTGGCCGCGCCCGCCCGTGCCTGAAATCGGTGGCATCATCCAGATTTGTGGCGAGGAATTTCACGACATGCTGCGCGGGATCACCTCCCCGCGCGACGCTTTGCGCATGGCTCAGTCCCGGGCTGATGCGTTGATTCGATCAAACGGGACACCTTAATTTCTGGGAGGAAAGACCATGGACCCCAATCGCCTGAAAGGTAAAAACATTCTGATAACAGGTGCCGCCCGCGGTATGGGAGCCGCCAATGCCGAAGCGTTTGCAGCGCAGGGTGCCAATCTGTGCCTCGGAGACCTCGATCTTGATGCAGCGCAAGAGATGGCGGATCAGATCAACGCCGCCGGAAATGGCAAGGCCATCGCCGCCCGGATGGACGTGACAAAGCGCGAGGATAACGCCGCCGCCGTCGCCGCAACGGTCGAGGCGTATGGTTCTATCAACGTAGGCCTCTTCAATGCTGGTCTGAACAAGCCCCGGTTCTTCATGGATATCGATGAAGACAACTGGGACATGATCATGAACGTCAACACCAAGGCGATGTGGCTGGGGATGCAGGAAACCGCCCGGCAAATGATCGCCCAAGGCCCGATGGCAGACCACCCCTATAAGCTGATCAACGTCGGTTCCATCGCGTCGCGCAAGCCGCTGGTGGATGTCACCGTCTATTGCACCTCCAAATACGGCGTTCTCGCCCTCACCCATTGTGGAGCGCTTGGCCTGTCTGAGCACAACATTACTGTCAACGGTTACGCGCCGGGCGTGGTGGTGACCCCGCTGTGGGAACAACTTGACAAGGACCTGGTCGATATCGGCTTCAAGGAGCGCGAAGGTCAGGCCTATGACGACATTGTGCGGGAGGCGTTGCAGATCAAACGCGTCTCATACCCCAAGGACATCACCGGCACGGCGTCCTTCCTTGCTTCTGACGACAGCGACTACATGACCGGCCAGATGGTCCATGTCGATGGCGGCTGGTGCATCCAGTAACGACCGGGTTTTTCCAAATTCACACATCAACCGGGTGCGCGTTGCCGTGCCCGAAAGGAGCTTTCCATGTCTCGCGCACTTATGCCCAACTTGCTGACTCCACAGGATCTTGAACCCAATTGGGAATGGCGCGAACGCCTGCCCGCTTGGGGCCACACCTCGGTGGACTTCGAACGCCGGGTCGATCATGACCGTCTTCGCCGCTACCGTCTTGCGCGGACCCGCCAAGCGCTGCAGGCCTCCAATGCAGGCACGCTGCTGCTGTTTGATGTCAACAATATCCGCTATGTCTCGGCCACGAAGATTGGCGAATGGGAGCGGGACAAGATGTGCCGGTTCTGCCTGCTGACGGGTGACGATTCTCCCTATGTCTGGGATTTTGGATCCGCAGCCGAACACCACAAGCGGCATTCTGATTGGCTGGAACCAAGTCACTGTCTGGCCGGCGTGGTAGGCATGCGGGGCACCATTCCGCCAGAGTTCGGTCTGATGAAGAAATACGCCAAGCAGATCGCCGGATTGATCCGCGATGCCGGCATGGGCGATATGCCTGTCGGTGTGGATTATGCCGAAACCGCGATGTTCCACGCACTACAAGAAGAAGGTCTGAATGTCGTTGATGGTCAACAGATCATGCTATCCGCGCGCGAGATCAAGAACTGGGACGAGATCCAGCTTCTGACGCAGGCCGCCGCGATGGTCGATGGCGTTTACCATATGATCTACGAAGAGCTCAAACCCGGCGTGCGCGAAAACGATATCGTCGCCCTGTCCAACAAGATGCTCTATGAAATGGGCAGTGACGATGTCGAAGCGATCAACGCCATCTCGGGCGAGCGGTGCAATCCGCATCCGCATAACTTCACAGACCGCCTGATCCGGCCCGGCGATCAGGCCTTCTTTGACATCCTGCAAAGCTATCAGGGGTATCGCACCTGCTACTATCGCACCTTCAACGTGGGCCGCGCGACACCGTCTCAGAACGACGCTTACGTCAAGGCGCGCGAATGGATTGACGCCTCGATTGCGATGATCAAACCGGGTGTGTCCACCGACAAGGTTGCAGAGGTCTGGCCAACCGCCCAAAGCCTTGGCTTCGCGAGCGAGGATCAAGCCTTTGGTTTGCAGTTTGGCCATGGGTTGGGCCTGGCGTTGCACGAACGCCCAATCATCAGCCGCGCCGTCAGCATGGATCACCCGATGGAGATCAAAACCGGCATGGTCTTTGCGCTGGAAACCTACTGCCCCGCGACAGATGGCTATTCCGCCGCCCGGATTGAAGAAGAAGTCGTGGTGACGGAGACCGGCTGCGAGGTCATCTCGCTCTTCCCTGCCGAAGAACTGCCCATTGCCAACCGGTACTAAGCGATGAGCAATCCATTTGATCTGACGGGTCGCAAGGCCTTGGTAACCGGCGGCGCAACTGGCATCGGCGAGGGCATAGCCCTCGGCCTTGCCGCCGCCGGGGCCGATGTGGCGCTGACCTATCGCAGCCACGCGCCCGAAGACACGCTGGCCAAGATCGAAGCCATGTCTGTCAAGGGCGCGGCTGTCAAAGCCGATTTCAACGGTATGGATCAAGAAGCCGCCGAGAATGTGGTGCGCTTTGCCTCCGATGCCCTCGGCGGGCTGGATATTTTAGTCAATAACGCCGGGATCATTCACCGCGAGGACAGCACAGACATGCCGCTTGCAGACTGGCGTCGCGTGCTGTCGGTCAATCTCGACTCGGTCTGGCTGCTGTCGCAGGCGGCAGGCAAGCGCATGATCGCGCAAGGGTCGGGCAAGATCGTGATCGTGTCATCCGTGCTCGGCTCGCAAGGCGGGCTGCGCGTGCCGGCCTATGCCGCCAGCAAACACGCTGTAATCGGTCTGACGAAAGCTTTGTGCAACGAATGGGCACAGTATGGGGTCAATGTGAACAGCATCGCACCCGGCTATACTGCGACGGACAACACGCAGGCGTTAAGGAATGATCCAGAGCGATCCAAAGCGCTTCTGGAACGCATCCCCGCCGGACGCTTTGCGGACCCATCAGAGATCGCAGGCGCTGCCGTTTTTCTGGCCTCAGACGCCGCCAATTATTGCCACGGAAGCGTGCTCACCGTCGATGGCGGCTGGCTCGCGCGCTAAGAGAGGATAAATGGAACAAACACTTAAAGGCAAAACCGCGCTGGTTACAGCAGCGGCAAACGGCATTGGCCGCGCCAGCGCAGAGGCATTGGCCGCACGCGGGGCGCAGGTGATTGCCACCGATATCGACGGCGCGGCTGTGGAGGCCCTGGCGCAAACATCGTCCAATGTAACCGGCTATCCGCTGGACGTGCTGGATGATGCGGCGGTCACCGCGCTTGTCGCCTCAGTTGCGCCCGTGCAAATCCTGCTAAACTGCGCCGGATGGGTGCATGACGGGACAATCTTGGACTGCGACAGTGCCGATTGGGACCGCGCCTTTGACCTGAACGCAAAGGCGACGTACCGCATTACCAAGGCCGTGCTACCGGGGATGCTCGACGGCGGATCCGGATCCATCATCAATATCGCGTCCATCGTGTCCAGCGAAAAGGGCGCGCCGCGCCGCTTTGCTTATGGCGCGTCGAAAGCGGCGATCATCGGCATGACCAAGGCCATCGCAGCGGATTTCGTCAAGGATGGCATCCGCTGCAACGCGATCTGCCCCGGAACAGTGCAAAGCCCTTCCCTGAATGAGCGGCTAGCTGCAACGGGCGATTTTGACAAAGCGCTTGCCGCATTCAAGGAACGCCAGCCCATGGGTCGGCTCGGCCAGCCAGAGGAAATCGCAGACATGGTCTGCTACCTCGCAGGGGACCTGTCGGCCTTTACCACGGGTCAGGCCTTTGCTGTCGATGGCGGATGGTCAATCTGATGGGATTGGAGCGCGCCGCTTCGATTAACGATCTGCGACTTCGGGCCAAACGGCGGATTCCACGTTTCGCCTTCGATCTGGTCGATGGCGGCGCGGAAAATGAACGCAATCTGCGCCGCAACAGCGAAGCTTTTGAAGAGGTCGAGCTTACGCCGCGCTATATGATGGATGTCTCACAGATCGACATCGAGACCACGCTGTTCGGGCGAACCTTTGATGCGCCTTTTGGCATGGCACCAATCGGCATGCTCAACGCCTTCTGGCCCGGTGCCGACCTGACGCTGGCAAAGCTGTGCAAGGCGCGGAATATCCCTTACGTCGCCAGCTCCGCCGCCTCCACCACGCTGGAACAATTGGCCGAGGCCGCAAACGGGAACGGCTGGTTCCAGCTCTATGTCTCAAGCGATGCAGACGTGTCCGAAGGCTTGATCGCGCGCGCCGAGGCAGCGGGTTACACCACACTCATGGTCACCGCCGATGTGCCCGCCGCAGGCAAACGCGACCGCGACATCCGCAACCAGCTCGCTGTGCCCTTCCGCTTCACGCCCGAAGTTGTGCTGCAATGCATGGCCAAGCCGCGTTGGGCGCTGACGAGTTTGCGCCATGGCATCCCCAATGTGGCCAACTATGCCGACCTTTTGCAAAGCGCCACGTCCTATGCCGACGTCCAGAAGACTCTGATCACGCCGGGTTTCACGTGGGATGACTTGAAAGCCCTGCGCGCACGGTGGAAAGGCAAGCTGTTGGTCAAGGGCATCTTGCATCCGCAAGACGCCGAAAAATGCGTGCAACTGGGCTGTGACGGCATCGTTGTGTCAAACCATGGCGGACGGCAGGTTGCCTTCGGGCCATCCACCATCCAAGCGCTTCCAACCATTGCCGACGCCGTCGCTGGACGTATGAAAATCATTCTCGACAGCGGCATTCGCCGTGGTGCGGATATAGTGCGGGCCAAAGCGCTCGGCGCAGATTTTGCGTTTTCCGGTCGGGCTTTTGCATATGGCGTGGGTGCAGGCGGGCAAGCCGGAGCCGAGCGCGCTTTTGAGATTTTACAACTGGAATTGATCCGCGCTTTGGGTCAACTCGGTGTGCCATCTTTCGAGGATGTCGGCCCTTCGGAACTCAGCACATTCCGGTAGAACCTTTCGCGGAACAATGGATCCTATGACATGGCCGGGAACACACCAAATTCATCAATGCTCACCGGCCGATACCAACCGCCACTGTCGATCACGGACCAAGGCGGTTTTCAACACCAACCTGACCTGGGCGGGGTTATAAGAATTTATGCGCTTCAATGTGCTAAACAACGAAATTCTGAAATCGCCTGAAACCACATCGCAAAACCGCCCAGGATAAGCCCCCAAAGGGCCGAACTTTGCGTTCAATTGTGCAACGCTGCGAACCTTCTTTGGGTCTTCGTCTGGCCGAACACTTGCAATATGAACCGTCCAACGAGACCGCGCCAGTTTGGTCGGAGACTGAAGCGGTAAACCAACTGGATCATCCGGGTTTTGTTTGTATCCAGATCGTTTTCGTCTGGAGATACTGCTCCAGCGCTTCCGTACCATTATCGCGGGCAAGCGATCCAGATTGCTTATAGCCACCAAACGGCGTTTTGATATCCCCCTCGGAGAAGCCATTCACAGAAACTGTGCCGCAGGGTAATGCGCGCGCCATGTGAATGGCCTTGTCAATATCTTGCGTAAAAACAGAGGCATGCAACCCGTATTCGGTATCACTGGCAACGGCCAAGGCCTGCTCTGCGGTCTCGAATGGCATGATCCCAAGCACCGGGCCGAAAATCTCTTCGCGCGCGATTTTCATGCTCGGGGTTACGTTCTGAAAGACGGTAGGCTCGATGAAATACCCCGGCAGATCGCTGCCCCCGCCCGTCACCATCTTTGCGCCCTCATCCACGCCGGACTGGATGTATTCCATCACCATGCTCTTGTGATCCTTCGTGATCATTGAGCCGATGTCGGTCGCAGGGTCCAACGGATCACCCAGCTTGAAGGCCTTGACCCGCTCGATGATACGGCCCGTGAATTCTTCAACCAAAGGGGCTGCAACCAGCTGGCGCATGTTGGCAGAACAATTCTGGCCTCCGTTCCAGAACGCCGACATCGCGGCATGTTCGATCAAATCATCATCAAGCACGGCGTCATCCAAGACGATAAACGGGCTTTTGCCGCCCATTTCCAGCCCGACACCCTTGAGGTTACTGTCCCCGGAATAGCGCATGAACATTCGGCCCACTTCCGTGGAGCCGGTAAAAGAGACCGTATCAATGTCATTGTGCAGACCGATGGCCTGGCCTGCGGTTTCGCCATAACCGGGGAGGATGTTAATCACACCGTCCGGAACGCCAGCCTCTTGCATCAGTTCGGCAAGGCGTATGACGCTCAGCGGCGTTTGTTCCGCAGGTTTGATGATGGCGGAACAGCCAACAGCAAGGGAGGGTGCGATTTTCCATGCGGCCATCACCAGCGGGAAATTCCATGGCAGGACCGCACCTGCAATACCTGCGGGTTCCTTGGTGATCAGCGCGAGTGCACCGGGGCCGGTGGGGGCGATTTTGCCAAAGGTCTTATCGGCCAACTCGCCGTACCACTGAAAGAAATTAGGCACGTCGCCGCCGATTTCATCCATACAATCGTTGATCGTTTTACCGGTATCAAGGCTTTCCAGCACGGCCAATTCATGGGCGTGTTCGCGCACAAGGGCCGCGACTTTCAGCAAAACCTCCTTGCGGTGCTCCGGCTCCGCGCGTGACCAGGTGCCATCGTTGAACACACGCCGGGCCGCTTTGACGGCGCGGTCCACATCCGCGGCCTTGCAATGCGCGACACGCGCCAGAACATCGCCCGTGGCAGGGTTTGTCGTTTCAAAGGTTGTCCCATCTGCGGCATCGCAAAACGCGCCATCAATAAAGGCTTGCCCATTTGGAGAAATTTTGGCGCCAATCTGGCTGTATTCGGCGTGCGTGAGGGTCATAAGGGGGCTCCATCAGGTTAGCGGCGCAATCTGCGCGCGAATGTTCGAATGTCTTCCAGCAACATCTGTGGCTCTTCCATCGCGGCAAAATGACCGCCGCGTGGCATCTCGGACCAGTGCTGGATATTGTAGATACGTTCCGCATAAGAGCGCGGCGGCCAGCGCAGCATTTCAGCGGGAAACACCGCGCAACCCGTTGGCACCTCGACGCGCGCGCCTGTCGGCGACAGGATACGCCCGCCTTCTTCGCGTCTGCCGTAATAGATCCACGAGGCCGTGTTGAACGTGCCCGTGGTGATGTAGATCATGATATTGGTCAGCAATTCGTCTTTGCTGTGGGCCTGTTCAATGCCACCCACCGGCACGTCGGACCAATCGTGGAACTTCTCCACAAGCCATGCCGCGATGCCCACTGGGCTGTCCATCATTGCGTAGCTCAGCGTCTGGGGTCGGGTGGCCTGCTGCGTACGATAGCCGTTTTGCATGATCTGATCGCGTTCAAACTGCGCATCCCATGCGATCTCTTCGGGGGTTTGCGGGCCACCCGGATGGCGCATCGTCAGCACGTTGATGTGGATCGCGCTGCAGGCCGGCGCGTGGTCAAACCCGAGCCACGAACAGATCGCACCGCCCCAGTCACCGCCTTGGGCGAGATAGCTGTCAAAGCCCAAGGTGTCGCTCATCAGGGAATTGAGAACGCCCGCCATCTTGCGCGGGCCGTAAGGGCGTGGGGGTCGGCCTGAAAATGCGAAACCCGGCAGGGAAGGTGCTATGACGGTGAAGGCATCCGCGACATTGCCGCCAAAGCGTTCGGGATGGGCCAGCGGTTCAATCAGCTCGTAAAACTCAGCCACTGAGCCGGGCCAGCCGTGGCTGATCATCAGGGGCATCGGGTCGGGGCCGCTGCCTTGTTCGCAGATAAAGTGCATGTCGATGCCGTCAACGGGCGCGGTAAACTGCGAGAAACTGTTGATTTTGGCCTCTTGCGCGCGCCAGTCAAACCCGTCGACCCAATAGGCGCAGAGCTCTTTGAGGTAGCCCATGTTGGTGCCGTAGTCCCAGCCACCATCGTCGGGCATTTCATGCCAGGGATAGGTTTTGACGCGTGCAAGAATGTCCTGCAAGGCATCGTCAGAGACGTGAAACTGAAAGGGTTTCACAGCCGGATCGCATTTAAGACGGTCTTTCAAAGCATCATTTCCTTGACTTGTTTTGCCCACAATGGAGTGGCAAAGCAGCAGCGTTCTACCTGCTTAGTTAACTGGGAAATGACGCTTGCGGGGAGAGACAGGTGCGCGGTTTCGAGGGGACAGTTCAATTTCCGCCACCCGCAATCAGCCCATCAAAGCTGTGACCTCATCGGCGATAATCCTCACCCCGTCTTCAAGGTCACAGACCGGAACATAGGCAAACCCAAGCCTGAAACTGCGGTTGTTGTCATAGTTCAGATAATAATCGCGCCCTCTGTCAATCAGCACGCCTTTACGCTCAAGCCGCGCTGCAAGCTCGGCACCATCAAACCCTTTCGGCGCGGTCAGCCAAAAGGACGTCCCCCCTTCGGAAGCGGTGCGCGTCAACATCCCCAAATGTTTCGTCAGGGCCGCATCCATCGCGTGCCAGCGGGTTTTATAGCGCCGCTCGATATTGCGCAGATGGGCATCATAATGGCCCAGTTGAAAAAACAGCGCGACAATTTCCTGCACAATGGTTGGCGGATGGCGCATCATCACGCCACGGGCGACACGCGCCTCTTTGATGATGTCACGGTGCGCCACGATGAACCCAAGCCGAATGCCCGGTGATATCGTTTTTGACAGGCTTCCCACATAGATCACACGTCCCGTCTCATCCATCGACTTCATTGAAGGCGAGGATTTCGCGACATAGTTCATCTCGGCTTCGTAGTCGTCCTCGATGATCAGAAAGTCCTTTTCATCCGCAGCGGCCAGCAATTCACGACGGCGCTTTTCGCTCATCGTGACCATCGTCGGAAATTGGTGGCTGGGCGTGGTAAAGACCAACTGACACTCAGGCGGGAGCGCCGCAGGGATCAGACCGTCGCTGTCAATGGGCACGCCCACCAACTCGCTTCCGGCCATGCGGAATGCATTGCGTGCGCCAAAAAATCCGGGGTCCTCAAGAGCCACTGGTTTGCCCGTATGCGCAAAGATCGAGCCCAGAATGAAGAGTGCGTTTTGCGAGCCAAGCGTGATCAGGATTTCGTCTTCCTCGGCATAAATCCCGCGGATGTTCAGCAATCGCTGGCGTAGTTGCTGGATCAGTTGCGGGCTGTCGCTTTCGACGGAATCGCTGGCCCAGACGGGCATCGTCTTGCGCCCCAGGGCCTGGCGCGTGCATTCGCGCCAGCCATCAACCGGGAACAAATCGGGGTCGATCTGATTATAGATGAACGGATAGGGGTATGCGTTCCAATCCAGCGGGTTGAGCACAGGCATCAGGTTGTTGGGTGGAAAGCTGACGGGGCAAGGCTGCGGACCCGGTTTGAGGGCCTCGTTTTCGCTCTGCGCGTTTTGTGAAGCCGCCATCTGCGGGTTCACAAAATAACCCGACCGGTTGCGCGACACCAGGAATTCCAGATCAACCAATCGGTTATAGGCTGCAAAAACGGTGTTTCGTGAGACCCCGAACTGTTCTGCCAACTCCCGACATGACGGCAGGGGGCGGTCAGGGGCCAGCGCATCTGACATGATCGCCGCGCTGACCACTTCACAGATTTGATCGCGCAGGCTGAGGCTGGATTTTTCGGGCAGTTTCAAAAATCTAGGCGTCGTGGAACTCACCCAAGGTCTCCTTATGCAATGATCCGAAAATCTATTCTGATCGGGGCAATAGTGTCAGGTCCAATCCGATCTGTCCCCTTCATTCGAGCGATCTGTCACTTTCTTTGGACAAGGGCGCCGTGAAAGATGCGGTCAAGAAAATAGAGTTTTATGGGAGACAAAAAAATGCGGATAAAATCCATATGCAAGGTTCTGTGCCTGGCATCGGCAACCGCGCTCATGGCGCAAACGGCCATGGCCGAAAAAGTCCTGAAGTTGGGAACTGTTGGCTTTTTGGGGATGCCAATCGGTGATGCCATTGATCAGGCGCTTATTCCAACTCTGGAAGAGGTGTCAGGCGGCCAGCTGAAAATTGAACCCCATTACCGCAGGTCCCTGTGTTCAGAACAATCCTGCGGCGAACAGGCCAATCAGGGCCTTCTGGCGCTCTGGACCAGCTCAACGGCGAATTTCGGCAATTTTGGCACAGCTTTGGCGATTTTTGATCTGCCCTATATCTTCAAAAGCATCGAAGACGCGGACCGGATCTCGTCGGAATGGCTGGCAAAACAGCAATGCGACATCGCCGCCGAAGAAGCAGGCCACGTCTGCCTGACGGTCTATTCCAGCGGTGGTTTCCGCCAGCTTGGCAATGCGCATGGTCCCGTTCACGTCCCCGATGACATGAAAGGCATCAAATGGCGCGTCACCAAGAGCCCGATTGAATATACCCTGGTCAAAAACTGGGGTGCGGTGCCGGTGCCTTATGACTGGTCGCAACTGTATCAGGGCCTGCAAACCGGTGTGGTTTCCGGTCAATATGTTGCAACCCCTTGGCAGCACGTTGCCAAGCTGCATGAAGTTGCCAAGTATTTCACCGAAATCGGCGGCTCCTGGTCCGGCAACCAACTGTCCATCGACAAGCGCCAATATGATGCGCTAAGCGAGCAGGAACGCGAATGGCTCCACACCGCAGCCGAAGCCTTTGGCCAGAAAGTGCAAGAGCTTGACCGCGCATGGGTTGAAGCAGGCGAGGCGGAAATCAAAGCCTCCATCACAGAATGGTACGTTCCCAGCGATGAGGAAATGACGCTGTGGCGCGCGGGGGCAATCGATGCATGGCTGAATGCCAAGGGCAGCTTTGATCCCGCAACCGCCCGCCGGGTTCTGGAAGAACAGGGCATGACCAGCTTCATCGCGCAGTTGGAAGAAGCAGGCGCGCTCTAAGCCTTTGACGCTTAAAAACTCAGGTGGTGCGGTTCTGTCCCGCGCCACCTTTTGTCACATCAACTGATCTTTTGGATCACACCACCAAATAGGATTGTCCTGCATGGAAAGCGTCGCGCTTTTGATCATTCTGGTGCTGCTCATCATGTTGGGCGCACCTGTCGGGTTCACCATGATCCTGATCCCTGTGGTCTATATCCTGATCACCGATGCTGCACCGATGATCCTGATCCCTTCCCAGATGTTCAGCGCCATCGACTCGGTGCCCTTGACCGCCATTCCATTCTTCATGCTGACGGGCGAGTTGATGACCAGCGCGACCATCACCGACCGTCTGGTCGAACTCAGCAAGCGGCTGATTGGCCGGATGCGCGGGTCCATGGCGCAGGCCAATGTGCTTGTCTCGATGTTCTTTGCAGGCATGAACGGGTCGGTCGTGGCGGACACGGCAACGGTCGGGTCACTGATGATCCCCTCGATGAAAAAGGCCGGATACCCGCCCGCCTTTGCCGCCGCCATCACCGCTGTCAGCTCCACCATTGGTGGTATCATCCCACCCTCCATCATGATGATCGTGCTGGCCAATGCGGGCGGAATTTCGGTGGGCGCGTTGTTTGCGGGCGGCATTATACCCGGCCTGCTGATCGGTCTTTTGTTGATGATCATCAACAACATCATTGCACGCAAGCACAACTTTGAGCGCAGCGAAGAACCGTTCAGCCTCAAGGCGCTCGCCGTTGTCGGCTATAAATCCTCCTTCGCGTTGCTCATTCCCATCGTGCTTGTCGGGTCCGTCGTATTTGGCATCGCAGGCGTGGTGGAGGCCGGTGCGCTGACCGCCACCATCGCCCTTTTTGTCGGGCTGTTTGTTTACCGCACGATCACTTGGGACAATTGCAAAGGCGCCTTTGTGCGCGCCTTTCGCAATTCGGCCATGGTGTTCATCATCATCGCGGCCTCTGGCCCGTTCAGCTGGCTGTTGACCTCGCTTGGTGCCATTGGCGAGCTTGAGGAATGGCTGCTGGGATATACCTACAACCCGCTGTTATTCGCGCTGGTTCTGGTGCTGTTCATCTGCTTGCTGGGCATGGTCATGGACTCGGCGGCCAACATCATCGTGGTGGGACCGGTGCTGGTCGATGTGATGGTCAAGGCCGGATATGCCGATGTGCAGGCCGCTTTGGTTGTCGTCGTCGGCTTTCTGATCGGCTCGGTGACACCCCCCGTTGGCGTGGCGTTCTTCACCGCGGGCGCAATTGCCAAGGTCCGACTTGAGAAAGTCGCGCTGGCGATGTTGCCCTATCTCGTCGCGCTGTTCGCGTTGTTGTTCGTACTGATTGTCGTGCCGGATATCACCATGTTTCTGCCACGCCTCTTGGGGTTTTCACAATGATGCAGGTCTCAAACCAGCCCATCCTCCATGATCCGCAAAAAGGAGCAGCCTGATGTTTTCTGCCGCAGTCTTCATCGACCGTATGGTCCGCCACATCCTGACCGCTTTTTGCGCCATCTTCCTGTTCCTGATGGTCGCCTTTACCGTCTATTCGGTCGTGATGCGCTATGTCTTTTTGAATCCGCCCGTGTGGGGGGACCTTCTGACCGTTCTCAGCAACATCTGGCTGGTTTTTCTGGCCCTCGCCCTGACCGTGCGGGACCGTGATCATATCGCGCTCGACCTCGTCTATACATGGTTGCCGACAAAGGCCGCCTTTGCCGTTCAACAATTCTGGTCACTGGTCATTTTTGGGCTGGGCCTCATCATGATCATCTACGGCATAGAGGCAGTACAGACGATGGGCGGAAAATATTGGGAAATGTGGTATTTCGCCTGGGAAGACGGCGGTTTCGTCTTCAAGCCAAATTACATGCCCAAGAAATATGCCATCGCGATTGTTCCAATCTCGGGGTTTTTGGTCAGCATCGCGGCACTGGCCTCCATCATTGAAGACACCGTTAAACTCAAGGCAGGCACCTATAAGCAAGCCGGAGACCTGGACGAGCACATCGCGCAATAACCCCAAAGTGCGCGATGGCACAGACACAGCAAACGACGAAAAGTACCGCGTTACAGACCGAGATCGCAGCCAAAAACCAACGACCGCTTTCGATCCATCAAACAGGCTTCAGCTCTGGTCTCATTCAAGCACACCAAACCAGTCCTTGTTGCGCTGCCCCAGTGGCGGAATTCCTAGGCATTCTTAACTCCCCTATGATCCGCAATCTGGTTTTCGTGCTCCTGTCGTACACGTACCTACGCAACCAGGGCGCTCCCCCCAGAGAGCGAAGACTGACAAACGCTGGTGATTGCGCGGAACCGTGATGGGAGCCGCCCCAAGCCAGGAATGCGTTGAAGTGAGCGACACGCCTCTCGACTTTCTGACGCCACTTGGTGCCAATAAAAAGAACTGCTTTCTCGAACGTCCAAGGCTGGAAGCTGAGGCGAGAAGCCCTGTGCGGTCAGGAAAACCGCCCCTCGCTGGACTGGAAAGCAACGGGAAAGAAGCCGACAGAGCCGCTTTTTGCTGGCACGGCTCATGCTGACGCAGAATTACGTCGCTGGGGCAGCATCGCTCATTTGGCGTTGCAGCGCAGTTCACAAAAGCAAATGTTCATCCGCGCTACTTCTGGTGGGTTACAAACCGATCTGTCGCCGCACTTGCGCCCATTTCCGAGTAGAGCCGCGCGATTGATCCGGCACAGATCACCATCCGATCTGCACTGCGCACAACCAGATCAGGGTTCGCGCAGATCATTTCCACCGCCTTATCGCCCATGTCCGACAGGATGTCCTGATAGACATCCGCAGTTTCAATCGCGTCATCAAGCGGGCCTGTCAGCAGGCAGATCCGAGCGGCTGCCAACTCCAAAGTCGGGTTCGTCAAACCCTCAGAAACGGACCGGTCGCGTTCAGGACAAAAGTGAAACACCGGCGCATCGGAGCGTTCTGAGATACGTGCCACGGTCAGATCACCCGAGGTGATGACCGTATGATAGGCATTGCTCGGAACGTAAAGCCACGCCAGTTGCGGATAAATGTCTTTGGATAATCGTGGCGCATTTGTGATCAGGATGACCAAGCGACCACTGGCGCGAAACCTGCACAATGCATCAACAGCGTCGCCGTAAGCGGCAACGCCATTGTGTACGACACCCCAGATATCACAGAGCAGGCCATCGTAACCGTCCACAAGTTCACGCAGCGGCGTAAGTCTGGTCGGTGAACGCGAAGACTGGCGGGTGTTTCCCATGAGCATGATGGGGTAGGCTTGCAAGCCACAGAGGTCGACAAATACTGAGCCTCCCCCATTGAAGTGGTCCGCCCCTATAGTTAGGAAAACGGAGGACCAGAGATGGCCATTAAGAGACCCAAGCCCGAAGGGATTGTCGTGAAGTTACGGCAGGTTGAAGTTCTGATGGGGCAAGGCATGCCTCGGATTGACGCAATCAGACAGATCAGCGTGACTGAACAAACCTATTATCGCTGGAAGAAGAAGTATGACGGAATGGGCACGGAACAACTCAAGGAACTGAAGCGGCTACAGAAAGAAAACGAGCGCCTTAGGCGTGCGGTTTCTGAGCTGACGTTGGACAAGTTGATCTTGAAGGAGGCCGTATCGGGAAACTTCTGAGCCCCTCGCGTAGGCGGGTCTGCATCGATCATGTGCGTAGTCGGTTCAAGGTTTCTGAGCGACGTGTTTGCCGCGTTCTGTGCCAGCACAGATCCACACAGCGCCGATTGCCACGTGGACGCGCTGACGAAGAACGCTTGGTCGCGGATATGATCGAATTGACGCGCCAATTTGGTCGATATGTCTACCGTCGGATTGCGGCCCTGTTGAGAGATGCAGGCTGGCAGGTGAACGACAAACGTGTCGAACGGCTTTGGCGGCGTGAGGTGCTTAAAGTGCCAATTCCGTCGTTTCACGAAACGACGTTAACAACCAAAGAAGGGACGGCTCTGGCTCAATGATGGTTCCTGTGTGCGGCTGCGTCCCGAGTATCGTAATCACGTCTGGTCATACGACTTCGTGCATTACCGAACCGACGACGGCAGAGCCTTTAGAACGCTCAACATCTTGGATGAGCACAGCAGGGAATGTCTAGCGATCCGGGTGAAGCGCAAGTTGAATTCGACCGAGGTCATCGACGCCCTGACGGACTTGTTCATCCTGCTCGGTGTTCCTGCCTACATCAGGTCTGATAACGGCCCTGAGTTTATTGCTGAGGTTGTCAGGGATTGGATCAAGGCCCCCTCTCAGCGATGCTTTGCATCGCCTGCCGGGCAAAGGTTGGAACAAAGACTACATATATCGAGACTGGGTCACCGTGGGAAAACGGATACTGCGAAAGCTTCAACGGAAGAATGCGTGATGAATTGTTGAACGGCGAAATCTCCTACTCGCTGCGGGAAGCACAGATTATTATTGAAAGATGGAGGAACCATTACAACACAAAACGACCACATAGTGCTCTGGGCTACCGCCCACCTGCGCCAGAGGCCATCGTTCCGATGGACCAAACGCCAATCATGCAATAATTTTCAAACTGGACCACCCAAGTGGGGCTGCTCAATTCGGCAATGTTCCAATTCATACGCAGAAATCTAAGTGCGATAAAGATGATGCAGACACCCAGCCCGCCAAATACCCCTGGAACCGCGATGAAGGGAAAAGCAGCAAGCCATTCGGACATGCTCAGCAACCAGAGTTCAAAAGTGAAGATGAACGCAGGCGGGAATAAAAAACGAGAATTAAAAAGACCGGCGATATGACCAATGAAAAGACCAACGCGAATGCGAGATGAAAACTCAGCAACCGCAAGGACCAAGTTTTCAACACGCCTCGCAAGTGAACCCGACGTGTTATTACTCTGAATGCCATACCCGTTGACGTGCTAAACTGATGAGACCAATTTTTTGCATGACCCTGCGCCAGATACAAACTTTAATCTGCCATGGCGCAGAGAGTTCCAAACCGGATCTAAAGTGGGGGAATTTGTTAGACGCCCGGGCGCGCACCTCAATGCGCTAAGCCGCAGGCTATCCGATCGTGCCGCCCGACAGAGCCCATCACCGATTGGAACCAAAATACCATCTCTAATCCCCAAACAAAAAGCCCGCCACGGAGGGCGGGCTTTTCTCAGACTGAAATTTCAATCAGGTTGTTTTATTTTTCCGCGCACGCAAAGCACCCAGACCGCCCAAACCGACGAGCAACATCAGGCCTGCCGCTGGAAGTGGCACGGGGGCGATGTTGATGTTAATGTCGCCATGTTTGTTTGAGCTACCATTCGCCTGTGCAACGAAATTGCCACCGGTCGCCTGTGAATCGATGTTCCAGGTGAACCAACCGGCACCGCCAAGACCTTGGTTTTTATCGTTTGCGCTCTCACCCAACTGGAAAGGGATTTCTTTGGGGTCAAGCGGGTAAGGGGTCAACGACAATTTCAAGCCTGCCAATGCGCCAACACCGGTCAGGGTCGCCGATTTGATGTCAAAATAAGACCAAGTGTCCTTCAGCGCGTCTTTAGCTGCAGCAGACAGACCGGAAGCAAAACCACCGTTCTTTGTACCGCCACCACCGGGAGCATTCGGGCTCAGCAGAGTATATTCCACCGCAAGGTCAAGTTGCAGGCTCGAATTGCTGTTATTGTCAATAAGACCGTTCAGTGAGGCCGTTGCGTTGCCCGCACCTACTTTGAAATCGCCAGCGCCGCCAACAAACTGCCAATAGGCGCTTGCTGCAGAACCAAAGAGACCCGGCAGCCAAACCGTGTGGTCATTGCCGCCCGTATTTACGTTTGTCGCCTCATAGGACCCCGCATAAGGTGTCGCTGTCGCGGCTTCGGCCTTTACGCCCAGAAACAGCGCCGCAGAGAGTGCCACCGCAACCGCCCCTGTCTTCACAGTATTAAAAATCATTTAATCTTTCCTTACTATTGTTATCGCGCGCATATTGTTGGTTGTTTGCGCGCGCAGTCGCCCCCCCGTCCGGCATATAAAAAACCATTGCCAGCCTTGTGTGATCTCCATGCCACATTTTTATGCAAATTACAGGCAAAAAATCGCCTATTTCGCAATTTTCTGAAAAATTTCTCGCAATACTAGAAAATACTCTTCTCAAGAGGGAAATCTCAAACCCGCCTCCTTTGTCCGTGCGGTTTTCACGTCATTCGCCCAACACGCCCCGGCAAAGACGCCGCGGTCCGGGAATGATTCGTTTGAATTCAACCGCGCACCGTGTCTTCCCCCCTCCTGCCGCCTCTGCCATACTCCGCACCAACCCATAAAACGAGGTACGAGCCACAATGTCCAATGACCTGCTCTCCAATACGGACGCAGCCACCTATGACGCCTCCTCCATTGAGGTACTCGAGGGGTTGGAGCCTGTACGTAAACGCCCCGGCATGTATATCGGCGGGACGGATGAGCGCGCCTTGCACCATCTGGTCGCCGAAGTGCTCGACAACTCTATGGATGAAGCCGTTGCCGGGCACGCCAACCGGATCGAGGTCGAATTGCACGCAGACTATGCCATCACCATTCGCGACAACGGGCGCGGCATCCCGATCGATCCGCACCCGAAATTCCCCGATAAATCCGCGCTGGAGGTCATCCTTTGTACGCTGCATGCGGGCGGTAAATTCGGCGGCTCGGCCTATGAAACCTCCGGCGGTCTGCACGGTGTCGGGGCCTCCGTGGTCAACGCGCTCAGCGATTCGATGGTCGTGCAGGTAGCGCGCAACAAGGAGCTCTATGAGCAACGCTTCTCGCGCGGTCTGCCCCTGGGTCCCGTCGAGAAGATCGGCGCGGCCCCGAACCGGCGCGGCACCACTGTCACTTTCCATGCGGATGAGCAGATATTTGGCTCTCACCGCTTCAAACCCGCGCGATTGTTCAATTCCATCCGCTCCAAGGCCTACCTGTTTTCAGGCGTCGAAATCCGCTGGAAATCCCATATCGAGGACGGCGACACCCCGACCGAGGCCACCTTCCACTTTCCCGGCGGCCTGTCCGATTACCTCCGCGAAACATTGGGCAAGGCGACCACCTATGCCGAAAACCCCTTCGCCGGGACGGTCGATTTCAAAGAGAAATTCGGCCAGCCGGGCAAGGTCGAATGGGCCATCAACTGGACACCCTCGCGCGACGGGTTCATCCAATCCTACTGCAACACGGTCCCCACGCCCGAAGGCGGCACCCATGTTGCGGGCTTCTGGGCTGCGATCCTCAAGGGCATCAAAGCATACGGGGAACTCTCCAACACCAAAAAAGCCACGCAAATCACCCGCGAAGACCTGACCTCTGGCGGCTGTGCGCTGGTTTCCTGTTTCATCGCCGAACCCGCCTTTGTCGGGCAAACCAAAGACCGCCTCTCCACCGAGGCCGCCGCCAAGATGACCGAAGGGGCGGTGCGTGATCACTTCGACAACTGGCTGGCGAACGACACTAAATCCGCCGGGGCCATCCTCGATTTTCTGGTGCTGCGCGCCGAAGAACGCCTGCGCCGCCGTCAGGAAAAAGAGACCGCGCGCAAATCGGCCACCAAAAAGCTGCGCCTGCCCGGTAAACTCACCGATTGCACCTCCAAAGACCGCGTCGGCACGGAGTTGTTCATCGTGGAGGGCGATTCTGCGGGCGGATCGGGCAAGGGCGCGCGAGATCGCAAGACTCAGGCGCTGCTGCCGCTCAAGGGCAAAATCCTCAACGTGCTGGGCGCGGCCTCCTCGAAACTCGGCACCAACGCGGAAATCTCGGACCTCTGCGAGGCGCTGGGATGTGGCATGGGCACCCGCTTCAACCTCGATGATCTGCGTTATGACAAGATCATCATCATGACCGATGCGGATGTGGACGGTGCCCATATCGCCGCCCTGCTGATGACGTTTTTCTTTACGCAAATGCGCCCGTTGATCGACGCGGGACACCTTTATCTGGCCTGCCCGCCCCTGTTCCGCCTGACCCAGGGACCGCGCCGTGTTTATTGCCTGGATGAGGAAGAGAAAAACACCTGGCTGGAAAAAGGCCTCGGCGGCAAGGGCAAGATCGACGTCTCCCGCTTCAAGGGTCTTGGCGAAATGGACGCCAAGGATCTGAAAGAGACCACCATGGACCCCGCGACGCGCAAACTGATCCGGGTATCGATTGACGAGGACATGCCGGGAGAGACCAGTGATCTGGTGGAGCGGTTGATGGGGAAAAAGCCGGAACTGCGGTATCAGTACATTCAGGAGAACGCGAAGTTTGTGGAGGAGTTGGATGTTTGAGTGACCCCAAATTAGTCACTGAACCCCGCCAAGTTTCGGTCTCAAAAAAATCTTCAAGGCGCATTAACGCGTCCTTGAAGTCATCGGCGAAAACATCATCTTCGTCGGCATACTCAAAGGCCAGCCCATACATAACCTATCTTCGTTTTTGCAATCGTCTATCGGCCGCTGCTCGCATTGGACCCAAGTTATCCGGGTTACTTGCCCTAAGAAAAGTCGTAATATTCGACTGTAATTCAATCTCCAACTCTCTTAGCGCGCGAAATAGGTCCTTCGACACCGCGCCCCAATAAGCCTCCGCTTCAAGCTGGATCGGATACAGCTTCTTGTTGGCATCGGTGACCTTATCCCATCTATTTTGGTATGCCTTTTGTATCCCGTAGAACCTCACTTGATCATCGGACATGTTTTGAAGTGTGTCACCATCCGGTTCTGGCATTTCGTAGGCGAACATTCCGGGATTTCGAACGCCGGAAATTGCATCCCGGTACTCAAAAATAGCCAGCAAGTACCGGTGCGCCAAATCGTGGTTTTTGTCCCATTTCCTTTGCTGTTTCCATTCGGAAAGGCCAAAAAACGCAACCGCCGCTCCTGCAAACGCAGAGAGGCCAATTGCAGCGTTCGCGAAATTTTCAAAGCCGTCTGAAACCAATGCTCTGCCTTTCCAAAATTTATTATGAGTTGAAATTATCAAACTCTGAATTAAAATCCAGCCTCGGGCCTCGCCCGCCGGGGACCCTGCGCCCCGTGAAAACCGTGCTTTCCTTCAGCCCCGAACAGCCATAAAAATGTATGCGCGGAAAACCCCAGGGCTCAGATTCACCTCGAAGCTGAGCGTGTCTTTTGCAATGTATTGGCCGTTGCATCCGCCGTGCCCAACGCCAACCCATCCGCGTAAATCACCTGTGGGGCATCACAATATATGCGGTGCACTGTCACCGGATATTGACCAAGGTTACGCACGTATTCACCGTCCACCAGCGCCTTGGCGCGGGCCAACGCAGCCGGTTTTGCGAATAACGCCCGTGCCCGCCAATCGCGCAGCAAAACGGTTTGCTGGGCCGTCAGCATCGCATCGCGGTCCATTCGGGTGTGTCCAATTGAACCGGCAATGATGTAAATGAGATGTGTCACCAGGCTGACCACTTCGATCTTCCTGATACGGACCGGACCGCGGTCGCGGCTGATCAGAGATTGTCCAACGCGCAGACTATCAACCGATTGTTCGCCATAAGGCGTCAAAACGTGCGCACCGCAAACCAACCCTGCCAGCGAGGGAGCACAGCATGTATTCTCCCTCAAAACGCGCGCAGATGCGCCGACATATCCGGCAGTTTTAGGCGTCATGCGGTCAAATCCTTTTCAAACCTCCCTCATGCTTGTCGGCAAATTTGGATAAAATCTTCTTAATGAGCAGAAATTTTTTTTCCGCGCGCAGGGCGCCTCAGTGTTTGCTAATGACCGCCTAAGCAGGTGTTTGGCCTGGTTGAGACGTGCGGGTGTGGCGGAATTGGTAGACGCACCAGATTTAGGTACCACCATTTCCTATAACCCACCTTCGACTTAGTATCATAAACCACAGTAAAGCCTGAGCTTTTTAGCTTGGGCTTTTCCTTTTCCCAGACATACCCGACAGCGCATTAGATAAACGCCCGCAGCAACCGTTGTTGCGGCAAAAAGAGTAATTGACGAATGGCATTGTCAGTTTGAGCCGCCCCCAGTTTGCCGGAGGCTCCAAGCTAAGTATGGATGGAGCCTATGGAAAAAGTAACAGAGCAAACCGGTTTTCGGCCGAGGTGCGTGCCCGCGCCGAAGACACGCTGCCAATGTCGGATCGTGTGTTGTTTTGCAGGGCATCGCAGGGCTGTCTCAATTGCATCACCGGCGCCCAATCAACGTTTTATGCGCATGCTGCGATCCTCAAAAACCCAGACTTGGCGTCCGATCGTGCCAAACGGGACGCGGATCTGAGCCCTGAGATCAAACGTGTTTGGAAAGAGAACAATGAAGTCTATGGCATTCGAAAAACCTGGCATCAGTTGCAACGGGAGGGATTCAACATCGCCCGCTGCACTGTGGCCCGTTGATGAAACACCTTGATATCCATGGGATAATTCGCGGAAAAGGTGAAGAAACCGACCCTGCCAGACAAAAGCCGGCCATGCCCAAAAGACAAGGTAAACCGGAAGTTCCGAGCGCCTGCGCCAAATATGCCTTGGGTCAGCGATTTCACTTATGTCTCAACGTGGCAAGGCTTCATCTATGTGGCTTTTATCATCGATACATTTGCCGACAAGATCGTAGGCTGGCGCGTTTCGAGTTCACCGAAAACGGACTTTGTGTTGGATGCTTTGGAGCAAGCGGCATGATCGTCGTCCAGCTCACACAGGTGGTCTCGTTCATCACTCCGACCGTGGGGGGCAATATTTGTCCATTCGATATACCGAGCGGTTGGCCCTCGCAGGGATCGAGCCCTTGGTTGGCACTGTCGGTGATTTCTATGACAATGCCTTAGCCGAAACAATAAACAGCCTTTACAAAGCCGAAGTCATCCATCGCCTGGGGTCCTGGAAAACCATTGCCTCGGTCGAATGGGAAACGCTCAAATGGGTCGACTGGTTTTACAATCACCGCCTGCTGGAACCCATCGGATACATCCCACCAGCAGAAGCAGAAGAGAGGTATTATGCGCAGCGCCACACATTAGATATGGTCGCATGACATGAAGTAATCAGCTTCCCGCAAACAAGGAGCGGTTCAGAACGACTGCGCGGCAGCTGAACACGCAGGGCGTCCTGACCCTTACTGCGAACGAGGTTTCACGTGAACTTCAAGGAACTCCCCCGCCAGACCTGCAAGAGTTACTGGGAGAAAGCAGCCTACGCGTTCGACATGTGCGCCCTGCTGAAGACGGACTACAGCCAAGCTGAAGCGAGACTCGCAGCCTTCTGTATGCACGACGCAGCCTACTCAAGAGAAGCAGAGTTAATCAATGAAGCCTTCAATCTGGCTGAAGAGATCAACAGCAGACCCTTGCACCTAGGCGATCTGCTCGCTATGGACCGTCCCAAGTGCGGGCGTGGCGGAATGGTAGACGCGCTGGTTTTAGGTACCAGTTCCTCACGGAGTGAAGGTTCAAGTCCTTTCGCCCGCACCACATACGACCTTAAGGTCTGACATACCCCCTAACACCTTGAACGGTAACGCTATTTGCGGGGTTCTAGCTCCCTCAATCCGGCAGTATTGGATGCGGTCTGCAAAGGCCAGTTTTAGCACGGTTCTGCGTAAAAAAATCCGCGATGGTCCATCCGTTTCCCATATTTTCCAAGGGTTTGAGAGGAATGTGAGGACAGGTTCTAGTTTTTCCTCGAAGCTGCCCTGTGGTTCGACCCGGTTTGCTAGTTTCTCGCCTAGAATTGCTTTCTCACGCTCCAGCTTACTAATCTTGTCCTAATAGGTACGGATCACCGTTGCGTTGCTCGCAGCCATGATGCGGTCGAGGACGGTGGCAATCTCCTCATCTAACGCAATGATCTGGCGTTTGCCATTACGCAGGATGCCTTGCGCCTGATCCCGACGTGCCGCCCATGCATGGCGGAACATGGCCGTGGCCAGCTTAATCAGGCCTGCCGTCGGCTGTAACGCCTTGATGATCTCGCCGACTTCATCCTCCAGCACGTCCCGCTTAATGGATTTTCCGTAGGCGTCGCAAGATTTTGTCTGGCACAGATAATACGGGTAAGACCCACCATTGCCTTTGGTGATCGAAGATCGCAGTGGAACATCACAACAAGCGCAGACGACCATGCCGCGTAAGGCAAAGGCGTCCCCAATGTTCTTGCGCTGTGGCGCTTTTGCGGTGCCGTTGCGGCGTGCCTGCACCTTGTCAAAGGTCTCCAGCGAGATCAGCGGTACGTGCTGCGCCTTGAGCCAAGAAATGCCGTAGGTCTCAGAGCAGATGTGGCCAGTATAAACAGGATGGGTCAGAATGTCTGTCACCCGCTGCTGCGCGACCACGCCTGCTTTGTTACGAGGGAAGTCAGGGAAGCTCTCAAAGAAGCGCTTCACCTCGGCTTGAGTCTGGAAATGCCCGGATGCAAAGCCTTCAAACCCTTCGCGGATGATATCGTCGAACGGCGGGTTCGCGATCAGCACCTTGCCGCGCCCCTTGATCGTTTCGTAACGATATCCAATCGGCGGATTATGAATCCAATAGCCAGACTGCATCCGCGCCTTCATTTTCTGCGCGACTTGTCGCCCGTTTTGTTTGCGCTCCAATGCGCCTTGAGCCGCTAAAATTGTCTCAACAAACTCGCCCTCAAATGAATCATCGAACCTGTAGTTCAGACATTCAATCGTGGTTCCTCGATTGCGGAATGCCTCTCGGAGATCCAAATGCGCCCGTGTATCACGGGCTAAACATTTCAGATCGTCGAAGATAACAACGAAGTTTTCATCCGGTTGTGCATCGAGGTAGGCCAGTAAGGCCTTCATGCCGGGGCGCTGCATGAAGTCGCCGCCGCCCATAATGGTGTCCGGGAAGGCCGCCACGACCTCGTAATCTTTGGCAGCAGCATAATCGCGACACCTGCTTTCTTGCGATTGTAGCCCGTGGCCTTCAAGCGATTGCGCTCGACTGCTGACCCTCGCATAGATCAATGCTTTTTGGGGTGTCTCGGTCATAGATCCTCCTTTTCCGGCTGTGACTGTGAGTTTAACACGGCTGAGCGGAGGGCAGCGGTCAGATCTAGATCTTGTCCACAGATTTCTGCTTCCGTGCTCAATCCCCAGCCAACATCAACAAAGGCGACCGTGATCGACCAGAGCGCCTCAATGAACGCGCGTTTCTGATCCTCCGGGATGTCTTCGTCTTCCATCATTGGCAACCAGTCCTCCCAGTTGAGATGAAGCTTCGGATGCGCAGCCTGCCGGGTGGCGGGTGCTGCTGATATGGGTTGTGTTACGGGCATAATGCCTCCTGTCGTCATTGTCTGTTTCCTCGCCGTCCTCTCCATAATTTCGAACAAAGGGAGAACATAAAGACACGTAAGTCGTTTTATGGCAAGCTTTTTTCAACTTTGAGTTGCTGCGCCCGTCAGCCACGGCTTTGCATTTGGCTGTGAGACGGCTGCTGCTCTGCCTTTCGGGCATTTCGCGCGGCCTCACGCACGGGGACGTGGAATTGCTCTTCAAGCTGCTTTCCGTGGGCATAAAGCTCTTTGCCATTATGCTGTTCGAAGACGTCCTTCATCAACTCCTTCGCACCGACCTGCGTGATCCCGAACTCACCCGCCAGCGTCACTGCCGCGCGGTCGTAAGCTTTGTAAAACGGTTGCGTCGGGGCTTTCTGGATCAACCCTCCGATGCTCTCGGCGCATTCCAGCGCCCGCGTTCGAGCAATGTCCGGCAGGTTGTCTTCCGCCGCTTTCAAACCCTCACGTGTCTGGTTCATCGACTGGCCTCGTATGGCAATATAGATGTCGCGGATGATCTTCTCGGCACGCATGGCGTCGAACCGTTCGTTGCGGGCATAGGCATGGGCGTATTCCGCTACACGCTTTTCCACAACGTCGCAGATGACGGACCGCCAAACGGTTCAACTCGAAGCCGAGTGTGACGCGCTGCATGTTGAATATGTTTCTGCCGTTGCAGCAGATCGACCTGTGTTCGAGGCGCTGCTTGATGACCTGTCAGCGGGGGACACGTTCATTGTTCAGGACCTCGACCGGGCTTTTCGAAGTTCAATTGATGCGATGTTGACCGCAGAGGCGTTGCGCCAGCGCGGGGTGAATTTCAGCATCCTGTCGCTCAATGTCGATACGCGCACTCCCGAGGGAGAGCTGTTCTACACAATGGTGGCGTCGTTTGCGCAATACGAACGGCGGATCATCTCGCGCAGGACTAAGGAAGGGATGCAAGCTGCCCGCAAACGCGGCGTTCAGCTAGGCCGCCCGACACAGCTTACACCGGAAGTCATCCGCGATGCCTACGACTGGATGGTTCAGGCGACATTGCCATGCCGCTATGTTGCGACGCAATTGGGCGTATCTCGACTTACGTTGCAACGCCGTTTTCACCGACTTGGGCTAGAATATCCTATACCCCGTTGAGCTCTTCGTCATTTCGGCGAGCAGTTTGTGATTAGCCAATCCAGGCCGCTAACCGACGTTGGCCGATGCGAGGCAATGTTGCACTGCAGTCCGCCAACGTCGCCGTTGAAAATAGGCGGAGCATTTTCGCGCAACTCGTGGATTAACCCCTGTGGTTGAAAACAGACGACCAGAACACCACATATTGTAGCAGCTATTTTAAAACTGACGCTATACAGAGAAAACCGCAATGTTAGAGACTGTTCAGAACCTTTTTTTCGCAAACCCTTTGGAATTATACACAGCCGTCATTGCGACACTTGGTGTTGCGTTCTGGCTTATTGACCGCAGGTCAATGAAGGCAGCGCTTAACGCAGCCAGGGCCTCCGAGACGAACGCGCTTCGTTTTAGGCGGCAGGAAATCGAAGCAGGTGTCGAGCGGAATTTTGCCACGCTTCAGATGAAGTGTCAGGCGACGCGCGACATTTGGCGGAACCACAATTTGCGAAATGGGCCAAAGTTGGGGTTAGGTTTGCATTTTTCCAGTGAGCAGAAGGAAATATTGCGCGTTGAGCGTGCGGGGGGATCGTTTCTCGATCATTTCAAGTCATCTGCGCCGAAACCGGACAGCTCGGAGATTGACGAACTTGAAGCTTACTTCGCTGCTGCCGACCACACATCGTTGCAGTTAAAGCGACTGGAATCGCAATTGCCAGAGCCGCAAAATTTTTATCACTAACGGCCCAAAGCCGCCGTCCACTGGGTGGTCCCAATGCTGCAGTCGCAGCGCCCATTCCTGACTTTCGCCGTAAGCGCAAAATTTCAACAACGGCGAACTGACAGTCTGCGGGACAAACCTGTCGTTGCCCCAAGGTCTGCTTCGGAGAGCTCCGTCCATGGGCATGGCACGATCCACCACTGAGTGGATTTGCAGCCCTATGTACCTCACTGTTTTTATTAAAAAATATGTAAGATTGACTATGCAGCTCTCTATTCAAGTCCATGAGAAAGCGCATGCAGGTAAAACGTTTTGGGCGATTCTACTCGCTTTGCACGCAAGTAATGTTGTGCAAAGATGCTCGGAGGGTGAGACTGAATTTAGCGAAAGGCTGGGGGAGCGGTTGAGTTTTAACTTTATGAAGCACCATCCGGTGTATTTTTCAAAATCGAACACAAGAACTGATAGGAAAGAAATCGATCAACTTCTGAGGGATTGGTCAGTTCCTGATGTTGATGACAGAGCTTTGGCGTCGAACTTTGCTGGCGTTATGAGCGCGCTCCTAAATTTCGACAAGGGTCAGGACTACAAGGATAGACCGGCGCAAATTGCTATCCTTCTTAGCTTGTGGGAGGCCGCCGAAAAGTACCCAAGCCTAGCCAACGCATCTTTCGAATCTTCTCATTTGAGCATGCATCGATCGAAGTTAGAGCTTCGCATGCGGCTTGCATCAAGAATGTTCTTCTATGGACGTCGACAACTGTTCAGTCACAGCAACGAAAAAGATGCGAAGTCGTGTTTCGAAAGAGCGATCGAACTCTTTCTGATTGACGATGTCGATCTAGAGAGTTTGAAAGATTTTCAAAGATCTAAACTGTTAGGGATGCGTGGCACTACCAAGCTGTTTTTGGGACGGCTTGAGGCTCCGAGTATAGCTCGCTGGACGGACGCTTATGATGATCTTTGGAAGTCATTTGAGCTTGGCAACACAGGGAAAGAAGCCATCAAAAGTCTTCGGGAGCTGGCTCTGAAAGTTCTGGACCTAGAAAAAACTGATGATTGGTTTGGGAGATTTGAGAAGGCTTCCTCCCTTACGAAAGAGAAGGATCATCAATTCCATAGCGATACTGCAATGTATCATCAGTATCGGGCGATGTTCTGCATAGAAAACCAGCAGATTGATGACGCCGTATCAAGTTGCAAATCTGGAGTTGAGAGTTGTAATTTGGCCCTTTCACTATCTGCACCACCTCCAGATCAGGCATTTTCGCGAAGTACGCGAGCGTTTCTCCGACTAGTGATTTTGCAACAGTCTGCTGATGTCGCTGAAGACGCTGAACTGGAGGAGCTAAATGCAATCATCGATGATCTCCGTTTTAGTTATGATTTCAAGCTGGGCGGGGCATCATTGCCGCTAGCGCTGCTGAGGCGTTCATTTCTACTGAAGAAAGTCGAGAAAGACAAAGAAGCGATGGCGGATCTTTCCGAATGCTTGGAACGCCTCGAACTGATTGCATCCGATGAGCAAAGAAATACTATCTGCGACAATGCAACGGCTTCAATAGCTGATATTAAAATTCGAAAGGCAGCCGCTGCTTCGGACTTAGCTATTTTGGTTGAGCTTTCGCGCGAGCTTATTGCGCTGGGCGAGTCGTCTTGGTTCTATTTGTTCACGGTGGCAGTAAGTCTCAGCAATGCATTGAAAGAAAATGCTACCCACTCGAAGGAAGACCGGTCTTCAGCCAAGCTTCTACTCAACGAACTCTCAAACGAATTTCGTACGGCTGTATCCACCACAGACGACGAAAACCTAGCTCAGTCTCTGTCTCTAGCCATTTCTTACGCGGCCAATTCGTCAAGGCTTCTAGACGAAGCCGGTATATCTGATGAAACTGTTCGGCTGTACGAGCTTGCTTTCTCGCTAGGTCGCAATGAAAGTCTTGAGTTCGAGGCGTTTGCTGGGAACATATCCCTTCAATACGCCAAGCAGATCGCTAGCCAAGGAAGAGATCAACTAGCCGCAGCGCATTTTAACGATGCAGTTCAACGGTTCGAAGGCGCAATCGCAAGGGTTGAAGCAGGTGAAGAGTATGACGAGGACGCACTGAAGTTAGTTGTAGTTTACAGCAAGCTTGGGGAAGCCTGCCTTCGTTTGGCCAAGTCAGGTGATCGTGATCTGGGGCTTTATAGGAAGGCTTTAGGATGCTTTGAAACGGCAAGGGGCCTCGGCAATGAAACAAACGAACTCCTAGGATTAATCGGTGACGTATACTATAGGCTTGGCTTTTGGGGCAATGACGTCGAGGCCTTGCAAAATGCTTTAAGAATGAAGGAGGATGCTGCGGCTGCAGGGGGCAAATCCAGGGAAAATTCTAGCGTCACAGCAAGGATACGCGAAGCACTTTATGTCCGCACTAACAAGCAACAAGAATTAAAAAGATCAGTTGAGTCTACACTAGATGCGATCTCTATAGATCGCAGTTGGCCATGGCCGTTTTTTCAATTGGCCGAGATTATTTCTAGGCATGACAAGGCCCATTCATTCTTTATGGAAGTGGCATCTCTGCGTCTACCGCCCGAATTTGAAAAACTTAAGGAACTAGGCACAGAGGAGCTTGTACAGGGTCTTCGGTTTAAGGGTGTCGAGACGGTACTAGATAACACCGAGTTCAAGAAAAAAGTGTTGGGAGGTCGGTCAAAGGTCTTTGTGCTGCAAGATCCACACCGCTTGATCTCAAACTCAATCGTGCTCAAACCAACAAAAAAAGTGGATGCCGAAAGGGAAATCGGCCTAACTAATAGAGTAAGCCAATCGTTGCAGGACCTTGGCGAGGACTCCCGATATGGCGTGCCCGCTCCGATTGGCTTGGTAGATGTCAATGAGAGCGACTGCATCTACGCTATGCGCCGTGAGCTTGGCGCGACCCTTGCCGACGAAGTCTTGGGACCTTCTGGAACAGGCTACCCTGAAAACATTGAAACACTGCGTGCTACCGTTCGGTTTCTGGGTTTGTTCCACCGAAATATTACTCCCACTAAAGGTGGGACTGTTTCAAGTGGGCGGTTGGCCAAGGAACTGAACGACAGATTGAAACGTTCGAGCCGTGGCTCCGTGCTCAGCGAGGCGTCGCGAGCCAGCATCGGTCATTGCCTTCCGAATGAAGTTCTCGGCGTGGCCAAGAAAGATGGCCACGCTGAGAACTGGATTGTTGGTCCTTACGGGAAGGTTGTTGTTATCGACCTCGAGGCGACACAGAGTTCCGCCGTTCTCTTGGACTTGGCTCAACTGATCGAGGATTTTCCATCGCTAAGAGTAACTGACAAGGGCTGGAAAGAAAGAATGGAGCTGGTCGATCTCTATTGGAGCGCTCTAGGTTCTGCTGATACCAAGCCCGGCTACGTTTGCGAACTATACGAACTACACGCTTTGCAGCGGGCAGTTTGGGGTCACGGTTTTTGCCGCGGCAAATTCAACTACGTGGAGTCTTCGACATCGAGAATAGCACTGTCATCTAGATCAGCCCACTTTGAGGCTATCCTCAAGTATCTGTCTAATGGGGGCGGGAGCGGCAAACTCTCAAGCGTGGCGCTAGAGTGCTCAAAGAAGCTGGGTGTTTTGTAGCGGTGCGGAATGTAGGGAGGAAGCAGTGGAGTCACTCGAAGCAAACAGCTTAAGTGAATTCGTTCAAGCTGTTGAGGATAAATCAATACCAGATTCCATGACGCTTTTTCGAGGGCAGAGTATTAGAAAGAATTTGCTTCCATGCATCGCCAGAAGAGATCCTTCTAGAGACACTTCATCAGATGAAAAAGGAATGCTCGCAGAGCTAAGGCGGTCTGGAGCAATGCTGATCGATGACACAAAGGTGAGCGATTGGGAACTCTTAGCTCTCGCGCAACATCATGGTCTAGCTACGCGGCTTCTGGATTGGACATCTAACCCACTAGCCGCTTTGTGGTTCGCCTGTTCTGAAAAAACCGAAGCAAACGCCTTCGTTTATGTTCTAGATACAACCGGAATGCGCCTGCCAGGTCGAGGTTCAAAGTCGCCCTTCGAACAACCAAAGACCCGGGTTTACAAACCGCGGCTGAATACTCCTCGCATCCTCGCGCAACATGGATGGTTTACCGTTCATAGGTTCTCTCAAAAATCTTCGAGATTTGTCGCACTTGAAACAAATAAAGAGCTGCGTCCCAGTTTGATGGAAATCGTGATACCGAGCCTCTCTAAGTCGAGTGTGCTAAGGTCGCTCGATCGTCATGGGATCAACCAGATGTGGTCTTGCCACGTTTTAGTTCCGGTCTCTTTCGAGCAATGTTTGCTATGAAGGAGATAGAGAATGGCACCGAGATACACAGACGAGTTTCGTCTTGATGCAGTACGCATCGCAACGACCAGTGGGCTGACACGACCGCAAGCGGCAGCGGATTTAGGAGTTGGGCTTTCGACGTTGAACAAGTGGGTTCAAAAGCATCAGCATGACAACCTGATGTCGGGTCCTCACGAGGATGTCGAGAAAGAGAACGAACGCCTTCGCAAGGAAGTTCGGTTGCTTCGCGAGGAGAGGGAAGTGTTAAAAAAAGCGGCAATCTTCTTTGCAGGCCAAAGTCGGTGAGGTTCGCCTTTATCGACGCCTGGAAAGAAGAATGGCCTGTCGAATTTCTTTGCCGCGTCATGCAGGTTACGTCGCGAGGATTTCGCGCGTGGCGAAGCCGCCCGATGAGCCAGCGACAGCGCGACGATATGGTGATCCTGGCGCATATCCGCGAACAGCACCGCTTAAGCCTGCAAAGCTATGGCCGGCCTCGCATGACCGAAGAACTGCAAGAACTGGGTCTGCAAGTTGGGCACCGGCGCGTGGGCCGCTTAATGCGGGAGAATAGCATCAAAATCATCAGGACCCAGAAATACAAGGTTACGACCGACAGCAATCATGCGTTTAACATCGCCCCTAACTTGCTGGGCCAGGACTTCTTTGCAGATGGTCCAAACCAAAAGTGGGCCGATGACATTTCCTACATCTGGACCAGTGAGGGCTGGTTGTATCTGGCAGTGATCCTTGATTTGTATTCCCGTCGTGTCATCGGTTGGGCGGTTAGCAATCGTATGAAGCGGGATCTGGCGATCCGAGCATTGGATATGGCTGTGGCACTGCGGCAACCGCCGAAGGGCTGCATGCATCATACGGATCGCGGGTCGCAATATTGTTCAGGCGACTATCAGAAACGGCTGTCTAAACACGGCTTCCAAGTTTCGATGAGCGGTAAGGGAAACTGCTACGACAATTCCATGGTTGAAACGTTCTTCAAATCACTCAAGGCAGAGCTGATTTGGCGCAACCGCTGGGAAACCAGGCGTAAAGCCGAAGGGGCGATTTTCCAGTATATCAATGGGTTCTACAATCCACGACGGCGGCACTCGTCATTAGGTGGCAAAAGCCCCTTGGCCTTCGAACGAAAGGCTGCCTAAATGAGTTGAGAGACCGGAACGCAACCGCGACAAGACCAATGACGTTGTTCCCTGATCTACAAGGGCTATGCGGATACCTGAATTGGAAGCGCACAAACTAATAACCAAAGCCGCCAATTTGGCGTCGGGCGATTTGGGCATTTAGAAACGATGGTTTCTGATAGTTGGACAGGATTGTCTTGCAAACCAAACAACTTCGCTAGCAAACCCTCTCGGAACAATCTCTCGAAACCTGTTATCTTGCGCCGTCCGTTTTCATGGAGGTTTGAGAAGTCATCAAGACCGATTTTGGCTTCAGTTTGACTAAGGCATGGGTTGGGCTCTCAGCCAACCTCGGAGGTGGCGCAGCATCGAATAGTCAAGCGTGTCTATGATTGATACAGACGGTCCAAAGCCGCCACTCGCAATCAGCTTTGATGCCGCGATGCAGCTTCCCAAAAACGGACCTTTAGAACCAGATCAGCGGTGCGGAAAATGAGCAGCGTTTCTTCTAGGGATTGTGAGGCACGTGTAGCACTTCCATCTTAGAAAGCTGACAGATTGCCTCTTTGAGAACGGCGTGAGTTTCCTCAACAAGCTCAACTCATTGAAAATGTTGAGTTTTTTATTGTATACATCCGTGATATGATTACTTCGATAGCAGTAGTTCATGCATTTCGCCGACGTCAGCGATTGCTTCAGAAAACTGATCACGTCGCAAGACGGAGTACTTTTCGTTGGAGAGAACGATTCGGTTCGCACCTTTTGGAATAACTTCATCTGGCACAGCTTCTGTGGAAATCGTTCCCAGAATGAGTTGCTGACCATCAAGCGCCTTAGAGAAGATGAACTTGAAAATCGCGCCCACGTTGCTGGTGTCTTGCTCTTGTTGCTGCGGCGAGTCGATGATGAGCGGGCAGACTTTGGTGCCGCCAAATTTCTTCATTGTGTGCAACAGCGCAAAATACTGAGCTACCAAAGCACGAGGGAGATCACTGCCTAGAGCGTTATTCTTAATTACCCTAGTTGGTTCCGCATAATCGCTTTCTTCCAAAACGAACACGTTGAGAGCGTTCAAGTA
This sequence comes from Roseobacter fucihabitans, assembly GCF_014337925.2. Classification (NCBI taxonomy): domain Bacteria; kingdom Pseudomonadati; phylum Pseudomonadota; class Alphaproteobacteria; order Rhodobacterales; family Roseobacteraceae; genus Roseobacter; species Roseobacter fucihabitans. Next base: position 1,293,832 of record NZ_CP143423.1, on the reverse strand, counting down.
TTCTTTCATACGCGACTGGTAATATTCGAGGATCTCCTTTTTCCTCTTTGAGTCCAGCTTCAAGTCAGCCTTTAGCCCATCGATCGCTTTCTGAACTTCTTCGATTGACTCATCTTTACCAACTATGTCTGCGCTGAGAGAGACGACCATCTCCTTGTTGCCCTCTGAAGCAACAATGTCGCGCAAGGTCACTTCCGATTTTTTTCGATTAAGTAACAGGTCCATTTCGTGGGTTTCTTGCCCAACCGATTGATATTCGCGTTCCGCGGCATCGAGCTTCTCAGAAACTTCGATACGGGCTTTCTGACGCTGATCTAGAATTCCTCGGCAGTAGTCCACGTCATCCAGCAGTCCAAACCTCTCTTGAAATGAATTCTCGAACTCTGTTCCGCATGTGGGGCATCCTACAATGTCGGGCGTCTCAAGCCGTGCAGCATACTCGTAGTCGGCAGTCAGCTCTGATATTGAGCGACGAAGGATCGCGATATCGGTATCAATCGCATTTCGTTCGTTGCTTATGTCTTTGACCTTAGCAAGAGCATCCTGTTGTCGTGCCCTCTGCAGATTGTAAGAGTCGACCAGCTGGTCCAACTCTTCCTTGAAGGCCACAGGATCAAGGCTGACTTGGATTTGAGAGGAACGTTTCTGAAAAGTGGCCAGCGCGGTAGACAGAACGTTTCTTTCGGCTTGGTGAGCTGACTTCGTCTCTAAGAATTCCATCTCTTTCTTCTTGGCATCGTAGTAGCTCTGCGCACGTATACCCAGATGATACTCGATCATGTTCTTGCGAAACGAAGTGAACTGCTGAAGCCCGCTGAACGACTCCCAACTCTTAGTCCAGCCAGCGTCTTGATCAACATAAAATGGAAGAAAGTAGAATGCTGGTCCGGCTCGCCCTAATTTGCCGTCCGTGCTCTTTTCCAGTTCAATATTGAAATTCAGTTGTTCACAAATAAAACTAGCGATGCCCCCTTCCGTCGAGATACCACTGTGCTTTGAAAGCATGCCCTTCTGGGCATCAAAGACACCAAAGTATTTTCCGTCCCTAACAATGAAGTAAGTTGCGCCATTCAGCACAATTTCAGAACAGTAAAACGCTTTAGCTCGTTTCCACCGAGTATTGTTCATTTGAGGCGCGTCGGCGCCAATAGAATGATAGAGGGACTTAATTAGCGTCGATTTTCCAACATCATTCTCCCCCGTCAGAATGTTCGTTCCGGACTGAAAGCTCACTGTCCTCGCGGCTTTCTCGAGCTTTGATACTATCCAGAGCTTTTTGAACACCAAGCCTGTCATCTTCGCGACCTTTTCTTAGGTTTCTAATGAGTTTATGGAAATTAAATTTCTTCATTGAACACAATCACGGCGAACGCCAAGAAATAGAACTTTTCACTGTATAAGGGTAAGCCGTCTGTCAATTGCGCAATGTTTGACAAGGCGCTTGCAAGGAAACCGGGTAGCGCCTCTGCCGCCTCTGTATGGAAGTGATGTTCGAGGCGCGTCTTAAGCTCCTCGGCATCGCCGTTTGTAGGATTGGTGTAGTCAGCTACCGCGTTGGAGATCTTTTTCCCCATTTTCATAAGGTCGACAGCAACCCATCCTGCTTCCTTCAGTTCGGCATTCACCAACGTCATATCAGGGGCGCGAGTTGTGTTGTTTGCAGCCAGTTGGATTGTGTTCGAAAGAAATTTTCGGTCAACGCATTTCTTTGCCTTAAGATCATCGGTTGAAGAAATCGTCTCAGAATCGACGTTATTCTTACGATTGATCTCGTTCTGCACCAACCTAGTCCACGCGTGCATGTTGACCCCATGGCCTTCTCCAAGCTCCATCTTGAACAGCTCGGACACTTCGCCCATCAGGAAGCTCTGCATGGCATCCAGCGAGACCCCAGTTGTAAGAAAGTAAACGTTGTTTAGGCGTTCCTCATCAAAGTCTGATAGCTCCTCGGAGAGTTTTTCCTTGATCTTTTTTACATCGCTTGCCTTGAGATCGGTGGCGCGCGAATTGCTCCCACAAAACGAAAACGGTACATTTGAAACGAGAACTGTCTTGACCTTGTTCCCGGAGCAGATGCCATCGAAGTTTTCGTACATTTTGCCAAGGATAGAAGGTTTTCTCCCTTCCTTTGCCTTGGCGCGCGCCAAATAGAACCCCAAAGTGACGCTTGAAGATGATTTCTTTGTTTTGACCTGGCAAAAGTCGACGTTCTGTGGGTCGGCGTTCGGTTCCATGAAGACCACATCATCGTGGTATTCGAAAGCAACCAGATAGTCAGCACCTTCCAGATGCTTCTTTATCATTTCGCAAAATGCCCAGTTTTTTTGATAGTCAAACCGTAGGTTTGTGTCAGCCCCAGCGGTTTCGCGCTGCGGCTTTTTCAACATCTCTTCAAGTAGTTGCTGCGCCACCCTAAAACACCCAATTCAAAAACAGAAATTTGCCTCTCACCCTAGAGTTGATAAGCGAAGATGCAAATCAAAATCGCATCGAACTCAGGCAAGGGCCTTTGACCACAAAACGTTTCCTTCGTCGTAGTGAAACAACCAGCGTCTGAATGTCCACTTTCGGTTCCGTAGGCGCAACGTCTCGCATGGGCAGCGAAAGTCCGGCTTCCGCCGTTCTGTTGAAAAACAGTATCTTGATGGTCGGTGGCTGGCAGGTTTTCAAACCATCGCTGACACCTTGACGCCTACTTCTCCGGAAACAACCCCGGCATCCACCTTCCGGCCAGCGCAGCGGGAAACGCCAGCCTGAGAGGCGCGCGTGTCGTTTTTGACGTCAGCACACCGCGCTCCAATAAAGCGGACGTCACACGGCGTGCTGTGCGCTCTGTGGCACCCAGGAGGGCCGGGACACCGCCGCGCGGCAGCTCTCCGCGATACAGAATGGCTTCCAGTACAGCGCCCGATTTTGGCGGCAGTGCATCTGCTCTGATTTCTTCTTCCGTCCAGATTAGTATCCGGTTTCGCAGGCGGTCGGGTTGCACGAGGCTTTCCATGAACTCGACCTGATCAATACAGGTCGTCAGAAAGAACTTGGCAAATCCAGCCAGCGTCGCCTCGCTCAGGTTGCCACGTCCGTCTCTGTCGCCGCGCCGTGGTTGATCGCAGGCCTCCAGATGTTTTTTGTAAGCCGCCTCGTTTCTGGCAAGCCCGCGCGCAATTGACCAGATGCCGCCGGTATTAAGTGCATCGCGCAACATGGCATAGGACATCAACCGGGCAACGCGCCCATTGCCGTCCAGAAACGGGTGCATCCAGAGTAGCCTGTGATGCGCTGATGCGGCGGATACAATGGCATCGACACGCCCGAGCCTGGCGTAGCCATCCTCAAATCGCTTCATGAAGCGGGGCAGAGCGCCGGGGCTGACGGCCACGTGACGCCCGACCTGCACGTCTCTTTGGCGGAACTCAGCGGGAATGACTTTGATCCGTTCTCCCGTGTCTGGGTTCTCGACCCAGAGCAGATCCTCGGGCAGCAGCTCGCAAAACCTGCGGTGAATGTTCAGGATATTATCCTGTGCGGTCGGCTTGTTTTCCAAACCGTCTTCATCAATCAACCTTTGCACGGTGATATGCGCGCGGGCTTCCAATTGAAGATCGCGTTTTTTTGTGTCGGCGCTGTAATCGTCATTCAGGGCGCGTTCGATATCGATGGGATGGGTGTCATGCCCCTCGATCAGGTTGCTGTAATAACAGTTCATCGACCGTACGAGTGACGACAGAGCTTCCGTCACTCCAGCCGGAAGGCTTTTGCTGAGGCCCGTTGATTTTGCCGTGAGATCAAGGGCAAGATCGGCAAGGTCTTGGCGATGCGCACTGTTTTCAGACACTAGCAGGGGTTCCATCAGGCCGATGGATTCACCGCGATCTATGTCCGCCTGCATGTCCGCTATTTTGTCCGGTTCAACATCACTCATAAAATACACAATACCATATACTTAGAGATAGTGCGACTGAAATTATCCGGTATACTATGGCCGGTTACTTTGTAGCTTGGGCACACCCTGGCGGGCCGGGCTCTCGTGAACCGAACCCGCGTTGCGGTTTCAGCCCGTCGGCGTCGATCCCTTGTGCGGCTTAGGACTGCCGTCCTCGGCGCACTTCAGCAAAAACAGACGGTCTCCCGAGGCTCGGGTAATGCCCTGCGCCCGCCGTCGGTTTTTCCTTCCGATTGCACACCCGCATCTCGGCGATGGCCACCCACAATCAGCGCCCCGATATTAGCGTGGTAGGCAAGCTGGTTGAGATTGCTGGCAATCCGGGATTGACCGAGCAATGCCAACGCTTCGGCTGCCGCTTTCTTATCCTCAATGACATTGGCGGGACGTTTTTTGCGACGCTTGGTCTCCTCAGCGAAGACGCAGGCGCGAATATACGCGCTGAGCGTCATGCCCGCCGCCAGTTCTTCCAGCTTGGTGCGTTCCTCGGGTGTCACACGCAGCGTCACCGGAGACGGCTTTGCTGGAGTTTTTTTGTGTTTGGCCAACGTTTGGTCAAAAGCCGCTGTCAGTGCGGTGTCCCGACTTTGTCTTGCGCTGGTCATGATGACGGCTCTGGTGCAGGAGGTGTGTCGAGACTTGCTGACAGTTGATCAGATGCCCCGTTAGCGGCCTCCGCGAATGCCATCAATCTGTGGATAACTTCCGGCTCAGACTTGAGAACCTCAGACCAATTCTCTAATTGTTCAAGAACTAAAGCGCACTCAGAGGGTTCTAGGTTGCTCCTCTGCGGTGCCCAATACCCCAGACTTAATCCACCTGCACAAAAGGTACGTGATTTTGTTGCGGACGTGTTGCCGCAATACTGGATTGTTGCGGCACGTATGCCCCTAGTCCTTGCCGAGCCCTGCCAGGGCAGGTCTTGCCGTATCATGTTTGGCGTCATTGGCGTTTCTGATGTTGTCGAGGTGTTCAGCGGCCTGATGAATACGATCAACGTTGCGGACAACGCCGACAACAGCAGCGTTACTTTGCTATTGGATAGCAAGCTTTTGCAATTAGAGCGCGCCCGCATTCGCAGGTACACTCATGAAAGTCAGCAGACAATTTTTCCCCATGATAGCGGTTTGAGCTTTGTGACGAATCTTGCAGACAAAGAAGTTGTTTGGGGCCGGGCTGGATTGATCTGCTCTTTTCGCCGTTTGAGGCGGATCACTGCGAGCGGAAATGGCGAGGTAGATCCGCGCCTCAAAAGCCACAATCACCCGGGGGGCGCTTATCTGTGCTAACGCGCAAGGCCCTGTTTTCAGGGTGTCCAAAAACCCCGGCAAGGTCTGCACTCTCGGAATTAACCGAAACGCTGATTACGCTGGCAAGGGCGGAGTTGAGGTAAAGCGCCCAATTCTCGAGGGCTGCATCCATTTTGCCTCTCACAGCAGAGCCGCCCAAATCCTTGGCAGCCCCTGCCGTCCAGGTATCGCCGTCAGGGGATGAATCCCAAGCGGCTTGTGATCCGATCAAGCTTAACGCGCCGGGCGGGTCCACGACTACAACACATTGGCCCAAGGCGCCCTTCAACTCATCCACCGCAATGCGCGGGGCATGATCCGTGGCCCTGCCCGCCCCCAAAGGACCGATGAATTAGATCGGTGATCATGGCCATTGCGCCAATGCAGGCCTGGCCAGCGCGGCGGTCATGATTGCGCCCGCCAGCGGTTTCTAATTGCCACATGTCCCTCGACATTTGATTTCAATGTCGCGCTTTTGCCTGGTCCGTATTTGACAGATGGCCGCGTCTGACGGCCTTTGCCTGTGCCTTTATGGCCAGGCGCATCACCGCAATTGTGTGATGTTGAGGGCAGGCTGTTTCGGTCCGGTTGCGGATATCGCCAGCCAGCCGCGCAAAATAGGGTGTGCCGGCGTTGGCCGCGTCAAATCGCTGGCACTCGGTGCCGTTCACCAGAAAGACGTGATCGGTGCCCGGTTGTGCGCAGACATCGAAATATTTGCGCACCTCGATATACCCTTCGGTGCCCAGAATGGTCAGACGGCCGTCGCCCCAGTTTGGGGCCGCATCCGGTGTAAACCAATCCAGCCGGGCGTATCCCTGCACATCGCCAGCCACCAGATTGATTTCGCCAAAGTCTTCAAACCTGGGATGGTGCGGCGCGTTGAAATTCCCCACCGTCGCATAGGCGATTTCGGCATTCTGCGCGCCGGTAAAATGCAGGAACTGGTCGATCTGGTGGGTCCCGATGTCGCCCAGGATGCCACCATATGCGGTGCGGTCCCAAAACCAGTCCGGGCGCATCTGCGCATTCAGGCGGTGGGGTGCCATGCTGAGGGTCTGAACCACCTTGCCGATGCGGTTTTCAGCCAGCAGTTGGTCCACCAAAGTGGCCGAAGCCACCTCAAAGCGTTCCGAAAAATTGACGCTCCAGATGCGCCCGGTCTGGGCAATGCAGGCCTCAATTTCGTGCAGTTCAGCCGCACTCAGGCACCCCGGTTTGTCCAGCATCACATCCTTGCCGTGGCGCATTGCTTGCAGGGCCAGATCGGCGCGGGCTGCCGGGGGGGCGGCAATCAGTACGAGGTCAATGGTTGGGTCTTCCAATAGCTGGGCGAGGCCTGCGACACGCGCCACATCCGGAAACCGCTTTTTGAACCCTTCGAGGGGCTGCGGATCACCCTCGGACCAGAAAGCGACAAACTCACCGCCCGCGTCGATCATGCCCTGAGACATGCCGTAAATGTGGCGATGATCGAGCCCGATGGCGGCGAAACGGATGGGATTATCCTTCATGGCTGCACCTTGATTTTGCGACCTTCGCAGGCTGATAATTCGATGGCGGCGATCAGTTTATGCGCCTCAAGCGCCGCGCGTCCGGTAATCCGGGGGGGGCGATCGTTTCGCAGGGCATCCGCGAAATCGCAGATCAGATCCCGATGCCAGTCGCAGGGAAAATCCATCGGATCACTGCCACCCCCCGTCGCGCTCAATTCACCCACGGTGTCGCGCGTGCCATCGCGCCAATGCACCACTAATTCGCCTGCGGTCAACACGGCAGCGCCATGGTCGGCATCAAGTGCCAGCGATTCAGGGCTGCCGGGAAAGGCGGCGGTGGTTGCAACCATCGACCCCACAGCACCATTGGCAAATATCATCCCGGCGGTCGCAAAATCCTCCGCCTCCATCTGATGAAGCGCGGTTGTCGCGGTCAGGGCCTGAACCTCGGTGACCGGCCCTGTCAGGCTCAGCATCAGATCCAAAACATGCACGGCTTGCGTCAACAACACACCGCCACCGTCCTGCGCATAGGTCCCGCGGCCCGGTGCGTCATAATAGGTTTGCGCGCGCCACCACGGCAGTGCCAGACGCACGGCACGGATAGGCCCCAATTTCCCCGAAGCAATGAGGTCGGCGAGCGCCATGCTGCCGGCCCGAAACCGGTGTTGCAGCACAACGCCAAGGGTCACACCGGCGGCCTCGCACCGCGCGACCAGACGTTCAGCACGTGGCAAATCCCGCTCGAGTGGTTTTTCCATCAGGATGTGCTTGCCTGCACGGGCGAGCTGCGCGACCAGATCTTCGCGCGCATTCGGTGGCGTGATCAGAATAGCGCCGTCCACTGCGGGATCATCGCATATCGCCTGCACGCTGTCATAGGCGGCCCAGCCCGTGGCCTCGGCCTGAGCCGCCAAGCGCTCCGCGTTGCGCGTATACAGCCCCCCAACACGGATTGGCCCTTCAAGCTGTCGCAGGGCCGCAAGATGCGGTTTGGCGGCCATGCCCAGGCCGATGACCGCAACACAGATCACTTCAGCGGCCATGATGAATATACTCCAGACCGGCAATCACCCCATTGAGTTCGGCCAACCCCTTCAAGCGACCGATGGCCGGATACCCCGGCTGCGCCTGCCGCCCCAGATCGTCAAGAATATCCTGACCATGATCCGGTCGAAAAGGGATGTCCTTATCCGCACGCCCCGCCGCGCGCCGCCGCGCTTCCTCCGACAGAACCGCGTCAATGAGCGCGGGCATGTCGGTGTCCCCGCTCAGATGTTCGGCCTCATGGAAACTGCCCAAGTCGTTCTCACGCAACACATTGCGCAAATGCAGAAAATGCACTTTCGGGCCAAGCGCTTTCATCATCGCCACCAGATCGTTCCCGCTGCTCGCCCCCAGCGAGCCGGAACATAGCGTCACACCGTTCGCAGGGCTGTCGACGGCGCGGGTCAGGGCGCGGTAATCCTCAAGATTGGACATGATACGCGGCAGACCCAATAGCGGCCAGGGCGGATCGTCAGGATGACAGCACAACCGCATGCCAAGCTTCTCGGCCATCGGGACCACCTCGCTCAGGAAATCCGCAAGGTGACGGCGCAAGCGTCCGGCGTCGATTGCGTCATATGTCCCTAAATGGGCGCGCAGCGCGTCCAGTGTCAAGCCGGGTTGCCCCCCCGGCAGCCCCATCACCAGATTGCGCGCCAATTGAGCGCGATCCGCCTCCGTCATGGCCCTGTGCCGCTCGGCTGCGGCATCACGCAAAGGCTCGGGCGTCTCTGCGGCCGCACCAGGGCGTTTGAGCACGTGCAGATCAAACGCCGCGAAATCCACCGCATCAAAGCGCATTGCCGTCCCACCATGGCCCACACGGTACGCAAGGTCGGTACGCGTCCAATCCAGGACGGGCATGAAGTTGTAACACACCACCTTGATATCAGCCGCCGCCAGTGTTTGCAGGCTCGCCCGCCATGCCGCAATATGGGCTTTCCAATCGCCGGTCTGGGTCTTGATCGCTTCTGAGACCGGGAGGCTTTCAACCACCTCCCACTTCAGGTTTGAGGGGCTGCCATCGGCGCGACACCCTATTTCGGCCTGCCTCCTGGCAATCTCCTGAGCGCTCCATTCTGATCCCGGCGGCACATGATGCAGAGCCGACACAACGCCGCGCACACCGGCCTGCAACATCCATTCGACGGGAACGTTGTCGCGGGGTCCAAACCAACGCCATGTCGCTCTCATGCCAAATCCTCCAGGATTGCGCGCGCCGAGAGCCCCCGCGCACGCCCGGCACGCAGGCGTTCCGCAGCCGGGTCATCGGGCATGCGTCCTGCCGCAAATTCCGCGTCCAGCCAACACTCCCACGCTCTGAGTGCGCGCGCGCAGGCCGGGCTGTCGGGGCGCGCGGCCATCGTGGATAAAATCCGGATCGGCAGCTTGAGCGATCCATCCATTGCGATCTGGCGCAGGGAATGGGCCAGGGAGGGGTTTTCGAAACGCAACAGCAGCGCCTCGGCATAGGCAGGGGCTTTGGCGCGTATCGTTTCGGGCAAAGTCGCGGCGGCTTCATCCATGACGCCGCGCGCCAGCTGGCGCAGATTGGGATCGCCAACGGCCTCATGCACGAAGCTCAGCCCCTTGTTCAGACCGGCGTAGGCCAGCGTGGAGTGGGCCCCGTTCAGCATGCGCAGTTTTCTTAACTCATGCGGGCCAACGTCGGCGACAATCTGCGCCGAGGCCGCTGCAAAATCCGGCATCGGACCGGCAAAAGCGTCCTCAATCACCCATTCGGTGAAGGCCTCCGTCGCCACCGGTGCCTGTGACGGCGCACCCGCGGCGCGCACACGCGCGCGCAGGGCATCATCGGGTGCCGGTGTAATGCGGTCAACCATCGTGGAGGGGAATGCATGCCGTGTCACACGGCTCGGATCGATCCCGACGGCTTGCGCCAGCGCCAAGAGTGCCGCTTTGAGCTTTTTCCCGTTATCAGGCAGGTTATCACAGCTCATGACCGTCAAAGGGGCCTGGCGCAGCGCCAACCCCGCCAATAAATGGCCGGGCATGGTGACGGGTTCCCCGCCCTCGCGCAGGGCCGCGATATCCGGGGCCACGGCCGCCAGATCGAGCGTCCCGTCGCCGCGCAGGTGGTAGCCTTTTTCGGTCACGGTCACGGTCACGAGCGCGGTGTTTTCCCGTGCGATCAACGCCGCGACCGCCCCCCTTTCTTGCGGCGCGACGGTCATGCTCTCTATGACGTCGATCACCTCGATGCGGCGACCCTGAGCATCCGATATCTCCAGCGCATAGGCGAAATCATCCAGCACCAATGCGTCGCGCACCGCCGGTGAGCGCAGTGAAATACCGTCGATCCGCCACCCGCCGCCTGCCTGCGCAACATACCATGCCTGATGGGCGCGATGAAAAGCGCCGGTGCCGATGTGAACAATCCGGTTCACAGGCGATAGGCCGCGCGCGCGGCTCCCACGGCAAGCCATTGGGCAATCCGCTCTGCATCCGTCATCCCAAAGCGCCCTGCTGCGATCTGCGCGTCAAGGTGCTCAGCCACCGCGCGCCGCCACATGTCATGGCGCGCGGGGATCGACATCAACGCACGGGTATCATCATTGAAGCCCGCAAGGTTCCAATACCCGGCACTCTCCACAACCGCGTCCAGATAGCGGCGAATACCGTTCGGGCTGTCATGAAACCACCACGGCGGGCCAAGGCGCAATGCAGGCCAATGCCCGGCCATCGGAGCCAATTCGCGCGCATAGACACTTTCATCCAGCGTGAAGGCGATGAGGGTCAGTTTCGCATCGTTGCCGACGCGGTTGAGCAAGCCGTCCGCCCCCCGGACCCAGTTCTGCGGGAGCGGAATATCGGCACCTTTATCCGCACCAAACCGATCCGTAAGCGCGCGGTTGGTCCCCCGCGCCGATCCCGCATGCAATTGCATGACGAGCCCGTCATCAATCGACATCTGCGCCATTTCGATGAGCATGTGATTGTAGAGCCGTCGTTTCGCCGCGTCATCCGCGCGGCCCCTCAAACAGGCTTCCAAGAGCTTCTGTGCGGTGCCCGCCTCCAGCCATTCCGTTGCAAGGTGGTCAATCGCGTGATCGGTGGCCGTCGCGCCGTGATGGATGAAATGCTGGCGTCGCGCCATGAGTGCGGCGCGCCAGCCCGCCATCGTTGTGCAATCCTCCCCGGTGAGTGCGCCCAATTGCGCCATCGCCTCAGACCAGCCTTTGGCCATTGGATCGAGCACGCTGTCGGGGCGAAATGTGGGGATGAGCCGGGTTTTGCGCCCTTTCCTGGCAAAACTGGCGTGCGGGCTCAGATCATCGAGGGCACCATCGGTTGTGGCCAATAGCTCAATCCCGAAGCTCTCCAGCAAGGCGACCGGGCGAAATTGCGCTGTGCTGAGTTTTGCGGCAATCTGGTCGTAAATCACATCGGAGGTATCAGGACCCAATGTTTCGGTGATGCCGAAAACGGCGCGCAGGGTATGTTCCAGCCAGCCCCGCGACGGCGTGCCCATAAACAGGTGCCAGTGCTGCGCAAGATGGCGAAAAATCGCGCGCGGGTCTCGTTTTTCGGGCGCAACCCCAATGCCGAGATCCTCCAGCGCAACGCCCTGTGAGTAGAGCATCCGAAACACATAATGATCCGGTATGATCAGCAAGTCGGCCGGGTCGGCAAAGGGAAGGTCGTCGGAAAACCACTGCGGGACCGTATGCCCATGTGGCGATACAATCGGCAGCGAACGGATGGCGTCATAGAGCATTTGTCAGTACCCAAAGAGATGCGGCAGGCCCAGGCTGATGACCGGCACATAGGTGGTCAGCAAGAGCGCCGCGAGGATGGCAAGGTAGAATGGCCAGATGGTGCCTACGACGCTTTCTATTCGAACTTTGGCAATCGCGCAGCCCACAAATAAGCACGGCCCCACAGGTGGTGTCGTCAGGCCGAGGCCAAGGTTCATCATCAAGATCATGCCAAATTGTACCGGATCGACCCCTAGGGCTTTGGCGACGGGCAAAAAGATCGGGGTACAGATCAGGATCAGCGCCCCCATATCCATGAACATACCCAAAACCAGCAGCGATATATTGATCAGCAGCAACAGCACGATTTTGTTTTCGCTCAGGGCCTGCATGCCGGCGAGGATGGCGGATGGGACCTGATAAAGCGTGATGAAATAACTGAAGGCCTGCGCGGTGCCGACAAGGATCATCACCATGGCCGTTGTGCGGATCGCTTGTGTGACGCTGTCGCGAAAGGCTTGCCAGGAGAGCGAGCGATAAAACACCGCCGTCACGATCAGCGCATAGATCACGCCGATCGCCGCACTCTCCGTCACCGTGAACACGCCCGAGACGACCCCGCCGATGATGATGACCGCGGTCATGAAGCCGGGCAATGCAGCCCCCATGGCAAACACAACGGCGCGCCACCCCGGAAATACCCCGGTCGGATACCCGCGCCGCACCGCGATGACATAAGCGGCCAGAGACAAGCACAGGCACAAAAGGATACCCGGCACGACACCGGCAATGAACAGGGAGGTGATAGACACCCCACCCCCTGCCGCGAGCGCGTAGAGGATCATATTATGGCTCGGCGGAATGAGCACACCTGCGATGGAGGAGGTGACGGTGACATTCACCGTATAATCATCGTCATAGCCCCGTTCGCGCATCATCGGGATCATCACAGAGCCAAGCGCAGATGTATCCGCGACGGCGGACCCGGAAATGCCACCAAAGAGCATTGAGGTCAGCACGTTGACCAGCCCTAGGCCACCGCGTACCTGTCCGACTAGGGATTCTGCGGCGCGCACCAGCCGCAGCGCGATCCCGCCGCGCATCATGATTTCGCCTGCGAAAATGAAGAACGGGATCGCCAGCAGTGAAAACACATTGATCCCGGCCACCATGCGCTGAAACACGATCAACTCGGGGATGCCCTGATACATCGCCGTCACCAGGGCGGCAACGCCCAGCGCAAAGGCAATCGGAATACCCATGACCACACAGATGACAAAGGCGCATAGAAGTATGGTCAGCCCCATATCAAAGCCCCCCCGGCTTAGGCGCGCCCTCACCGGGGTCCTGCGGTGCCGCGCGCCACAAAAACCAGATGCGTTCCACCATAAACAACACAATCAACGCGCCGGTCAGGATCAGGGGCGCATATTGCAGCCCCTGCGGCAGCCCGATCAAGGGAATGTCACGCCCCCATGTGCCGACAACCAAGGGCCAGGAGCCAAAGATCATCGCCACCCCAAAGCCCCCCAGAATAATTGAGTTGATGACCTCAAGAATGGTTTGCGCTCTGGCGGGCAACAGATCGTTGATGTAATCGATGCCGAGGTGAAAATTCTCGCGCAACCCGACCGCCGCCATCGGCAGTGCCACGATCAAGATCAGCAGCAATGCCGCTTTTTCCGTCCAGGTCGGGGTGTCGTTGAGCACATAGCGGCCCCAGACCTGCCATCCGGTGAACACCACCAGCAAGACCAGCGCGACCGAACTGATCCCGGTCACAGCGCGCGCCAGTCGATCAACTATTTTCCAACGCATGATTTGGGCTCCGATCCAGCGGGAAAGCAGGAGGCTGGCACAGCAGCCTCCCCGGCATGCATCACTCCGTTGCCTGGATCCGCTTCAGCAAATCCGCAACAACCGGATCGCTTGCAAATTGCTCATAGACCGGTCCCATTTTCTCCGCAAAAGTCGTGGTGTCGATGCCCTCCACGATTGTGACACCGGCGGCTTCGACAATCTCGCGGGACTTGGTTTCACGCGCGGCCCACAACTCCCTTTGATAAATCGCAGCTTCCTGTGCGGCGGCGCGCACAATCGCCTGATCTTCTGGCGAGAACTTATCCCATGTGGTCTTGGCAAAGATGATGCCTTCGGGAACAATCGTGTGATTATCGATGATGTAATAGGGGGCCACCTCGAAATGGCCCGTGGATTCGTAGCTCGGCCAGTTGTTTTCTGCACCGTCAACGACGCCCGATTGGATCGATGTGTAAACCTCGCCAAACGGCAGCGGTGTCGCATTGGCCCCCAGGGCTTCGACCATCGCCACGTTGATATCGCTGTTTTGCACTCGGAATTTCTTACCCGCGATATCCTCAACGGAATTGAGCGGCGCATTAGCATAAAAGCTGCGCGAACCGGAGGCGAACCAGGACAAGGGCACCATATTGGCCTCGCCCATCGCTGCGGCTATGTCCTCACCAATCGGACCTTCCAGCACGCGGTATTGATGCTCGGGATCCTTGAAGACGTAAGGCAAGGAGGTGACGCCGAGTTCCTTGACCGTATTCACCATCGGTGCGGTTGAAAATACGCCATAATCCAGCGCGCCAAATTGCAGCTGTTCGGTCGCAAACTCGCCCTCGCCCAGCGTGGCCCCGTGATAGTTTTGCATTTGAATGCGCCCATCGGTGCGTTCCTCGACCATCTCGACAAAGCGATCAAGCGCGATTGATACCGGATAATCCGGCACATGCGTATTCCAGCCGCGCAACTCCTGGGCCTGTGCAGTTCCTGCCACGAGGGCTGCGGCGATACTAAATTTCAGGATTTTGTTCATTCGATGTTCCTCCCTAGAGTGATTTATCGGAACCGCCCTTTGATCAAAAAAGGTCGGCCTGGTCGCATCTTCCGGATTAATTTGGTCTGGCCAGACTCAAAAAAATTGGCAACTTCCTGAGCCATTATTTGGTCATTTGGGCAGAAGTAGTAACAGATTCTTAATATTGGTCCGTCCAATTTGATTGATATGGCCTGCATTTCTTCATTTTGGCAAGACCAATTTTGAAAACCGCCTTCCCTCTGGCAAGCCAGCCTGTTAGCTGTCTAAAGGGGACGGAACAAAGGGGCTCCATGGACAAGAAATCGCCCGAACCCGGTTTTCGGCTCTACCGTAAAGTGGCAGACCAGATTGCCGGGATCATCGCCCAAGAAGCTCTGTTGCCCGGCACGCGCCTGCCCTCCGAGCGGGTCCTCTCGGACCGGCTGAAGGTGGCACGCTCCACGGTTCGCGAAGCGATGATCGCACTGGAAATCGCCGGACAAGTGTCGATCCGTACCGGGTCCGGCATATACGTCGACCAGCCCGGTGTCACAACAGATACGGATCTGGGCGCTGGTCCTTTGGAGTTACTGGACGCGCGCGAGTTGATTGAATGCGAAATCGCGGCAAGAGCCGCTGCGAGCATTGATGCAACTCAGTTGATGGCCATGGAGATCAGTATTGAGGCCATGGCAGCGGCCCATGGCCGTGGCACGCACCGTGAAGCGGATCATGCCTTTCATATCGCGCTGGCCAAGGCGACCAGGATCGAACCGCTGGTGGGGATCATTGACCGGCTCTGGTCACAGATGTTCTCGCCCATGTTTGAACGTATGGGCGCTCTCACAGGCCTGTTTGGTGAACCACAGGATACGGCCCTGGAACACCACCGGCTGATTTTGGATGCGCTTGTTGCACGCGATGCCGACCTGAGCCGACAGCGCATGAAAGCCCATTTGGTTGAAGTGCGCAGAGTGTTGTTACGCGCCTCCGCATTTGGTGCGGGCAGCTCGGATAAGGGTTAGCCCGCGGAACATGCGGGCCTCCGATTTCAAGCCAAACCTGTTGCGGCCATCCAAATGTTGCAGGCATCATGTCGCGTAACGCTGGTTTTCAAACCGCCAGTGTGGTTCCGGTCCAGATCATGAATGATACCAAAGGCACGGGGTGATACTCTTAGTCTGGCCAACGCCATTGCGTGAGCAGACGCGTAGCACTGATGCCTCAAGAACCGGATTCACCCGACCCTCAGCGCGATCTTGGGCGGTTCCTTTCGGGCCGGTGGACGATTGGATACCGGAATGAACGATTTTCCCCCCTTGAGGGTAATCAACCGACACCGGTGCCAGAACCGCGCAACAGCGCATCGCTGCGACCTGCCGCAGGACCGCGCGTGTGGCCCGGCCAGGGTTGATCGCGCTCTAGATATCCTTCATCAGCCGCAAGGCATCGTAGATCGCGGCATGGGTGTTGCGCGCCGATACCGCATCGCCAATACGGAAAAGCTGGAAACCCGCGTTCTCGTTTTGCACCAGCGCCTGCGCCTGCCCGGCAATCAGCGCATCATGATCTACGGCCCCGCCATTGCGGCTATGGGGTTTGAGGTCGAAATACAGATCATCCAGCGGCATCGTGCCGTAGTTTACAACAATCTGGTCATATTCCTGCACCCGTGAATGATCACTGTAATCCGTCCCGATCTGAGCCCTCAACCGATTGCCCGCCCGCTCCACCCCCAGCAGGCGCCGGGTGACGGTAAAGGTTACGTCCTTATCTTGCAGCGACCGCATGTAAGGCACGAGGTTCATCGCCATGATCTCAGGCGCGAAGGTACGATCCGGGGTCATCACTTCGACCCGTGCACCCGCCGCAGCCGCGACCTCGGCGGCCTGCAAACCGGGATGATCACCGCTTTCGTCATAGATCAGAACCTCGCCCGCCGGTTTCACGTCCCCCGATATGATGTCCCAGGCGGATACGACATGCGCGGCCTCCTGCCCGGTCTCGTAAAGCTCTATATTGGGCAGGCCACCGGTGGCGACAATGACCACATCCGGGTTAAGGGCGCGCACGTCTTCCGGCCCGGCCCATGTGTTGAAATGAAAAGTCACATCGCGCGCGGCACATTGCGCCATGCGCCAGTCGATGATGCCGATCATCTCACGACGGCGCGCGCTTTGGGCGGTTAGGCGGATTTGCCCGCCCGGCTCCGGCTGGGCCTCAAACACGACAACCGCGTGCCCGCGTTCGGCAGCCACGCGCGCGGCCTCCAGCCCGGCCGGTCCAGCCCCGGCAATCACAACCTTGCGACGGGTTTTGGCGGGATCGATCTGATGCGGCATGCTCAGCTCGCGGCCCGTGGCGGCATTATGAATACACAGCGCATCACCCGCCTGATAAATCCGGTCCAGACAATATGTGGCGCCGACACAGGGGCGGATGTCGTGCTCCCGGCCCTCGATGATCTTTTGTACGATATGGGGGTCTGCCATATGCGCGCGGGTCATGCCGACCATATCCAACTGCCCCGACTGTATTGCATGGCGCGCGGTTGCAACATCCGGGATGCGCGCTGCGTGAAAGACCGGCATGCCGGTGGCGCGCTTTACCTCGCCCGCGAAATCCAGATGGGGCGCGCTTGGCATGCCCTGCACCGGAATGACATCGGTCATATCGGGATCGGTATGAATGCGGCCCCGAATGACATTCAGGAAATCAAGCTGCCCCGTTGCGGCCAGTTTCCTGGAGATCACCAGGCCGTCCTCGGCCGAAATTCCACCCTTTTGCGCCTCATCCGCCGTATAGCGAAAACCGACAATAAAATCCGCGCCCACGCGTTTGCGCACCGCACCAAGCACATCCAGCGGAAAGCGCATGCGGTTTTCCAGCGTATCGGCACCGTAATGGCCCGTCAGATCATTGGTCAAAGGCGACCAGAACTGATCCAGAAGATGGCCGTAAACCTGCAATTCGATCCCATCCATGCCCCCGGCTTTCATCCGTTCGGCAGCATCGGCAAAATCGGAAATGATGCGAGTGATGTCCCAATCCTCGACCAGCTTGGGAAAGGCGCGATGCGCCGGTTCGCGGTGTTTTGACGAGGACACAGAGGGCAGCCAATCGCCCTTGTTCCAAGCCGTCCGCCGCCCCAGATGCGTCAGCTGGATCATCACCGCACACCCGTGGCCATGGCATGCATCCGTGAGGTTGCGGATCCACGGGACCACCTCATCCTTATAGGCCAGCACATTATTGAACACCGGCGGGCTGTCTTTTGACACGGCGGCGGACCCGGCTGTCATCGCAAGGGCAACCCCGGCTTTGGCGCGCTCTTCGTGATAGGCGCGGTAGCGGTCTTTGGGCATACCGTCTTCGGGGTATGCGGGCTCATGGCTTGTCGTCATGATCCGGTTTTTGAGTGTCAGATGCTTGAGTTGATAGGGCTGTAACAGCGGATCTTTGGACATATCACGACCTTTGTTCGGGCAAGCGCGTTGAGGCACCTGGCCCCACAGGGGTAAAAGTCACAGATGGCACCGATATTGCAAGGTGCGTTGAGGGTTTCCGCCACCGTAAAGCCAGGGTTCATCAGGCCAGTTGTCGAACACGTAATCCGCGGCGCGGCGCGCGGGTTCTGGCGATCTGCTAAGGCGGCAAGGAGCGGTTCCTGCGGCCCCCGGCGTGCCTTCGGGCGATATCCAGCGGGTCACACGGCAAGGCACCGGGGCTGCACGGGCGCGCATTTATTTGAAACCGGTCGCCCTCCATTGGACCCAAAGCGATTGGGCCGGATCGGCTCAGGCACGCAGACCGAGCGGGACGAAGCCTCGCATCTGAAACCTCACAGCAAGAACACCTCAGCCGCCCCGCCCTCTCCTAGACCGGGTCCTGATTTTCCGCCATATCGAACCCCTTTTCAGCTGCGCAATATCCGAATGGGTCGCCTTTTATCCCTGTGGGATAAAAACACCTGTGAAACTGGCCTGATAACGTATTGTTTTCATTTATCTGCATATAAAACCCGATCAGGCCCGCTGTGATATGCCAAACCACCCCGCCTTATTCCCTTGGCGGGGCGCATCAATCGGTGCAGGTTTGATGCCATCGACTGTTTCGCGAGGGTTTGCGTGCGCCAACCATATGCTTTGCTTTTCATCCTCCTGAGTGCCCTTGGTGCGGCTTTCGGGAGTGTACAAACTGTCCGTGCGGAGCCCCTGCCTGCCCTGGCGGGCGCGCTGCGCGCACAATGGGTGGCGGTGGGCTTGGTCAATACGGCTGGCTTTCGCGATAAATCCTCCTGCACCGGCACCTTGATTGCGCCGGATCTTGTTTTGACGGCGGCCCATTGCGTCAGCGCCGTTTTGCAACGCAACAGGACGCGGCATTTCGTGGCCGGTTGGGACCGAGGTTCCTTTGCCGCGCATCGCTTGTCCAAACGGATCGATATTCACCCCGATTACGCAGGCGAACAGGGCGATGATAAGGTCAGGCACGACATCGCGGTGATCCAATTGAGCACACCGATTGAAGTGGGTGATGTCACGCCGCACGCGCTGCGCAAACCAGACAGCCGCACGGTGCAGAATTTGGCCGTTCTTGGATATCATCGAAAGCGACCGCATGTGATCAACGGGCGCTTTGATTGCGCGAAACAGGCCGGGAGCGATGCAGAACGGCTTTTGCTGGATTGTGAGGTAATCGCGGGCAATTCGGGGGGGCCGGTATTGGCACGCGGTGGCGACGGCTGGATGGTGATTGGCGTGATTTCGGCGCGCCTGAACGCCACCCCCCCGCGCAGCATTGCCGTACCCATTGATGATTGGGTGTTATCGCATTGGCGCGCAGCGATGGCACGCGCGACGCCGGGTCAGAGCGATCCTTGAAGGGGCGCGCAAAATCTGATGGTTACGTGTTGTTGAATTATCGGCCATAAACTGCGGCAACGCCGACTCAGATCCAAGGACAGATGCTATGCATGACATTCGTGCCATTCGTGAGACCCCCGACGCCTTTGACGCCGCCCTGGCGCGGCGCGGCGATGCCCCGGTTGCAGCTGAGATTCTGGCGCTGGATGAGGCGCGGCGTGCCAAGATCAACGCCTCTGAGACCGCGCAGGCCGATCAGAACAAGGCCTCAAAGGAGGTCGGCGCGGCCAAGGCCTCAGGCAATGAAGCCGAATTTGAACGTCTGCGCGCGCTGGTTGGGGATAAAAAAGCCGAAGTCGCAGCCCTTCAGGCCGAGGCCAAGGCGCTGGACACGCAGTTAAACGAAAAACTCGCCTGGATCGCAAACCTGCCCGCGGATGACGTGCCGCAGGGGGCGGATGAAAACGACAACGTCGAGGTGAATAACTGGGGCGTGATCCCCGGTTTCGATTACACCCCAAAAGAGCATTACGAGATCGGCGGCGTCGCAGCGTCGATGGATTTCGAAACCGCCGCCAAAACCTCTGGTGCGCGGTTTGTCATGCTCAAAGGGGCTGTTGCGCGCATCCACCGCGCGTTGGCGCACTTCATGATCGACACGCATGTGGATGACAACGGGTTGACCGAATATAACACGCCGGTTCTGGTGCGCGACGAGGCGATGTATGGCACCGACAAGCTGCCCAAATTCGCCGAAGACAGCTATCGAACCACCGACGGTGCCTGGCTGATCTCCACCTCCGAAATCACGCTGACCTATTCCGTGGCGGGCGACGTACTGGAGGAAAGCGAGTTGCCCCGTCGCATGACCGCGCACACATTATGTTTCCGCTCGGAGGCGGGCAGTGCGGGGCGCGATACCGCCGGGATGCTGCGCCAGCACCAGTTTGAAAAGGTCGAAATGGTCTCGATCACCCATCCCGACCGCTCGGAAGACGAACAAAAACGGATGCTACGTTGCGGCGAAGACTTGCTTGAACGTTTGGGCATTCCCTATCGTACAGTCCTGTTGTGCACGGGCGATATGGGGTTCGGCGCGCGGCGCACTTACGATATCGAGGCGTGGTTGCCGGGGCAGAACGCCTATCGCGAAATTTCTTCCGTCTCCACAACCGGCGATTTCCAGGCCCGCCGCATGAATGCGCGTTTCAAACCCGCCGGCGGGGGCAAGCCGCAATTCGTGCACACGCTGAACGGTTCCGGTCTCGCCGTTGGGCGCTGTTTGATCGCGGTGCTCGAAAACGGCCAGCAGGCGGATGGCTCGGTGATCCTGCCGGATGTGCTCGCCCCCTATTTGGGTGGTAAAACCACGCTGACGGCGGATGGCACCCTCGCCTAACGGGTCACCACCACCTCGTAGCCGAGCTCTTCGGGCTCATCATCCACCAGCTCCTGCGGGAAACCGGGGGCCTGAACGCTCAGCCCCGTTGCCTCTTCGAGCCGTTCGATCATGCGGTCCGATTGCGCACGCGCGCCATACCGGTTTTGCCCGTCGTTCATCATCTCGATCAGCAAGGGCGAGATTTCCAGCGGCACGCCCTGCTGGTCCGCGATCTTTTGAAACAGCCCGATGTCCTTTTGCACAAGGTCCATGGTGAAATTCACATCGCGTGCACCCGACAGGATCAACTGGCTTTCGGTTTCATGCACAAAGGACGTCCCCGACGACATCGCAATCGCCTCATAGGTCATGCCCAGGTCCAGTCCGGCGGCCTTCATCACCGTCAAAGCCTCACAAAGCGTCAACAAATTCGCCGTGGCCAGATAATTGGTCATGACCTTGAGAACACTGGGATGACCGACCGCGCCCACATGCAGGATCCGCCGCCCCATGCATGTCAAAATTGGCAAGACCCGCTCAAACGTCGCGCGATCACAGCCCGCGTAGATCGAAATATTTCCGGTATCCGCCCGGTGACAGCCCCCCGAGACGGGACAATCCACCGCCGCACCGCCCTGTGCGCTCACCAAAGCGGCAAGGCGCTTGATTTCATCACCATCCGTGGTCGACATCTCCATCCAGATTTTTCCGGGACCCACATGCGGCAACATTTCCTCCAGAACCGCCGCCGACGCCGCAGGGGAGGGCAGACAGGTGATCACAGCGTCACAGGCCTGCATTATCTGCGCCGGGCTTTCCCCATCAACGGCTCCATGTGCGACCATCCCGGCTACAAATTCCGCATTCAAATCATGTACCTGCACGTCGATACCATTGCGGATGAGCGAGCCTGCCAGCTTCCCCCCCACATTACCCAAGCCGATAAACCCAACTTTCATGACCGCTCCCGCTCTCTTGCCTTTAACCCAAATTGGGCGCGGCTCGGGCCGGGGTCGCGTCTGTTTGCGACCTTTGAGATTGACCCAAGGACCTGCGCGCGTAGGCTGTGCGCATGAGCGACACTTCACCCCCGCCCCGCGCGGACGCCGCCGCCGGAATTGACGTCACGCAGGATTTCGAGCGGTTTGCGCAGCGCAACGATATCTTCACCCGCGCGTTCTGGGATCAAAGCGTGCGCAGCAAGGCGAGCGATGCCTTCTTTGCCTCCTACCGGATGGAAGCGACGCCACGGCGCGGTGACGGGTTTGGCCAGCGCGATTTTGCGCTGCGCAACGCCTCCTGGCTGATTTCCGACATCATGACGGACCGCTTTGCCGATCAGGGACGACGCGAGGGGTTTCAGGCCCCGATCAGTGCAGACACGCCGATTGCGCCCGTACAGTTGGAGATCGACAGCCCCGAGAATATGTCGCATGAAATCAAGAAGGTCGCGCGATTTTTCAAGGCCGACCTCTGCGGGATCACCGGTTGTGACCCGCGCTGGCACTATTCCAGCCGTGTGGATGTGCGCGATCTTTCGGATGCACCCAATGATCTGCCCGAGGGGATCACATCCGTGATCGTTCTGGGCCATGAGATGGACGCGGATCTGCTCGACACCTATCCGGCTGCCACCGCTGGCGCTGCCACCGGGCGCGCCTATAGTCAGGAGGCCGCGAGCGTCATGCAGCTTGCCGCCTACATCCGCAATCTGGGCTATGAGGCGATCGCTTCGATGAATGACACAGCCCTCGTGATCCCCTATGCGCTCAAGGCGGGCCTGGGCGAATACGCGCGCAACCAGATGGTGATCACGCCCGAATTCGGGCCACGCTTGCGGTTTTCCAAGATATTCACGTCGCTGCCGCTTGCGCATGACGCGCCCAAACCGCTGGGCGTGCGGGCGTTTTGCGACATCTGCACGAAATGCGCGGATGCCTGCCCGGTCAAGGCTTTGCCTTATGGCGCGCCGCAGGTCGGCGGCGCGAATATCTCCGCACTCAAAGGCGTGCGCAAATGGACCTCGGATGCGGAAAAATGTTTCGGCTTCTGGGCGAAACTGGCCTCGGATTGTGCCATCTGCATGCGGGTTTGCCCGTTCAACCGCGATTTTAGCAGATGGTATCACCGGGTCTGGTTGAAGCTGGCGCTTTCGCCCTTGCGCCGCGCCGCGCTCTGGCTTGATGCCAAGCGCGGCGGACGTAAAAGACCAAGCCACTGGTGGGGGCGGCGTTGATTATTGCGCGGGTAAAGACCGCCGCACATTGCCATGCCAGTCTTCCCCGATGATCTCGCCCGTCTGCAATATCACGCCCGGTGCTGGCAAGTCATCCACCCGCTGCGCCAAGAGCGCACCGATCATGACGCCAAGGGCCAGCCCCAAGAGCAGCGTTGCCACCCCCCGCCCCGCCAGAGGCATCACGTTTCTTTCCTGAACAGTTGTTTCGAAGACCATGGGAGATTCCTTTCGATGGTTGATCCAACATCGGATGCCTTGCACATAACCGCATCTCATTAATTCTCAAAACGAATGTATATGATATAACGCATCACAATTTGTGATTATTTACCTCTGCATCCCCGCACAGCAACCGTTCACCCCAAAGCTATTGTGGTGCCCTGCGTGATACCTACATCTTGCTCAAAGCCATCAGGAGACGTGCCATGTCGCTTCGACCCACCTTGGAAATCCGCAAAGCGCAAGCCACCCTTGAAGGCGCCGGTGTAAAACTGCACCGTGCGTTCGGGTTTCAGGACCCCTCCGAACTCGATCCGTTCCTGTTGTTTGACGATTTCCGTAATGACCGCCCGGAGGATTTCCTCAAGGGCTTTCCCTGGCATCCGCATCGCGGCATCGAGACGATTACCTATGTGCTTGAGGGCAGCGTCGATCACAGCGATTCGCTGGGCAATCAGGGGACGCTTGGCGCGGGTGATGTGCAATGGATGACCGCCGGATCGGGCATCCTGCATCAGGAAATGCCGCAGGGGAACGCGCGCGGCCAGTTGCACGGGTTCCAGCTCTGGGGCAACCTGCCCGCCAGCCAGAAGATGACCGCGCCGCGCTATCAGGATATCACCGGTGCCGATATTCCGCAGGTCACCGATGATGACGGCACGGTGGTCAAGGTCATTACCGGCGCGTTCTGGGGCAAGGTCGGCCCGGTCGATGGGATCGCCGCCGATCCGCAATATCTGGATGTTTTTGTACCTGCGAGGGTGCGCAAGAGTTTCAAGATAGACACCTACCGGCGCGCCTTTGCCTATATTTTCCAAGGGTCCGGTGCCTTTGTGGATGCCAGCGCGCCAAGCGGCGTTCTGCTGGAAAAGGAAATCGGCGGAGAAGAAATCAACATCCGCGATCTGTCCGGCGACCGCACGCTGGTGCGTTTTGGCACCGGTGATGAGGTCACGGTGCAGGCGGGCCCGGATGGCATCCGGTTCCTGCTGATTTCAGGCGCGCCGATTGAGGAGCCCGTGGCCTGGCACGGCCCGATTGTGATGAACACGCAGGCGGAACTGCAACAGGCGATGCGCGATCTAAACAACGGAACCTTCATCAAACCCGCGCATTAGCGGGTTGCGAAAGCCGATCCGCGCCCGTGGTGCCATGATGCCAACCGCCCCCGGTGCCCCACCAATGACCCCATGCCCTAGCAATGAATGAACATGGTTCGAAAACAAACCCTGCTTGCACCAGCGCGCGCCATCGGGCAGAACGCGGGGAGCAATTGGAGACTGTCTGATGCGCCTTCCTGTTCTTGTCCTGCTGTGTGCCTTGCTCGCCGGCTGCGTCCAGTTTCCCGAAATTGACGATGCGACCGGGCCGATCGCGCGCGATGCCGCCTATCCCGATCTCATTTCGCTGGATTCGATTGCGGATGTGTTGAACGGCCCCGGTGAGGTACCGCTTGACACTCAAGACCAGCTGGACGCCCGTGTCAGCGGATTAAAATCGCGCGCGGATCGCCTGCGCGCCCCGGTTCTGGATGAATCCGAGCGCGCCCGGCTCGCTCAAACCCCTCAGTGAGCGCAAGCGCGTTGCGCGCGCGCGCCGAACCCGCTACACGGCGCAAAACAACCCCCTAGCAGAGGATTCCCCGTCATGTCAGAGCCGCTTCGTCTTGGTATTGCAGGTCTGGGTACGGTCGGAATTGGCGTGCTGCGCATTATCCGCCAGCACGAGGCCCTGCTTGCCGCGCGCACGGGGCGCCGGATCGTGATTTCAGCCGTGTCTGCGCGGGATAAATCCAAGGATCGCGGCCTGCCGCTGGACCGCTATGCCTGGGAAGACGATCCGGTGGTGCTGGCCAAGCGCGATGACGTGGATGTTTTTGTCGAGTTGATCGGCGGCCATGAAGGTCCCGCAAAAGACGCGGTCGAGGCGGCATTGGCCACCGGAAAAGACGTGGTGACCGCCAATAAGGCGCTGCTCGCCATCCACGGCCAGTCGCTTGCCGAAACCGCCGAGGCCGCAGGCAAGGCGCTGCACTACGAGGCCGCCGTCGCGGGCGGCATCCCTGTCATCAAATCCCTGCGCGAGGGGCTTGCGGGCAATGACGTCACCCGCGTGATGGGTGTGATGAACGGTTCGTGCAACTATATCCTGACGCGGATGGAAACCGCCGGTCTCAGCTATGCGGAGGTCTTTTCTGAGGCCGATGGGCTGGGCTATCTGGAAGCCGATCCGCAGCTGGATGTGGGCGGCATTGACGCAGCACATAAGCTGGCCATTCTCTCGGCGCTGGCCTTTGGCACCCGCGTCGATTTTGATGGCATCACGCTGGAAGGCATCGACCGGGTCAGCATTGACGACATCCGCGCCGCCGCCGATATGGGCTATAAAATCAAGCTCTTGGGCATCGCTCAGATGACCGGGCGTGGGCTCGAGCAGCGCATGCAGCCCTGTCTTGTGCCTGACACCTCGCCGCTGGGGCAATTGGACGGGGGCACCAATATGGTCGTGCTCGAAGGCGACGCCGTGGGGCAGATCGTGCTGCGCGGCCCTGGTGCGGGCGAAGGGCCGACCGCCAGTGCGGTCATGGGTGATGTCTGCGATATCGCGCGCGGCCTGCGCGGTCCGGTCTTTGGGATCGCGGCCGATGCGCTTAAAACCTCTACGCCCGCCCATGCCAAGGCCCCTGCCCCCTATTACCTGCGCATGTCGCTGGAGGATAAACCCGGCGCGCTGGCCAAGATCGCCGCCGTTCTGGGCGAAGCGGGCGTATCCATCGACCGGATGCGCCAATATGGCCATGACGACACCGCGGCACCTGTCCTGATCGTCACCCATAAAACCGCGCCGGATGCGCTTAACGCGGCCCTCGCAGCGATGGAGAGCACCGGGGTGTTATCAGGCACGCCGGTCGCTTTGCGCATTGAGCAGGTCTGAAACCATGATCCTACGGCGCGGTTGTGCGGGCCGGATCGCAAGGGTACATCTGCCGCAACTCATATTCATATAAAAAGGACAGTTTCCATGCCAGCCAACGCCGAATTTCAGGATCGTATGCTCTCTCTGGGTCTTGCCCGCGTTTCAGAGGCAGCCGCCTTGGCCTCGGCCCGTCTGGTCGGGCATGGTGATGAAAAAGCCGCCGATCAGGCCGCCGTCAACGCGATGCGCGAACAGCTCAACATGCTCGACATCGCGGGCGTCGTGGTCATCGGCGAAGGCGAGCGGGACGAAGCTCCGATGCTTTATATCGGCGAAGAAGTCGGCACCGGCAACGGCCCCGGCGTGGACATCGCGCTGGACCCGCTGGAGGGCACCACGCTCACGGCCAAGGACATGCCCAACGCGCTGACCGTCATTGCCATGGGGCCGCGTGGCTCCATGCTGCATGCGCCTGACGTTTATATGGACAAGCTGGCGATTGGTCCCGGATTTGCAAAGGATGTGGTGACGCTGGACATGACCCCCGGCGAGCGGGTCGCGGCTTTGGCCAAGGCCAAGGGATGTGGCGCGGCCGACATCACCGTCTGCATTTTGGAGCGGCCCCGTCACGAACCGATGATCGCCGAGGTACGTGCCACCGGGGCCTCGATCCGTCTGATCACGGATGGCGATGTGGCCGGCGTGATGCATTGCGCCGAACCGGGTACCGGTATCGATATGTACATGGGGTCGGGTGGCGCGCCAGAGGGCGTGTTGGCAGCAGCGGCGCTCAAATGCATGGGCGGGCAGATGTATGGCCGTCTGCTGTTTCGCAACGATGATGAGCGGGGCCGTGCGCGCAAGGCCGGGATCACCGATTTCGACCGCATCTATCACCGCGATGAAATGGTGACCGAGGACGTGATTTTTGCCGCCACAGGCGTGACGGATGGCAACATCCTGCCTGCGGTGAAACGCGAACCCGGCTGGATGACCACCGAAACACTGATCATGCGCTCCAAGACCGGATCGGTGCGCCGCATCAACTACCGCACGCCGGTGGCTCCGAAATAAGCGCGGCAGCGCGGGTGAGTTTCCTTGACGTTGATCACAGCCTGACGGGGCGGCGCTGGGTGGGTCCGCCCATCGAGGTGACGCGCGCCGCGGAGGCCATTGCACAGCACGCCGGTCTGCCGGGTCCGGTGGCGCAGGCGCTGGCGCGGCGCGGCATCCCACCGCAGGAGGCGGAGGCCTTCCTCGCGCCGTCCCTTCGCGATCTGCTGCCCGACCCGCATGCGCTGCGGGATATGGAAAAAGCCGCCGCGCGCGTATTGGCGGGGCTGCGCGCGCGCGAGCGGATCGCGGTTTTTGCCGATTACGACGTGGATGGCGGCGCCTCTGCCGCGCTTTTGCTGGTCTGGCTGCGCGCGATGGGGCATGACGCAACGCTCTATATTCCCGATCGGATTGATGAAGGCTATGGCCCCAATGAAGACGCCATGGCGCAATTGGCGCGCACCCATGATCTGATCATCTGCGTGGATTGCGGGACGCTGTCGCATGGTCCGATTGCGGCGGCGGTGGATACGGATGTGCTGGTGCTGGACCACCACCTTGGCGCGGAAACCCTTCCAGGGGCGCTCGCCGTGGTGAACCCGAACCGGCAGGATGAAACCGGTGATCTGGCGCATCTTTGTGCTGCGGGCGTGGTGTTTTTATTGCTGGTCGAACTGGGCCGCCAGCTGCGCCGCGACGCGCAAAAAGGCCCCGACCTCATGGGCATGCTCGATCTGGTGGCCCTGGCCACGGTGGCGGATGTCGCCCCGCTCATTGGCGTGAACCGCGCCTTTGTGCGCCAGGGCTTGCGGATCATGGCGGAACGCGCGCGCCCTGGCCTCGCGGCACTGGCCGATATCGCGCGCATGGATACTGCTCCCACCTCTTATCACCTTGGGTTTCTGCTGGGTCCGCGCGTCAATGCGGGCGGGCGCATCGGGGCGGCGGATCTGGGCGCGCGCCTGCTGGCCACGCAGGACGTGCATGAAGCCGCAGCCCTCGCCGAACGTCTGGACAGGCTCAACACTGAACGGCGCGAGATCGAGGCCTCCGTGCGCGCCGCGGCCCTGGAACAGGCCGAAACCCGCGGCATGGAGGGCGCACTGGTCTGGGCCGCCGGTCCGGGCTGGCATCCCGGTGTCGTGGGCATCGTCGCCTCGCGCCTCAAGGAGGCCTCCGGGCGGCCCAGCATCGTGATCGGCTTTGAGGATGGCATCGGTAAGGGCTCGGGGCGGTCGATTTCCGGCATTGATCTGGGCCAACCGATCCAGCGTCTGGCAGCGGAAGGCCTCCTGCTCAAGGGCGGAGGTCACAAGATGGCCGCCGGTCTGACCGTGACCGGGGACAAGCTGGAAGCCGCCATGGCGCGTCTGAATGAATTGCTGGAAAAACAGGGCGCGCATCTGGCAGGGGCCGCCGATCTGAAGGTTGACGGGTTACTGATGCCCGCGAGCGCCACGCTTGAGTTGAGCGAGATGATTGAAAAGGTCGGTCCCTTCGGGGCCAGTGCCCCTGCCCCGCGCTTTGTCTTTGCCGATATGGCGATCACATTTGCCAAGCGGGTTGGGGAAAGCCACCTCAAACTCGGCTTTGGTGACGGGGTCGGTGCGAAACTGGACGCGATCTGTTTCGGGGCGTTTGACACCCCCTTGGGCGTGACCCTTGAGGGCCATGCCGGGCGGCGCTTTCACCTTGCGGGGCGGCTTGACATCAACACCTGGCGCGGACGTCAAAGCGTGCAATTGCGCCTGGAAGACGCGGCACCCAGCTAAAACCGGGGTGCGACAAAATTTATTGCCCGCGTCCCACATTTTTGCTTGCACGCGGCACGTGGATTGCCTAATCAACCGCTCACAGCCTAGTGGCCCGTTCGTCTATCGGTTAGGACGCCAGGTTTTCAACCTGGAAAGAGGGGTTCGATTCCCCTACGGGCTACCAGCTGTACCTAACCCTCACTCACAATTGAATTTCCTGACTTTCGCCCGGCAAATTGGGTGAAATGATCTATCGAATTATCTGCTAAATATGGTTCGGCGTGGTCAGCTAAGTGGCTGTATGACGTCTTTCACCCCACTGCGTTACAAAACAGATGCGACCGGTACGACCCAGTCAAAGCTGATCTCGAGTTACCATGAGAAGACCAAAGTGAACTCCCAGAATGACGTGAGTTGATCTTAGGTGAACGGATGTTTGGCGGTGCGTCGCTCAATCGACAAGCCTGCGCTCGGTTGACGATACGCAAAACAAGCGACAGCTGCCAAAGGCGCAGGGGATGGATCTGCGGGCAGTGCATGCGTTCACGCGGTTCTTGGAGCGCACGCCCCATGGCACCAGACCGGGAGAGCGGCGGGCGAGCCCTCTCGATATGCAGGAACCCGGCGTTGGCGCACAGCGGCGGAACCAGTCGCCGGCGGGCAAATCAGCCCTGCGTCGTCCTGCGACGCGCAAGACCCAGGCCCGCCAATGCTCCGATCAGCAGGAGTGATGAGGCCGGCAAGGGCACGGCGGGCACGGATGTGTCCACCACATCAAAGGTGACATTCCAGTCGCCGCTGATGCTTCCAAAACTTGCCAGAGGGGAATTCGCAGCGATCCCAAACCCAAACACCCAGGTCTGATCATCCCGCAATGCAGTAATGCCGTTCATGAAATTCGTGCTGGAATTGCCCGATCCCAGGTTGATGGTAAATCCAAGCTGCGGCGGGTTAGTCGGGATAATATCCGGGAAAAACACTGTTATTGCCGTGCTGGTCGTAACCTCTGAAGGTTGAAGCGCGGTGCCGTTAAATTGCCCACCCACATTTGAAAAGCTGACGACAATGTTCTCGAGCATGCGGTTTGGCCCGAGGACAGCGGTGAAGCTGTCGGACAGGTCCGACTGAGCGAGGCTGCCCGAGATCGAATAGGATTCGGGCGTCGAAAAATCACCGCTCGAGGTGATAAAAAGCGGCCCCGCGGCCAGATCCTGGTCTGTGTAGTCGGTAGTTTCTGTAATGATGGTTGCGGCATTGGCGGATCCAGCGAATACGGCCATCACGATTGCTGTATAAATTGATTTCATGAGTATACCCCTTACGCGTTATCCCTCCATAAATTTGCTTGATTTACCCGTCCAAAGCAAGGGCAATACCGCATCTGCGGCGCACCTTGTGATGCGGTATGAAAGGCGCGGCAATCGGGGTCTTTCAACGCTCATTTGCCGCGCACAGCAGCCATTTGGGCGCTGAGCGATAAATCTCCGATCACCCATAAACTCCCTCAGAAAACGCCGGGGATTATCAATCCTGAACATACAGGGATTTTCGCAGATACGTGAAACCGAACCGTTTCAGTGACACCGCGCGCGACTGCACAGCGGGACCGGCAATATCATTTGGGTTCTGTCGAATTCTGAAGCCGGGCAGATCTTTGGACACTTCTGGATAGCGCAGAATCCATGACGTTACCCTGCAACACGGGGATATCCCTTTTTTTATAGTCAGAAATTTGCCGGAACGACGGCATTCGCGCCTTTGGTGCTTAGGCTTTGGCCAAGCAGGGGGCAAAAACGCCAGCCACGCATTTCCACCATATTGATGACCCGACGTGCATTTTCCAAATTGTCTGGCCTTGAGGGCATCAGCGGGGTGGCCGAGACCACTGATCCGCTTGTGGCCAACCCCATTTTCCGCTTGACCCCCCGCGCAGCCCTGTCAAAACCCCGGCCATGGCTGTTGCATCCCTGAGCATTGATCTTGCCGCATTAAGCGAGAATTGGCGTCACCTGAATGCGCTTGCGCAGGGCAAAGCTGCTGCCGTTATCAAGGCCGACGCCTACGGATTGGGCCTTCCCCGCGTCGCAAAGGCGCTGGCAAAATCCGGTGCGCGGTCGTTCTTTGTCGCCGTCGCCGAGGAGGGGGCTGCGTTGCGCGCGGTTCTGGGCAAGGGGCCGCAGATCAGCGTCTTTTCCGGGCATATGTCGCAGGATACAGACCTGATCCGGGATGCAGGCCTCACCCCGATGCTCAATTCCATCGATCAGATGCTGCGCCATTTCGAGGCCCTGCCCGGCCATCCGTTTGGCATCCAGCTCGACACCGGCATGAACCGTCTGGGCATGGAGGCGGCGGAATGGGCGGCACTGCGCGATCTTGCCCTGGAGCATAAACCAACGCTGATCATGTCGCATCTGGCCTGCGCGGATACGCCCGATCACCCGATGAATGCCCAACAGTTGCAATGCTTTACCGATATGACACAAGGCGTCGACGCCCCCCTCTCGCTGGCCGCGACCGGGGGGATTTTACTCGGTTCCGAATACCATTTTGACCTCGTACGCCCCGGCATCGGGCTTTACGGTGGCCTGCCTTACGTCGACGCGCGCCCGGTTGTGTTGCTGGATATCCCCGTGATCCAGATCCGCGATGTCGCGGTGGGCGAAACGGTCGGATATTCCAACACCTGGACGGCCCGCAGCCCCTCGCGGATCGCCACAATCTCTGCCGGCTATGCCGATGGCATCCTGCGCGGGATGGGTGCCAACGCACATCTATATGCCAAAAGCTCCAGTGTCCCGGTGGTCGGGCGCATTTCCATGGATATGATCGGGGTCGATGTCACCGGGCTGGCGCAGGACCCCGAGCATCTTGAATTGATCGGCGCGCATCAATCGGTGGACACGGTCGCCGGATTTGCCGATACCATAGGCTATGAAATACTGACCTCACTGGGAGCGCGCTACAAGCGCGTCTATATTTGACTTATCCGCTAGCCCTCATTGGCCGCACCGTGATGGCCGTGCTCGCCGCGATTGGCCGCATCGCGCTGTTTGGCGTGGAGGCGGTCAGCCATATGCTGCGCCCGCCCTATTATCACCGTGAATTCCTCTCCGCGCTGCTCAACATTGGCTGGCTGTCGCTGCCGGTCATCGGGTTGACCACGGTGTTCACCGGCGGTGCGCTGGCCTTGCAAATCTATGCGGGCGGCGCGCGGTTCAATGCTGAATCCGTCGTGCCCCAGATCGTGGCCGTCGGCATGGTGCGCGAACTGGGGCCTGTGATGGTCGGGTTGATGATCGCAGCGCGCGTGACCTCCTCGATTGCCGCCGAAATCGCCACCATGAAGGTCACCGAGCAGATCGACGCTTTGGTAACCCTTTCGACGCATCCGATGAAATACCTCACCGCGCCGCGGGTTCTGGCTGCGGTGATCGTGGTGCCCCTGCTGGTCGGGATTGGCGATATTATCGGAGTTTTCGGGGGGTACGCGGTGGCGACAGGCACGCTGGGGTTCAATCCTGCGGGCTACGTCCGTAATACGGTGAACTTTCTTGAACCGATCGACATCATCTCCTCGCTGACCAAAGGTGCGGTCTTTGGCTTCGTCGCGGCCCTCATGGGCTGCTATCACGGCATGAATTCGGGCCGCGGTGCCATGGGTGTGGGGCGCGCGACCAAGACCGCCGTGGAGGCCGCAGCCGTGCTGATCCTGGCCGCGAACTTCGTGCTCACGGGGGTGTTTTTCTCGCTATGATCCGCATGGAAAACGTCAAGAAATCCTTCGGCTCGAACCACGTGTTGCGCGGGCTTGATCTGGATATCCAAAGCGGCACCTCCATGGTCATCATCGGCGGTTCCGGCACCGGTAAATCCATCGCGCTCAAATGCATCCTCGGGTTGATCAAACCGGACAGCGGCACCATCACCGTGGATGGCAAAGACGCCGCCACCGGGGACCGCGACGCCTTCCTCGCGCGTTTCGGGATGTTATTTCAGGGCGGCGCGCTATTTGACAGCCTGCCGGTCTGGCAGAATGTGGCCTTTCGCCTGCTGCGCGGCTCGCTCAAGCGCCCGCACGGCGAGGCCCGCGAGATCGCCATTGAAAAGCTGCGCCGTGTTGGCCTCAAACCGGATGTGGCGGATCGCTTCCCGGCGGAACTTTCGGGGGGCATGCAAAAACGCGTCGGTCTTGCCCGCGCCATTGCTGCCGAACCCGAGATCATCTTCTTTGACGAGCCGACCACCGGGCTTGATCCGATCATGTCCGGGGTGATCAACGAGCTGATCCGCGAGATCGTGGTGGAAATGGGTGCGACGGCCATGACCATCACCCATGACATGACCTCCGTGCGCGCGATTGCCGATAATATCGCCATGCTGCATGAGGGCGTGATCCAATGGACTGGCCCGGTCAGCCAGATGGACAGCAGCGGGAACCCCTATCTGGACCAGTTCATTCACGGCAAAGCCGAAGGCCCCATTGAGGCCGTGCGCTAGGTATTCCGGGGACAATTCTGCCCGGAAATACCCACTGTAGAAGGTGGCGCAACAATCTGCCCGCAAAGATTGAAACGTTCACCAATTTCTGAGTTTTATTCGAAATTTTGATTCATTTATGATAGGTTACTCCCAGGTTCGGCGGTTTGTTGCCGATGTTAAAGATTTTCAGGGAGTGTATTTCCATGGAACAATTTCGTCCCGCGTTGATGATGACGCGTTCTCTTTTCCAGGGTTTTGCCCTCGCGCTCATCGCGGTTGCAACTCTGGTGTCTGTGCTCTTTTCCGGGCTGGCGCTCGCGGGCGTTTTGCCTTGGCTCGAACTGCCTCTGGCGATCAATGGCGTAACGCTTGAAAACGGTGGTGCCTATGCGCAGGCGGCAATGACTTTGTTACTCCTGTCCCTGTGTTTCTTTTTGCCGACCAACCAGCGCGTCATGCGTCTGGAAGCGGCCCACCACAGCTTTTCGCTGCGCATGGAAGACATCGCACGCGCCTATGCCATCGTGCACAGCGATGACCGCAAGGGTCTGTTTCAGGCTCCGTCCGAATTTGATGCGGTGAAGGAACGCATCGTGCATCTGCGCGATCACCCCGATCTGGGCAGTCTTGAGCCCGATATCCTTGAGGTCGCCGCCCAGATGAGCCGCATCAGCCAGGACCTGGCGCAGAGCTTTTCGGATGAGCGCGTGGACCGCGCGCATGGGTTTTTGCTGCAACGCCAGCAGGAGATCGAAACCTTTCAGGAGCGGTTGGATCATGCAAAGGCGCTGCATACCGACATTCGCCAATGGGCCAACCGGCTGGACCTCGATGAGGCGGTTGCCAAATCGCAACTGGATCGCCTGATCGAAGACCTCGAAGAGATCCTGCCTGAAATCAAGTTTGCAGACTCTGAGACACCTGTGGCGAATGTTCAGGAAGACGATGTGATACGGCTGCCCAGATTGGCTGCGGAATAGCCACCACTCGCTGTCACAGCGTGCAGCCGGCGGGTGCTCCGGGAGCACGTTTCTGTTTGGCAGGACCCGCAAGTAACCCAGCTGTGGCGAATCGCGATTTATCAAAAACGGCTTCGGAGCGCCCGCGTTCCGGATTGCCCGGTCGGCTGTTTGGCGGCGTAAAGGCCGTTGCCACGCTTGTGCATAAAGCCCCAGCGCCCCTCGTGCACAGCACGAGAAATCGCGCCGGTGCCGCGCGCATTTTGCCTTTGACCCGACCGAGCGGCTAGGCCACAAGACGGTATGGCAAAATCCCCTTCCTTCTCCTGTTCGGCCTGTGGCAATGTCACCACCAAATGGGCCGGGCGTTGTGAAGCTTGCGCAGAATGGAACACCATTGTGCAGGACGCGGGCATCTCCAAGGGTCCGGCGAAATCGCTGGGGGGCAAACGTGGGTCGTCCATTGTCCTTACCGATCTGGCCACGCAGGAACCCCCGCCACCGCGCACACAATCGGGCATCGCCGAACTGGACCGGGTGCTGGGTGGGGGCTTGGTGCCGGCGTCGGCCATTCTGGTTGGGGGCGATCCCGGCATTGGCAAATCCACGCTCCTGCTCCAGGCCGCCGCGCAATTTGCACGCTCGGGGTTGAAAACCATCTATGTCTCCGGCGAAGAGGCCAGCGCGCAGGTGCGGATGCGCGCACAGCGTCTTGATCTGGCAGATGCGCCGGTGAAACTGGCCGCCGAGACCAACCTGCGCGATATTCTGACCACGCTGGAGGCGGAAAGGCCACAGCTGGCGATCATCGATTCGATCCAAACCATGTGGGCCGATAACGTCGAAAGCGCGCCGGGGTCGGTCAGCCAGGTACGCGCCGCTGCCCACGAACTGACCAGTTTTGCCAAGCGCAAAGGCGTTTCCGTGATCCTCGTGGGCCACGTGACCAAGGACGGGCAAATCGCGGGTCCGCGCGTGGTCGAACATATGGTCGACACGGTGCTTTATTTCGAGGGCGAGCGCGGGCATCGATTTCGCATCCTGCGCGCGGTCAAAAACCGCTTTGGCCCAGCCGATGAAATCGGTGTGTTCGAGATGACCGGCAAGGGGCTGGCCGAAGTCACCAACCCTTCCGCGCTGTTTCTATCCGAGCGCGGCGAACCCTCACCCGGCTCAGTGGTCTTTGCAGGCGTGGAAGGCACGCGCCCGGTGTTGGTCGAATTTCAGGCCCTTGTGGCCCCCTCGCCCCATTCACAGGCGCGCCGCACGGTGGTCGGCTGGGACGGCGGGCGTCTCGCGATGATCCTGGCGGTGCTGGAGGCGCGCTGCGGCATCCCCTTTGCCGGGCTTGACGTCTATCTCAATGTCGCCGGTGGGATGAAGGTCTCCGAACCCGCCGCCGATCTGGCGGTGGCTGCTGCGCTTTTGAGCGCGCGCGAAGACGCCGCTCTGCCCGCGGATACAGTCGTGTTTGGCGAAATCAGCCTCTCCGGTGCGCTGCGCCCAGCCACACAGACCGAAAACAGGTTGAAAGAAGCGCAAAAACTTGGTTTCACCAGCGCAATTGCTCCGAGCGGTGGCAAAGCCGTGGGAGTGAACGGTATTGCGCTGAACACGATGGCGGATCTGACCGGGTTTGTGGGCGAAATATTTGGCGCGGGATAAGCGCGAAGGAAAGGCATCGGAACTATGGAAGGTTTTACCATCATTGACGGCGTCGTGGCGCTGGTCCTCGTGGTTTCAGCCCTGCTGGCTTACGGGCGAGGGCTTGTGCGCGAGGTGATGGCGATTGTCGGCTGGGTCGCGGCCGCCGTCCTCGGCTTTCTGTTTGCGCCACAGGTCGAGCCGCTGGTGCGCGAAATCCCGGTCGTAGGGGAGTTTCTGGCCGACAGCTGTGAACTCTCCATCATCGGGGCCTTCGCGCTGGTTTTTGCCGTCGCCCTGATCGTGGTGTCGCTGTTTACGCCGCTGTTTGCCTCTGTTGTGCAACGCTCCGTCCTGGGTGGTATTGATCAGGGGTTTGGCTTTGTCTTCGGCGTGGCGCGCGGCGTCCTGCTCATCGCGATCGCGTTTTTTGTCTATGAAACCGTGATCACTGGTGAAACCTATACCGTGGTGGATGAAAGCCGCTCCGCCATCGTCTTTTCACAGCTCTCCGAGCGGATTCAGAATTCCGAACCCGAACAGGCTCTGGGCTGGATCACGGCGCAATACGAAGCCCTCGTTGGCAATTGTGGTAACTGATTGCACCGCCACGGGTTACGGTCTGAAAATATGGTTGGTTTAACGCGATTTTAAATCTGCACCCGGTAACCTGCGCGCAAGCGAAGAGGACCGAGGCACAAGTGACTGATCCAGAAACTGATTGTTTTGACCAAGTGGCAGCTTGTGTTTTTGTCGTTGAGCCGGATACTGAGGGCACTCCGCGA
This sequence comes from Roseobacter fucihabitans, assembly GCF_014337925.2. Lineage (NCBI taxonomy): Bacteria > Pseudomonadati > Pseudomonadota > Alphaproteobacteria > Rhodobacterales > Roseobacteraceae > Roseobacter > Roseobacter fucihabitans. The sequence continues at coordinate 1,257,214 of NZ_CP143423.1, read as the reverse complement.
TACACAATCTGGAACCGCACTGCTGAGCTGGAAAGCGGGCTGTCACGCGATATGGTGATTGGCAAAACCGCGCGCGATATTTACCCCCCTTCCCTTGCCGAGCCAGAGTACCAGCATCACATGGCCGCAATCCTGAGTGGTGAACCCAAAATTTATGAATTCAATATTTTGGATTCTGGCACCGCGACCTGGTGGCGCAGGACGCTGAAACCGCAACGAAATCTGCGGGGGCAAGTCACAGGTATCATCGGCACCAGTATTGACATATCCGCTGAGCATGAAGCGCGCAGGCTGCACCATAACCTCAGCTGTCTGAACAATGACGCAGAGCAATTTGTCGCACTTGCCGCGCATGATCTGCGTACGCCGATGCGGAATATCTCGATACTGGCCGATATGCTGCGCGATGATTTTGAAGACCATGGCGATGGCAAGCTGCAACTGATTGATCTTTTGGATGAAGTCGCCACCAAATCGGGCATCCTGCTCAGGGACGTGCTGACCCATGCCGATCAGACAAACACCGCGCCCGACATCGTCCCGTTTGATTTCGCCCCATTGTGCCAGATCATCCTGGATGTTCTCGACCCGCGGGCCGTTCATTTTGTAACATGGCCGGATGTGACGCTTTACGGTGATAAAACCGCAATTCAGATCGTATTGCGCAATCTGCTGGACAATTCCATGAAGCATGGCAGCAAGGATCGATTGTCCATTGTAATCGAAGCCCGTCAATCTGGCCCCGGCACCATCAGTATTGAGGTGCGCGACGACGGCTCCGGCTTTAAAAACATCGGGCAGGCTTTTGTCGAAAACGCCTCCCTAAGAGGCGATACAGGGTATGGTCTTCTCAGCATCAGACGGCTGCTCACGGCGCGTGGCGGCACCATTTCGGTCCTGGACAGTAGTGATAAAAACGGTTGCGCGATCGGCTTTACCCTCCCCGGAAAAGTCATGAGTACAAGCATAGAACCCCCAAAGCTTGCTCGCATTGCCCGAAAAACAGGATAGATTCTCGCCAAGCTTGTACAAACCGTCACCTCCACCTCATTAACATTGCGCATATCAGGATCGGTTCGTGACACCCACCGCGCGACACCCTACATAGGGTCTGTCATCCAAACCCGGATTCGGAGCTGCCCGTTGTCCAAGATCATGCCGCCCGCTCACCCCTTCGACACCTCCTATCTGCGTGATGGTGATGGTGACGATGAGGACAAACTGAAAGAGGAATGTGGCATTTTCGGCGTGATTGGCGTTGTCGATGCCGCCAATTTCGTCGCACTTGGCCTGCACGCGCTGCAACATCGTGGCCAGGAAGCCGGCGGCATCGTTTCGCATGACGCCGAACAGGGGTTTCAATCGGCCCGACGCTTTGGCTATGTGCGCGATAATTTTACCTCGCAAAAGATCATGGAAACCCTGCCCGGCCCGCTGGCCATCGGGCATGTGCGCTATTCCACCGCCGGTTCAAAGGGACAGACCGCGATCCGCGACGTGCAACCGTTCTTTGGTGAATTCGCCATGGGGGGTGCCGCGATTGCCCATAACGGCAATATCACCAACGCAAACGCGTTACGCCGGGAATTGATCGAACGCGGGTCAATATTTCAATCCTCCTCGGACAGCGAATGCATCATCCACCTGATGGCGCGCAGCCTGCAACGCACGATCCCCGAACGCATGGAAGACGCGCTGCGCCGGGTCGAGGGCGCATTTTCCGTCGTCGCGATGACCCGTACCAAATTGATTGGCGTGCGGGATCCGCTTGGGGTGCGGCCTTTGGTTCTGGGCCGTGTTGCAGATGGGTGGGCGCTGAGTTCGGAAACCTGCGCGCTCGACATCATCGGCGCAGAGTTCATACGTGAAATCAAACCGGGCGAAATGGTTGTAATCACCGAGAAGGGCGTGGAATCGCACTTCCCCTTCCGCCCCCAAAAACCGCGATTTTGTATTTTTGAACATGTCTATTTCAGCCGGCCCGACAGTATTCTGGGCGGTCGGTCTGTTTATGAAACCCGCGAAGCCATTGGGCGTGAATTGGCCAAGGAAGCGCCAGTGGACGCCGATCTGGTCTGCCCCGTTCCTGATTCGGGTACGCCTGCGGCAATTGGATTCTCGCTGGAATCTGGTATTCCCTATGCAATGGGGATCATCCGCAACCAATACATGGGCCGCACATTCATCGAGCCCACCGAACAAATCCGCAACATGGGTGTGCGCCTGAAACTGAACGTGAACCGGGCGTTGATAAAGGGCAAGCGCGTGATCCTGGTGGATGATTCGGTTGTGCGTGGTACCACATCGCGCAAGATCAAGGAGATGATCCTGGATGCCGGAGCCGCCGAGGTGCATTTCCGCATTGCCTCGCCGCCCACGGCATGGCCCTGTTTTTATGGGGTGGACACGCCGCAACGTGAAAAGCTGCTCGCCGCGACGATGTCCGAAGAGGAAATGCGCGAACATCTGCAAGTGGACAGTTTGCGCTTCATTTCTCTGGACGGTCTGTACCGTGCGGTTGGCGAAGCAAAAGGGCGCAACGCCAAGCAACCCCAATATTGCGATGCCTGTTTTTCTGGCGAATACCCGGTCAAACCCTCCGACCAGATCGAAAGCGGGTTCGAAATGAAGGCCGCGGAGTAATCGACTGCTGACAAAAAATGTCAGGGAGTTGGAGCACTATAGCCACATGAAACCGTTGCCCGATGACCTCTGCGAAACCATCAAGCCCTGGCCTGTTGAGGCCAAAGCCCGATTTGGAAAAATTCGACGAATAGTTTTCGACGTCGCTGCGCGCCATGATGTTGGACCTTTGCAGGAAACTCTGAAATGGGGGCAGCCTTCCTGGTTGCCGAAAAAACCAAGGGTCGGGTCCACGTTGCGATGCCATTGGAGCCCCGCCCGGATGGACCGACTTAGTCTTTATGTGAATTGCCGGACCAACCTGCTTGAAACCCTGCGCACGATCTACCCAACCCAATTTGACTACGAAGTTGCACGCGCCTTGCATATTGACCTGAAAAACCCCATGCCGATGGATGCCATCGAACATTGCGCCCTCCTTACGCTCAAATATCATCGCGCGACCGCTTGACGCGCCCATCAATCGCGCCCATCACATGTTTCATGACAAAAACAGCCCTCATTACCGGTGCCTCACGTGGCTTGGGTGCCGCCCTGGCCGTGGCCTTGGCCCCGACCCATCATATCATCGCCGTGGCGAAAACCACCGGCGCGCTTGAAGAGCTCGACGACCGGATCACGGCCAAAGGCGGATCCGCGACCTTGGCACCGATGGATGTCACGAATGCGGATGCGATGGCGACGCTATGCCGGGGGATTTACGAGCGTTGGAACACGCTGGATCTGTGGTGTCACACGGCCATTCATGCCGCCCCGCTCACGCCAACAAACCATATCGATCCCAAAGATTTTGCGAGATCCGTGTCCGGCAATCTGACGGCTACCGCGACGTTGATCGCCTATGTGGCGCCCCTGCTCGGCGCGTCTGGACAGGCTGTTTTCTTTGATGATCCGCAGGCAGGTGTGAAATTTTTTGGCAGCTACGGCAGCACAAAGGCCGCACAAATTGCCTTGGCGCGCAGCTGGCAGGCGGAAACGGTGAAAACCGGGCCAAAGGTGTCGATCCTTACGCCTCCCCCCATGCCAACGGCCACCCGTGCGCGGTTTCATCCTGGTGAAGACAGGGAAAAATTGACCGATCCGACCATCGCGGCCAAGGCTGTTCTTGCACAGCTTTGACGCCAGAACGCTACGCGAAAACAATAAAACCCGCGCCCGGCGCACGCGCTCTTGCCGCAAGTGCAGGGCTCGCCTATCAAGGCGCAAAGGGGCTTATTCATGCGAATTCTCATTACAAATGACGACGGTATTAATGCGCCGGGGCTGAAGGTGCTGCATGATATTGCCGCCGATCTCGCCGGCGATACGGGCGAGGTCTGGACCGTGGCTCCGGCGTTTGAGCAATCCGGCGTCGGTCATTGCATCAGCTATACCCACCCGATGATGATCAGCGAATTTGGCCCGCGCCGCTTTGCCGCCGAAGGATCACCTGCGGATTGCATTTTGGCCGGGCTCCATGATGTCATGAAGAATACCCCGCCCGATCTGGTTCTTTCAGGCGTCAACCGGGGCAATAATTCGGCCGAAAATACGCTTTATTCCGGCACCATCGGGGGGGCAATGGAGGCGGCTTTGCAAGGCTTGCCTGCCATCGCGCTGTCGCAATATTACGGCCCCGCAAATGCCCAGATCGACAATCCGTTTGAGGCCGCCGCGCAGCACGGTGCGGATGTTATGCGCCGTATTCTCGCGCATACGCCAGAAGAAAATGGCGGTTACCGTTTGTTTTACAACGTGAATTTTCCGCCCGTAGCCGGACAGGACGTTAAGGGTGTGCGCCTGTCCACGCAAGGGATACGCAGCGGCACGGGGTTTTCAACCGAGCCGCATATGTCCCCCTCGGGGCGGCGGTTTTTGTGGATCCGGGGCGGGGATCAACAGATCGCCACGGCTCCGGGGTCAGATGCCGCCGATAATTTGGCAGGCTTTATTTCGGTGACGCCGATGCGCGCGGATCTAACGGCGCATGAAATGATGGGCGCGCTTTCCGGCATCGCCACATGACCCCTGATGCGGAACGCAAGATGCAATTTCTCTATGCGCTGCGCTCCAAAGGTGTGACCGACAAACGTGTGCTCTCCGCGATGGAGAGCATTGATCGCGGGCCGTTCATCCGCGGCATTTTTTCCGAGCGCGCCTATGAGGACATGCCGTTGCCCATCGCTTGCGGGCAAACCATCAGCCAGCCATCGGTTGTCGGGCTGATGACGCAGGCTCTGCATGTCAGCCCGCGTGACAAGGTGCTCGAAATCGGCACGGGTTCGGGCTATCAGGCCGCGATCCTGAGCAAGCTTGCACGCCGCGTCTATACCATTGACCGCCATCGCCGCCTCGTGCGTGAAGCGCGCGATATTTTTGACGAGATGAGCCTAGCAAATATCACCGCCATCACCGGGGACGGCAGTTTTGGTCTGCCCGATCAGGCTCCATTTGACCGCATCATCGTGACCGCCGCCGCCGAAGATCCCCCCGGCACATTGATGGACCAGCTCAAGATGGACGGCATCATGGTGGTGCCGGTGGGTCAATCTGATGCGGTGCAGCACCTCATTGTTGTGCGCAAAACCCGGCAAGGCATTGAATATGAAGAGCTGCGCCAGGTCCGTTTTGTTCCTTTGCTCGAAGGCTTGGGAAAGGACGGATAAGCTGCTATACTTGCGCTCAAAGCGTCGGATCAACCGATGCGCGCCAGTGGCTGATTGAGGAATTGCAGATGACACATTTTACTTCGCGCCCGCGTGTGCGCCTGTGGCTGTTGAGTATGACAGCGATGGTCGCACTGGCCGGCTGCGCTGATCCGCTTGATTTTGACATCCGCAGCGGGCTTGGTGCCTTCAGTACGGCAGGCGCTGCCAACCAGGAACAGATCGCCGAACGCCCCAACCCGGACGCGCGCGGTGTGATTTCCTATCCCAATTACCAGGTGGCCATTGCCCAACGCGGGGACACGGTTGAAAGCGTGGCACAGCGCCTTGGCGTCAGCGCACCCGAATTGGCGCGCTTCAACGGCATCGAAAGTGGCGTGCCGCTGCGCAGTGGTGAGGTCATCGCCCTGCCCAGTCGCGTGGCGGAACCTTCCGCCGCGACGGGCGCGGTCGCCGCGGGCAGCGTGGACGTTGCAACCCTCGCCGGGGATGCCATCAACCGCGCGCCCGAGACGCAAGGCGTGCGTACCGCCGCATTGCCGCCCGCCGCAACCACCCCGCAGCCCCAGAGCGGTACGGAGCCGACGCGCCACAAAGTAGAACGCGGCGAAACCGCCTATACCATTGCGCGGCTCTACAATGTTCCGGTGAAATCGCTGGCCGAATGGAATGGTTTGGGGTCTGATTTCGCGATCCGCGAAGGCCAGTTCCTGCTGATCCCGCTCGCCCGGCAGGCCGGACCGCAACCGACGGCCGCTGCAAGCACCGCCGCCGTGACCCAGCCGGGTGCCGGTTCACCCACACCCACACCGCCAAGCGCGACAAAACCTCTGCCTGAACCTGAAAAAACCGTGACCGCTGCGGTATTGCCCCAGGTCGACGTCGGTGAGGCGAGCAAAGCCTCATCCGAGGCCGCCATGGTGTTCCCAGTTTCCGGGTCCATCATTCGCGAATACGCCAAAGGCAAGAACGAAGGCATCAACATCAAAGCCAACGCCGGTGATCCGGTCAAGGCCGCCGATGCGGGCACGGTTGCCGCCATCACCAAAAGCGCTGAGGGCATCCCGATCATCGTGATCCGCCATGATCCCGAATTGCTGACGGTCTATGCGAATGTGACCGATGTCACCGTCGAAAAAGGAACCCGCGTCAAGCGTGGCCAGACCATCGCTGAATTGCGGAGTGGTGATGATGCCTATGTGCATTTCGAGGTGCGCAAGGGGTTCGACAGCGTCGATCCCATCCCCTATCTCAAATAGGATGCGCGAGGCTCAGCCCGCGAGCGTCACACCGCTGCGACCGGCCAGATCGGTGAAATATTGCCAGGCCACGCGCCCTGAGCGGGACCCGCGGGTGGCTTGCCATTCAATGGCTTCGGCGCGCAGGTTTTCGTCTGATATATCCACACCGTAAGCCGTGCAATAGCCGCGGATCATCGCCAGGTATTGATCCTGATCACAGGGGTGAAAGCCGAGCCACAAGCCGAACCGATCCGACAGCGACACTTTTTCCTCAACCGCCTCGGAGGGGTTGATCGCGCTACCCCGCTCGTTTTCGATCATATCACGCGGCATCAGGTGGCGCCTGTTGGAGGTTGCGTAAAGCACGACGTTTTCCGGGCGTCCTTCGATCCCACCATCCAGCACCGCCTTGAGGCTCTTGTAATGCGCATCATCATGGCCAAAACTAAGGTCATCGCAAAACAGGATGAACCGATAAGGCGCACCGCGCAGCAGGTTCAGCAAACGCCCGACAGAAGGCAGGTCTTCGCGTTGCAATTCGATGATCCGCAGGCCTTCATGTTTTGCATGAACTTCGCCGTGTATCGCCTTGACTAAACTTGACTTTCCCATACCCCGCGCACCCCAAAGCAGCGCGTTATTGGCGGGCAAGCCCCGCGCAAATTGTTCGGTATTCGCCAGCAAGGTATCGCGCGAGCGGTCCACACCAATCAGCAGCGAAAGATCAACGCGCGAGACCTCTGCCACCGGTTCAAGCCGGTCCGGTTCAACATGCCATACAAAGGCGGCAGCGGCAGCGAAATCGGGGGCAGCTTGGGACGGCGGTGCCATACGTTCCAGCGCCGCCGCGATCCGGTCCATCGGGTCGTCGATCACGTCAATTCGTCCTCATCGTCATAGAACCCTTCGGCGCGCAGTTTTGCTTCGCGCTTATTCTCGACGCGGCGCACAAGGAAGATGGAAACCTCATAGAGACCATAAACCACCACAAAGAGGATGCCCTGCGTGATCACATCCGGCGGGGTGACCAATGCGGCCAGCACCAGAATGGCGACCACGGCGTATTTGCGCACATTCGCAAGCCCCTCACCGCTCACCAGACCGGCCTTGCCCATCAGCGTCAGCAGCACCGGCAATTGGAAACACATCCCGAAGGCCATGATGAATTTCAGCGTGATATCGAGCGATTCATTGACCTTGCCAAAGAAGGTGATGCGCACGCCGTCCTGGGTTTCCGGGACAATGGCAGCGTCCACGGGCAGATCGGAGACCGTCCCGGACAGCAGATTCGCAAAGATCGAGGAGACATCGGCAAATCCAAGGAAGAATTGCATCGCCAGCGGCGTCACGACCAGATGCGCAAAGGACGCGCCCAGCATGAACATCAAGGGCGAAGCCAGCAGGAACGGCAGGAACGCACCCTTCTCCGCCTTGTAAAGACCGGGGGCGACAAAGCGCCAGAGCTGGAACCCGATTACAGGAAAGGCCAGCGCAAAGCCAAAGACCATGGAGATCCGAAACAGCGTAAAGAGGTATTCCTGCGGGGAGGTGTATTGCAGCGTCGGGGACGGATCGCCCAGGTCGCGCAGCGTGGCCTCAATCGGTCCCAGCAGATATTGCAGGATCGGTTCGGCCACGATGAAGACCAGCACGATGCCAACCAGAAATGCGAGCACGGAGCGGATCAGCCGCGTGCGCAATTCCGCCAGATGCTCGATCAGCGGGGCGGCACTTTCGTCGATGTCATCGGATGCGCTCATGTGTCACTCTTGGCGGGGGGTGTCGGGGCGGCGTCGCGGGCTGCTTCGAGCTTGGCGGCGGCGGCCTGAGCGTCCTGCGCCTCTTTCATTTTACGATCTGCCGCCGCACGGGCGGTCGCGGCCTGGATCTTCTTGGTCTGTTCGGCGCGCTCAGACGCCAGCTTGCCGGTCTCGCTTTCGGGATCAAATTTACTCAGATCGGCCGCCGCGTTTTTCACCCCGTCAATCGCCGAATTGATCGGGTTGGTCGCGGTTTTGAGGCCCTTGGCGACGTCATTCATGCCGGTTTGATCGGCCGCATCATTCATGGCCCGGCTGAACTCGCGCGCCATGCCCTTGGCCTTGCCGACCGCCTCTCCCGCCTTGCGGAACAGCACCGGCAAATCCTTCGGGCCCACAACGATCAGAGCGACGACGCCGATGACCAGCATCTCCGTCATGCCAATATCGAACATGGATCAGACCTTGTCTTTTTCGGTCTCGGGCGTGACATCCTTGGCTTCCTCGGAGGCCTTGGCGATCTCATCCTGCCCGTCGCTGATGCCCTTTTTGAAGGAGGTGATGCCCTTGCCGACTTCGCCCATCAGGCTGGAAATCTTGCCGCGCCCAAAAAGCACCAGCACGACAACCGCGATCAGCAACAGGCCGGGAAGGCCAATATTATTCAACATTTGAAATCTCCCATATCTTTTGCGCCCTGCCGAGCATTCCATCACAGCGTTACGAAAATCCAGGCCCGACGGGAAGGCTCAAAGCCGTGTCTGATGCCATCAGAGGGGCCGTTAACCCAGAAAATGCGCATCGCAGCATATCAACTGACAGGTTTATGTCAGTTGTGCTGTGTCATGTCCACGCTGAACGCAGGATATTGAAAGGAAAACTCATGCGCATTCTCCCCCTATTCACCACCCTCATCGCATTCGCCGCCACGGATACGCCGCGCGGCGACCCGGCTCCGGGTCCGATTGCCGAAATCGTGAGTTATCGGTTGAAACCGGGCATCAGCATCGAGGCCGCCGTCTTGGCCGCACAAGGGACCGAAGCCTTTCTGCGCGAGACCGGGGCTGTTATCTCGCGCACCCTGTCGCGGGATGACAATGGGGTCTGGACCGATTTTATTCTCTGGACGTCGCTGCAAGCCGCGAAAGAGACCGAAGCCAACGCGATGCAACGGCCCGAGTTTGCACGGTTCTTTGCGATGATGGCGGAAACATCTGTCGAGTTGCGCTATGCGCGCGTCATGATGCAGATGGACTAGGCCGCACGCCGGTGGCAGTGTCCCCCCATGCGCCGCACGGACCGCCTTTTTGACATCATCCAGATCCTGCGCGACGGGCGGTTGCACCGCGCGCAGGACATCGCGACCCGCCTGGAGGTATCAACCCGCACGATTTACCGCGACATGGACACGCTCACCGCTTCGGGCGTGCCGGTGCAGGGCGAGCGCGGTGTCGGCTATATGATCACGGAGGCGATCACCCTGCCACCGCTGACCCTGACAGTGGAGGAGTTGGAGGCGCTCAACCTTGGCATGGCCATCGTGGCCGAAGCCGCCGATGCCGATCTCAAGGCCGCAGCACTCAGCCTGGCGGATAAGGTCGATGCCGTGCTGCCGACCCAGACGATTGCGCAGGCTGATGCTTGGAAATTCGCGGTCTACCCCTTTGCGGATGCGGCACGGGGGTTTTCTCATATGCCGATCCTGCGTGCGGCCATTCGCGCGAAACAAAAACTGCGCATCACCTATACATCAAAAGACGCGCAGGTCAGCACCCGCGTTATTCGCCCGCTTCATATGGAATATTGGGGACGCGTCTGGACACTGACCGCATGGTGTGAATTGCGCAGTGCTTTCCGCGTGTTCCGGGTGGATCTGATACAGACCGCAGAGGCCTTGCCGGAGCTGTTTGTGGATGAGCCCGGCAAATCGCTGGCGGATTACGCGCCGTAACAAGACGCGGCCAAGTGTTCAATTTCCACAAAAATAGTCTCGCGGCACCGGCCATTGGCGATGCCCTTCTTGCGCAGACCAGCCGCTTTGGTTTGAACCAAAGCGGCTGGTGATCAAGCGCAAGGCTGTCTCTCGGGACGCGCTGTTACTCAGCAGCCAGCCGCGTTATTCGCAGCTACACCGCCTGCAACGGCACCACCAGCGGTCAGGATATCATTACCCGACCCACCGCCAAGCTGATTGCCCAGAGCCGCACCGGCCAGGGCACCCGCAACGCCTGCGCCAACACAACCAACCTGTCTTTGTTGCTGTGGGGAGGTCGCGCAGGCCTGTAGCAGGCCCATCGTTGCGAGAACTGCAATAATACCGATTTTTTTCATTATTCTATTCCTTATAAAGGCTGTCGGCCTGATACCGACCCTTTTTAAGTACGTGCACAGATCAGACGCTGCAAGTCACAGTCTAGGGATTATAGCGAAAATGCGCCGGTTTATGAGGTGAGTTTCCACCCTGTTTGCGGCGGCAAAAACGCCTCGACGCTGGCCTGCGCGATGACGATTGGCCCCTCGCCGTCTGTTGCAACGTCAAGCCCGCCCCTGACCACACGCACGGTTGCCTGCCCTCGCGGCAGCGTGGCGACCAAAGCGTCTGCGTCCACGGCTTCGGGCTTTTGCACGGCCACCGTCACCTGCACGCGCATCTGGTCATGACCCAGACCAACAGCCCCAAAAAGCGGCAGGGAGGAGTGGCGAAACGCGTCCTCAATGGCACGGCGCGCGGCCTTGGTATAATCCTGCCCATGCAGGTCATTGCCCATGCCCATCTCGATGATCAACCGCTGCTCAGACATCTGCACGCTCCATCTTGAACCCGACCGTCAGGGCGACATTGGCCATGATCGTCGGATTACCCTCTCCCTCGGGGCGCGCCACATCCAGCCCGCCGTGATGCACGCGCACCGTGGTATTGCCATAGGGAAATACCTCTGCGATCTGCGCGATATCGACCGCGTCCGGATCCTGCACACCAATGTCGACGATGATCTGCATGTCGGTCTTTTCGAACCCGAACAGCTCCGCAAGGTTGATCGAATTATGCCACAGCGCATCGCGCACCCCGCGCACGGCGGCCTGTGTGTAATCGCCCCGTCGCAGCGACGTGCCCATGCCAAACTCGACCAATAATCGTTTCATCTGCGTCTTCCTTCCCGCCGCTCAGGCGTCAAAAACAAAACATCTGTCGCGCCGGATGGTAAGCCACATCACCGTGCCGGGTTGCGGCAGGAATACATTCGGCACCGTCGCACGCAACACCGATCCATCATAATCCATGCGGAATTCCACGAGGCTTTCGCTGCCCATGAACCGCGCACGTTCCACCACACCGCGCGCCGCCGTGCCGTCACTGGCCGTGGGTTTCGGTCCGGTCCCGTTACGGTCAAAATCAATGCGCACATGTTGCGGGCGAAAGACGATGTTGACCTCGGTGCCATCCGCCACGCCGGGGGCCAGAAAGCGGCCAAAAGGGGTATGCGCCAAAGCCCCGCTGACCCGGGCCTGCAAGACGTTGGAATCCGAGAAAAACGACACGGCAGCGCGATCCACGGGGCGGGTATAGACGTTATAGGGCGCGCCGCGCTGTACGATTTGACCGTCGCGCATCAGGGCGATTTCATCGGCCATGCGCAAGGCTTCTTCGGGCTCATGCGTGACCAGCAGCACGGCGGTATCGGCCTCCTTGAGGATGGTTAGCGTATCATCACGGATGCCGTCGCGCAGGCGGTTGTCCAACCCCGAAAACGGCTCATCCATCAGCATGATCTTGGGTTTGGGAGCCAATGCGCGGGCCAGCGCCACGCGTTGTTGTTCCCCGCCCGAAAGCTGGTGCGGATAACCGTCGATGAAGCGCATCAAATCCACCCGCGTCAACAGTTCGACCACCCGCGCGCGCTTTTCGGCTTTGCTGCCTTTTTTCAGCCCAAAGGCCACGTTATCCGCCACACTCAGATGGGGAAACAGCGCAAAGTCCTGAAACATCAGGCCAATTTCGCGCCGCTCGGGTGGCAGACGGAACACGGTGTCACAGACCAATTGACCGTCCACATAGATTTCGCCGCTGTCCTGCATTTCCACGCCCGCAATCATCCGCAGGGTCGTAGATTTGCCGCAGCCAGAGGGTCCAAGCAGGCAGGTCACCTGCCCCGGCTGGATTGCAAAACTGACGTCATCTACCACCGCGCGCCCGTTAAAGGCGCGTCTGAGGTTCCTGATTTCCAGCCGTGGTGGGGGGGGCGTCACGCAGCACTCCAAATCCGATAGAATTCATCGGATAAGCAGCTATCAGCCCTTCCGCGTGCCCGCAAGCACCGCGGTGAAACCAATGGCCAGCACCATGATACAGATCACCAGGAGCTGCTCGTATTTGTGACCCTGCGGCAGCAGTGCCGCGATGCTCGGCCAGCCGCGCGCAAAATAGACAAAGGCGCCGATCAACGCCGCGCCGTAGGCCAACAGATAGGACCAGAGTGGGATTTTACGTCCCCCCATCAACCCCACCAGCAGAATCGGCGAGAGGAACATGGAGGCCGTGCCGCTGACGGCGACGGCGTCAAACAACGTAGCATTGCCCCAAAGCGTCAGCGCCGCCCCGAGCGCCATGACGCCGCACATGACCAGCCGCCCGCCGGTGAGGCTGCGCGCGAGGAGCCCCATTTCCTCAACGGCCAGGCGCGCCGAAGAGGCGAGCGCGGAATCAAGCGTGCTGAGGGCGGAGACCAACAGCGATATGATCAGCAGCGTGAAGACCCAAGGGGGAAACATCGCGGACCATGTGCCAATGAGTTCGGCCTCATAGGTGGCACCGATCAGGCTGGCCTGGATGCCGAAAAAACCGAATGCCAGGATACATAGCGTGGAGATCCAGAATGCATGAATGAAGGAGCGGCGCGTCGTGTCCGGGTCTGCCAGAAAGCCGCGGTCCATCATCACCGGATCATGCGCGGGATAGGAAAACACCTGAAGGGCTGCGACCGCCAGCAGGACCCACCCGTTATAAGGCCCCGACACGCCGGGGGCCATCAGCACGGCACCCAGCGAGAATTGCGGGGACAGGACAAGCGCGAGGAACGCCAGCGTCAACGCCACCAGAAATAGCACCATTTGCACCACATCCGTGCGCAGCGCCGCATTCAGCCCACCCCAGGCCGAATAGGCAAGCCCCAGAACGGACACGACCGCGATGGCCAGCGTCCCCTGCCCGCCCGCAAGCGTGTCAAAAATCAACCCCACCACCAGCAGATTGGCAAAAACCTCCGACAAGAGCCGCAGGCCGATCACAAGATTATAACTGCCCTGCCCAAGGCGTCCGAAATGCGCGCCCAACCAATCCTGCATTGAACGCGCGCCGGTGCGGCGCAGATGCGCGACAATCACGCCCCCCGTCAGGAAGGAGCAATAATAGGCGGTATAGGCCAGCGTCCCCGCAATCCCGTAATAATAGCCGAGGATCGCCGCATTCATCAGCGAGCGGGCGAAAATCCAGGTGGTGACCTGGCTGAGCACCAGAACCCAGAGACCGGGCGCGGCACCTTGCGCGGATTTACCGCCAAAAAACCCCTCCACTGTGGCGCGACGGGGGGCGGCGAGCATGGTTGCGACAATAACGGCCAAAAAAATAACCCCTAAAACAACGACATGCATGGCCTGGCCTTTTGAATTCGTGACGCATATCGGCTAGCCCAAGTGCCGCGCGCGCACCAGTTCAACCTTCTTTTCCTGTCAGAAATGTGATGATCTGTGTATGTTCCCGGTCCTGCGATCGGTTCAGAGCAATTCGAATTGACCGGTGGCGCGGTCCACCCCGTTGACCTGTACCGTCAGATGATGCGGTCCGGGATAGAGCCGAAATGTCGTCGCATCACCCTTCAGGACGTGGGATTTGCGCAAAACAAGCCCGTGACCCGCCCGCACCGCACCCTGTTTCAACTTGAAAACTTTCTGCCCCTGTTTGCCACCCGGTCGCGCAAAACTGATCCGGTAATCCACCAGCACCGCCACATCGCAAGGTGCCGTGATGGTGCAGGAAAAGGCCAAGGCCTGACCGATTTCAACTCTGGGAGAGGTCAATTCCAGCTGTACGGATAGCGGGGCCTCAGCGTCATATCCCAAGGCGGCCATGGCACCGGGATGTCCCTGCTTGATCAACGTGCGCAGGGCGTGGCGGGTCATCCAGGCCAACTCCTTTGGGTCCTGCCGGGCTTGGGATGTCCACTGCGCCAGCCTGCCGAGCACCAGATCGGGGTGGGTTTTGGACAGATCGTTCAGGTGATTGGCGACCGAGCGCGTGACATATCGCGTTGGGTCGGCGTGCAGCTGGTCCAGCAGCGGCAGGGTTTGCGCCGCACTCAGCTTGACCGCGCGGGCCCAGGGCAGCTTGGGGCGTGTCCCTTCGCTCACAAGGCGGCGCACGTGGTAGTTATCATCCCCTGCCCAAGTGCTCAGGATTGTGAGTGTTTCGGCGGGCCATTCATTGAGGAAAGAGCGGATATAGAACTCCATCGAAAACCGCTGCGTCGCGCGATAGAGCAGATCCATGGCGCGGGCCCGGTGTGCTTCCAGCCCGTGGCGCACCGCGAGGATGCCCGGAATGGCGTGGATGAAATGACCGAAATCATCATCCTGCCGCATGGGGTCCAGAGGGGCGGGCATGGCCGCCTCGAGCGCTGCGGCCTTTTGCGTGAAATCGGCGGGCAGTTGTGCGTCGACACAGTCCGCCAGCCAATCCATGCGCGCCATCAATTCACGGGACGCAAGGCCCTCCAGCGCCTCACGCTGAAATTGAGCCTGATCAAAACCGGGCACGGCGCGGGCGTATTCACCGCCCAATTGCGCGACCGTCTGCGCATTAAACAGCTCATCCTTGCGGAGGATTTTTTCAGCCATGGATCAGATCGTCGCGTTGGTCGCGCCACCATCGCACAGGATATTCTGCCCCACGATGAAACCGGCATGCTGTGAACATAAAAACGCGCAGGTCGCGCCAAATTCCTGTGGCGTACCATAACGACCCGCCGGAATGCTCGCCGCACGCCGCGCGCGTGCTTCTTCCATCGAAATGCCCTCGCGCTTGGCGATGGGGCCGTCGAGAGCCTCGGCCCGGTCGGTGGCATGGATGCCCGGCAAGAGGTTGTTGATCGTCACGCCCGAACCCGCGACCTGGCGGCTGGTGCCCGCGACATAACCCGTAAGACCCGTGCGCGCGGCATTGCTCAGACCCAGCTGCGGGATCGGTGCCTTGACCGATTGCGAGGTGATATTGACCACGCGTCCCCAGCCCCGCTCCATCATGCCCGGCACCAGGGCTTTGATCATCGCGATCGGCGCGAGCATATTGGCATCCAGCGCCTTGATGAAATCGTCGCGGTCCCAGTCATGCCACATGCCCGGCGGCGGCCCGCCAGCATTATTAACAAGAATATCCGCGTCTTGCGCGGCGGCAAGCACGGTTGCGCGCCCCTGCTCACTGGCGATGTCGGCGGCAACGATTTCCACCTTGACATTATGCTGCGCGCGAATGGTTTGCGCGGCGGCCTCCAGCGCGACACTGCCGCGCGCGTTCATGATCAGATCGCATCCCGCGGCTGCAAGCGCCTCGGCGCATCCCAAACCCAAGCCTTTGGAGGATGCACAAATGATCGCTCTCTTGCCTTTAATTCCCAAATCCATGTCATCGCCCTTGTTGCATTTGAACGCATCTCTATCACCCTAGATGCGAGGCTGACCAGTAAAACACAGCTGGCGGAATGGATGTGCCGCTTGGTGTTGAGGACCTATGGAGCGATCGGCCCATGAACCGGCGCGTCTTGCGCTGGGGCCGCGTCACAATCGGGTAAACCCGTGGGGGTCGATTGCGAAGATCGGCAAGCCGGGTGTGCGGGTCATTTTGAATTCCATGATTCCACGGCCCGGCGGCTCCCCGCGGCTGCGGTGGAAAGGAAGGTGGCCTGAAAGCCCACCTTACGCGCATATCGCGCCGGATCGCGCTTGTCTGCGTGCTTGCCGCGCCGCTTGCGCCTCGCTATATGCGCATTCATGTTGGACACACCCCAAAACCGCCCCGCTTTGCCGCCCGAAATTGCGCGGCGTCGCACGTTTGCGATCATCAGCCACCCGGATGCGGGGAAAACCACACTAACAGAGAAATTCCTGCTGTTTGGTGGCGCGATCCAGATGGCGGGTCAAGTGCGCGCCAAAGGCGAGGCACGCCGTACGCGCTCCGATTTCATGGCAATGGAGAAGGATCGCGGTATATCGGTCTCCGCCTCTGCGATGTCCTTTGATTTCAAGGAGTTCCGGTTCAACCTTGTGGATACGCCGGGCCACTCGGATTTTTCCGAAGACACCTATCGCACGCTCACGGCCGTGGATGCGGCGGTCATGGTGATCGACGGGGCCAAAGGGGTGGAAAGCCAGACGCAAAAGCTGTTCGAGGTCTGCCGCATGCGGGACCTGCCAATCCTGACGTTTTGTAACAAGATGGACCGCGAGAGCCGCGATGTCTTTGAGATCATCGACGAAATTCAGGAAAACCTCGCCATTGACGTCACGCCTGCAAGCTGGCCAATCGGGGTGGGTCGCGATTTTCTGGGCTGCTATGACATGCTGCGGGATCGCTTGGAATTGATGGACCGCGCGGATCGCAACCGTGTCGCAGAATCGATTGAGATCAACGGGTTGGATGACCCGAAACTGGCCGACCATGTGCCCGCAGCCCTTCTTGAAAAACTGCGCGAAGACGTGGAGATGGCGCGCGAATTGCTCCCGCCCCTGGATATGGCGGCGATGCATGAAGGCTCACTCACACCGATCTGGTTTGGCTCTGCCATCAACTCCTTTGGGGTCAAGGAATTGATGCAGGGGATCGCAACCTACGGTCCGGAACCGCAAATCCAATCGGCACAGCCGCGCCAGATCCTGCCCGAAGAAACCAAAGTGTCAGGCTTCGTTTTCAAGGTGCAGGCCAATATGGACCCAAAACACCGCGACCGTGTCGCCTTTGTGCGTCTGGCGTCCGGGCATTTCTTGCGCGGCATGAAGCTCACGCATGTGCGCTCAAAAAAGCCGATGTCGATCACCAATCCGGTCATGTTTCTGGCCTCTGACCGCGAATTGGCCGAAGAGGCCTGGGCGGGCGACATCATCGGAATTCCCAACCACGGGCAATTGCGCATTGGTGATACGCTTACCGAGGGCGAAACGATCCGCGTCACCGGTATTCCGTCCTTTGCACCCGAACTTTTGCAAGGGGTACGCGCGGGTGATCCGATGAAGGCCAAGCACCTTGAAAAAGCCCTGATGCAATTTGCCGAAGAGGGGGCGGCGAAGGTCTTCAAGCCCTCCATCGGGTCGGGGTTCGTCGTCGGGGTTGTCGGCCAGTTGCAATTCGAAGTGCTCGCCAGCCGGATCGAGCTGGAATACGGCCTGCCCGTGCGCTTTGATGCGTCCCAGTTCACGTCCGCGCGCTGGGTCAGCGGTGCCAAACAGGCCGTTGACAAGTTTACCGAAAGCAACAAGCAACATATTGCCTTCGATCATGACGGCGACATTGTCTACCTGACACGTCTGCAATGGGACATTGACCGGGTGGCGCGTGATTACCCGGATGTGACCCTGACCGCGACAAAGGAAATGATGGTCTGAGCCACGACAGCCTGTTGCAGCCAGGCCTTGCGATTTGCAACGCACACCGGGCATCTCAACTATCACTTCAACTTAGGCGCGTATTACCTTGAAGGTTTTCAACGAATTCAGCGATCCGACACGCATCTGTTTGACGCTGACAAGACTTGTTGTTAGATACGCGCAGCATATCGCGACAAAGTCTCCACTTGGGCCATGCGGGCCGATATGAACGCTGATGCGGGCCAAAAGATGTCCGCCAACCACGGACACATATGACAAAATTTTCTGACCTAAACCTGAATCCTAAAGTCCTGAAAGCCATTCAGGAAGCGGGCTATGAAAGCCCTACACCCATCCAGGCCGGTGCCATCCCACCCGCGCTGGCGGGAAAAGACGTGTTGGGCATCGCCCAGACCGGTACCGGCAAAACCGCGGGCTTCGTCTTGCCAATGATCACCCTGTTGGCACGCGGACGCGCACGGGCGCGGATGCCGCGCTCTCTGGTGCTCTGCCCAACGCGCGAACTCGCCGCACAGGTGGCGGAAAACTTCGACACCTATTCCAAACATCTGAAGCTGACAAAGGCTCTGCTGATCGGGGGCGTGTCTTTCAAGGAACAGGATACGCTGATCGATAAGGGCGTGGATGTCCTGATCGCGACACCGGGTCGGTTGCTCGATCATTTCGAACGCGGCAAATTGATTCTGTCGGATGTGAAACTGATGGTCGTGGATGAGGCTGACCGAATGCTCGACATGGGGTTCATCCCGGATATCGAACGCATTTTCGGCCTCACTCCTTTCACGCGCCAGACGCTGTTTTTCTCCGCCACGATGGCGCCTGAAATCGAACGGATCACCAATACGTTCCTCTCCGCGCCCGAACGGATCGAAGTCGCGCGCCAGGCCACGACCGGCGAGAACATCACCCAGGGCGTGGTCATGTTCAAGGGCAGCCGCAAGGACCGTGAAGCCACCGAAAAGCGCAAGGTTTTGCGCGGGCTGATCGACGCAGAGGGCGATAAATGCACCAATGCGATCGTTTTTTGCAACCGCAAGGTCGATGTGGACATCGTCGCCAAATCGCTGACGAAATACGGCTATGACGCCGCGCCGATCCACGGAGATCTGGATCAAAGCCAGCGCACGCGCACGCTTGATGGCTTCCGCGAAGGCACATTGCGGTTTCTCGTGGCCTCTGATGTGGCCGCGCGCGGGCTTGATGTGCCTGCGGTGAGCCATGTGTTCAACTTTGACGTGCCAAGCCATGCAGAGGATTATGTCCACCGGATCGGGCGCACGGGGCGTGCGGGTCGGGATGGCAAAGCGATCATGATTTGCATTCCGCGCGACGAAAAGAACCTGGTGGATATTGAACGTCTGGTGCAGCGGGAAATCCCGCGTCTCGACAATCCGGTCGCGCAAGGGACTCAAGAGGCCGAGGCCCCCGCCGAAACTCCGGAGGAAAAACCCAAACGCACGCGGTCGCGCATCCGCAAGAAAGACGATGCACCCAAGGCGGCCCAGGTTGAGGAGCAAGTGTCCAAACCCACAGAACAACAGGTGGCGGAAAGCACACCGCCGGCACCCGAACCCGTGGCGGAAGAGCCAAAACGCAACAATCGCAGCCGATCCTCTGGTCGGGGCCGATCTTCTGACAACGATCGCGGCGGCAACAAGATCGTCGGCCTGGGCGATCACACCCCCGAATTTATTGGGCTCAGCTTCAAGGAACGCAGCGCGGCGCATTGATCTGCGCCCCGTTCTCCTTGGGCGAACGCGAAACAAGACCCGCTTTGGCCTGGCTACCCGAACAATTCGATGATCAACGGGCAAAAATTTCGTGTCGTGGCGGAAACCGCGTCAGGCGCGGTGCGTGCCCGTAAGGTGGGCTTTCAGGCCACCTTCCCCGCGCCGCAACACCGCAAACCGGTCTAACTCAACCGGCTGACCACGATCGTGACTTCCGGCTTACGCCCGATCTCGTCAAACGCGCTCTGACGCACGACCCGTTTCAGACCCTCGTTCAACTTGTCATCATCACGCAGAATCTTGGCCCCCGCCCGACCTAGCCACTGACCAAGGTCCGCTTCCATCACCTCCACCAAAGACGTGCGGCTGGTTCCGGTTTCAGGCAAGCCTTTGATTTCACACCAGGGGTCACCCAAAGGCTCATCCGCATCATCCAGGATCACGGTGACCACAACATGGCCGTTCAACGCCATACGGATCCGGTCGCGCACCACGCCATCCATTGCACCAATCTGCACCGATCCGTCGATATAGGTCCGCCCGGTTTCGATATATTCCGCAATCGTCGGCTGGTTGCCCGACAGATCCACCATCATGCCGTTGACCGCCAAAACACCCGTCATCCCATTGCCATTGGCGATTTTAACGTGCTCACGCAGATGTCGGTGTTCGCCGTGCATCGGGATCAAAACCTGTGGTTTGACGATGGATGCCAGCCGCTCCAGATCAGGCCGGTTCGCATGGCCCGACACGTGATAAAGCCCCGTGCTGTCATCCACCACATCCACGCCCAATTCGGAAAACGCATTGATGATGCGAATGACGCCCTTTTCATTACCGGGAATAGTCTTGGAGGAAAACAGGAACAGATCCCCCTCCTTCATCTCCATCCCTTGATATTTCCCGCGCGCCAGCTGCGCCGAAGCCGCCCGCCGTTCACCCTGAGAACCCGTCACCAGCAGCATCAGGTTTTCACGCGGAATGGATTTTGCATCCTCCGGTGGCACAGTGGAGGGGAAATCGGTCAATATGCCCGTTTCCACCCCGGCCTCAACCATGCGCTTCATCGCACGGCCCATCAAGACGATGGAGCGGCCCGCGCGCACACCGGCCTCGGCGAGGGTTTTGACCCGTGCGACGTTGGAGGCAAATGTGGTCGCAACCACCATACCCTTGGCGCTCTGCACCAGGTTGGTGATGTCGGGACCCAGCGTTGCCTCCGAGCGGCCCGGATTGGGCGAAAACACATTTGTACTGTCACAGATCAGCGCTTTGACGCCATCCTTGCTGACCTCGGCCCAGACGTCAGGATCAAAGGGTTCGCCCACAAGTGGGGTTTCATCCAGCTTGAAATCGCCCGAATGGATCACGCGGCCCTCGGGGCTGTCGATGATCATCGCGGAGCTTTCCGGGATCGAATGCGACATCGGCAGGAAACCCACCGTAAACGGCCCGGCCTTTACGGTCTGAGGCCAGGGCAACACAACCGTCACCGCATCATTGGGATGGCCATGTTCCTGCATCTTGCGCAGTGCGATATTGGCAGTGAATTTGCGCGCATAGATCGGCGCTTTCAGCTTCTCATAGGTATGGGCGACGGCACCGACGTGGTCTTCATGCGCGTGGGTGATGAAAATCGCCTCGATCCTGTCGCGCCGTTCCACCAACCATGAGATGTCGGCAAAGATCAGGTCAACCCCGGGGCTTGTGTCCATATCCGGAAAAGCCACACCAAGGTCCACCACGATCAGGCGTTCCTTGCCCGGCCGACCATACCCATAGACATAAGCATTCATGCCTATTTCACCCGCGCCCCCCAGCGCGAGGTAAATCAATCGTTCATTGCTCATAAGATTAAGCGTTATCCTTGTTGTATTTATGAATCACGGTCAGACCGTGCGTTGTCAAATCATCCTCAAAAGCGTCGAACAGCTTTTCGGACTGCTGGAAAAGCGGGGCCAGCCCCCCCGTTGATATCACGCGCATCTCTCGATCACGCTCTGCCTTGATACGGGCACATATCTCACGCACGAGCCCGACATAACCCCAAAAAACACCCGACTGCATGCAGGCAACCGTATTGGTGCCAATAACCGCCTGTGGTTTGGTAATATCCACATGCGGTAAGGCGGCGGCGGCCTGATGCAAGGCCTCAAGGCTCAGGTTCACACCCGGCGCGATCACCCCGCCGATATAAGCCCCGTCACTGTCCACCACATCGAATGTTGTGGCCGTCCCAAAATCCACCATGATCAGATCGCCGCCGTAAAGATCATATCCCGCCACCGTATTAACCAACCGGTCCGGCCCAACGGCGGTGCCCTGGTCCACGCGCACGTCTACGGGCAACAGGCAATCGGGTTTGCCCACGACAAGAGGGCGTGTATTGAAATACCGATCCCCCAAAACGCGCAGGTTGAACACCACCCGTGGCACCGTCGAGGACACGATCATATCGGTGATCTGCGCGTCGATGCCTTGCAGTTTCATCAGGGTCGACAGCCAGACGTAATACTGATCCGCCGTGCGCTGCCACTCCGTCGCGGTGCGCCAGGAGGCCAGAAATTGTTCCCCGTCCCAAATCGCAAAGACGGTATTTGTGTTTCCGCAGTCAATCGCCAAGAGCATGGCCACCCTCCTTCATGGGGTAAAAAACACATCCGCCGCCGCGATTCTGCGCAGACCCGCAGCCTCGCGCAGCATCAGATTACCATCCGTGTCTACATCTTCAAAGATACCTGTCATTTCGGCGCGCCCGGTGCGGGCGGTGATCTTTGTGCCTAGACGGGCGGCATGGGCAAGCCAGGCGGTTCTGATCGGGGCGAAACCATATTGCGTGAACTGCGTTTCAAGCCCGGCATAGTGGGCAGCCAATATATCCAGGAACGCCTCGGGGGTAATCGTGATGCCGGTCCGATCCATCAGGGAAACGGGGGTTAACGCCCCCTCCTCCACCTCATGGGCTGACGGTGCCGCTCGCAGGTTGACCCCGACCCCAATGGCAAGCGGACCAATACGCCCGCGCTGACCCGTGCTTTCCAGCAGGATACCGGCGAGTTTACCCCCCTCAAGCAGCACATCATTCGGCCACTTCATTGCAAAATTCTCTGGCATCGCTGTTACATCGGCAAGCGTGCGAAAAAGCGCCAGCGACATCACAAAAGAACGCAGCGCCGCAACACCGGGAGGCTCATCCGGGCGCAGCAAAAGCGTTGCAGCAAAATTGCCCTTCGGCATGGACCAGGGACGACCACGCCGTCCACGTGCTGAGGTTTGGTGATGTGCAAGAACCCAGAACGCACCGGGTGTTTCCGGCGCCAGCAGCAGGGCTTCATCCAGCGTAGACCGTACGCTATCACGGATGATGCGCCCATATCCAGCGGGCCAGTCTGTGCTCATCAACGCGTACCAATCCCGTCACGAAGACCGTGAAACACGCCGATCAGTTGACCAACGTGGCCGCCGCCGCCGCCGCCGCGCTTTCCACGCCGAACATATTGACGATGCCCAGCATCATGATTGCCGCCGATGCCATCAGGAAGCCCCAAAGCACGGTGGTGTTGCCACCCGCATCTAGGCCCTCTTGGCTTTCGTCGCCGAAATACATGTAGAATACGATACGCAGGTAATAATAGGCACCGATCACCGAGGCGATCACGCCTGCAATTGCGAGCCAGGCCAGATTGGCCTCATAGGCGGCGCGCAGCACGTAGAACTTGCCGAAAAAGCCGAGCATTGGCGGCACACCCGCGAGGCTGAAGAGCAGCACCAGCATGGCCAGCGCTTTGCCCGGCTCACGTTTGGCGTAATTGTTCAGCGCCGCGATATCCGTAACGGGCTGACCGTCTTTTTCCATCATCAAAATGAACGCAAATGTCCCGACATTCATGGTTACATAGATCGCCATATAGATCAGCATCGCCTGCACGCCGAGCATGGTACCGGCGGCCAGCCCCATGAGCGCATAGCCCATATGAGCGATGGACGAAAACGCCATCAGACGTTTGATGTTGGTCTGGCCGATGGCTGCAACCGCGCCAAGGAACATCGACAGCACCGACAGGAGCGCCACGATCTGGCTCCAATCCTGGATCGCATTGCCGAAAGCGTCATGCAGAACGCGGGCGAAAAGCCCCATGGCCGCGACCTTTGGGGCCGTGGCGAAGAAGGCAGTCACCGGGGTCGGCGAGCCCTCATAGACGTCCGGTGTCCACATGTGAAACGGCACGGCGGAGACCTTGAAGGCCATGCCCGAGATCAGGAAAACCAGACCGAAGAGCAGGCCGAGCGAGACATCCCCATGCTGCGCAGTTTCGATAATGCCGGAGAAGAGCGTTGTGCCTGCGTATCCGTAAACCAGCGAGGCACCGTAAAGCAGCAGACCGGAGGATAAAGCACCAAGCACAAAATATTTCAGGCCCGCTTCGGTCGACTTCACCGAATCGCGGCGCAAAGAGGCGACCACATAAAGCGCCAGAGATTGCAGTTCCAGCCCCATATAAAGCGCCATCAGGTCATTGGCCGAGACCATGACCATCATGCCAACCACGCTGAGCGCAACCAGCAAGGGATATTCGAACCGCAGCAGGCCGCGCGATTTCATATAGCCTTCGGACATGATCAGTACGGCGGCCGCCGAGAGCAGGATCGTGACCTTGGCAAAGCGCGCGAAACCGTCCAGCATCAGCATGCCGTTGAAGGCGGTTGCCGCACCCTCGCCCGTTGTCATGATCCAAACGCCAAGGGCTGCCATGACCGCCGCCGTCATCCACAAAATGGTCGAGGCCAGCCCGTCCTTTGACGTGTAAACAGCGACCAGCAGCATCACCATGGCGTAAACCGCCAACAGGATCTCCGGCAGCACGAGTGTCAAATCAGCGGATACCATAGTGTTACGTCCTTTAATTCGCAGCCAACTGGGAGGCGGCCTCAGCCGCGGCCAGCGCCGTATCGTAATTCCCGACCAGCGCCGCAACGGCGGGTCCGGTGATGTCCAGAACCAGCGCCGGATAAACGCCAAGCAACAACGTCATTACCACGAGCGGCGCAAATATCCAGCGCTCGCGCGGGGTCATGTCGGTGATCGAGCGCAGGCTTTCCTTGATCAAATCGCCCATGACCACCCGGCGATAGAGCCAGAGCGCGTAGGCCGCAGAGAAGATCACGCCCGTCGTTGCCACAGCCGCCACCCATGTGTTGACCTGGAAAACCGCCATCAGCGTCAGGAATTCGCCGACAAACCCTGAGGTGCCCGGCAGACCGACATTGGCCATGGTAAACAGCATGAAGATCAGCGCATAGGCCGGCATCCGGTTCACGAGGCCCCCGTAGGCGTCAATATCGCGGGTGTGCATCCGGTCATAAATCACGCCGACGCAGAGGAAGAGCGCGCCGGAAATGAACCCGTGGCTGATCATCTGGAAAATCGCGCCGTCCAGACCCTGTTGATTGGCGGCAAAAATGCCCATGGTCACAAAGCCCATGTGGGCGACGGAGGAATAGGCGATGAGTTTTTTCATATCTTCCTGCACCAGCGCCACCAGCGAGGTATAGACAATCGCAATCGCGGAGAGCCACAGGATCATCGGCGACCAGATTTCCGCCGCCACCGGGAACATCGGCAGGGAAAAGCGGATGAAGCCGTAACCCCCCAATTTCAGCAAGATCGCGGCCAGCACGACCGACCCCGCGGTCGGGGCCTGCACGTGGGCATCGGGCAGCCATGTATGCACCGGCCACATCGGCATTTTGACCGCGAAGCTGGCGAAAAAGGCCAGGAACATCAGGGTTTGCAAGCCGCCCACGACGGTCACGCCCGCGATGGAGAAGGTCTCAAAGGCGAATTGGTGGTTCAGCAGCACTTCGATATCCGTGGTGCCCGCGTCGGAGAACATGCCCACCATTGCCACCAGCATCAGCACCGAGCCGAGGAAAGTGTAGAGGAAGAATTTGAAGCTCGCATAGATGCGGTTCGCCCCGCCCCATATCCCGATGATCAGGAACATCGGGATCAGACCGGCCTCAAAGAATAGATAGAACAGCACCAGATCGAGCGCCATGAACACGCCAAGCATCAGCGTTTCCAGCAGCAGGAAGGCGATCATATATTCCTTGACCCGCTTTTCCACGTTCCAGGAGGCCGCGATCACCAGTGGCATCATGAAGGTCGTCAGCATGACGAAGAGCACGGAAATACCGTCCACGCCCATCTTGTATTGCAGGCCCAAGAGCCAAGGTGCCTGTTCCACAAACTGGAAACCCGTATCATTGGGGTCAAACCCGGCCAGGATGAACAGCGACACGAGGAAGGTCATGGAAGTCGCCGCCAGCGCCAGCCATTTGGCGTTGCGGTTGGCCGCCTCATCATTTCCACGCAGGAAAACCGCAAGGATCAAGGCCGCCATCGCGGGGATGAAGGTCACAATCGACAGAAGGTTGTCCATCAGTTTGCCCCCCCGCTCATCGTCATCCAGGTCACGAGCACGGCAATGCCGATTACCATGGCAAAGGCATAGGTGAAGATGTAGCCGGATTGCGCGCGCCCCGCGAGCCGGGTGAAGAACGGGATGATCCCCATCGCGACGCCGTTCAATCCGCCGTCAATCACATCGCCGTCGCCACGCTTCCACAGCATTCGCCCGATCCATTTGGCCGGCCCGACAAAGATTACGTCATAAAGTTCGTCAAAGTACCATTTGTTCTTGAGGAACAGATAGAGCGGACGCTGGTTTTGTGCCAATCGACCCGGCAAGGAAGGGTTCTTGATGTAGAACCAATAGGCGGTCAGGAAACCAATCAACATTGCGGCAAAAGGCGAGGTTTTCACCCAATAAGGCACCTTATGCGCATCATCGAGCAAGGTATTGTCGGGGGCCATATATATACCACCCTCTCCCGGTTGCCCGGCAAAGGCGTAATGGTGTTCGCCTTCCTTGGCCTCGCCGTGGCTGTCTTCTGCTGCGGTGGTCTCTTCGCCATGCGCGCCCGCTTCGGCGTAGGGGATGCCGTAGAATTTGGCGACTTTATCGGTGTGACCAAAAAAGGAGCCGTACCACACCATACCCGCGAAAATCGCACCAAGCGCCAGAACGCCCAAGGGCAGGATCATCGTCATGGGGCTTTCATGCGCGTGATCATGGGTGTGTTTGTCGCCACGCGGCTTGCCATAAAAGGTCAGGAACATCAGCCGCCAGGAGTAGAAACTGGTAAACAGCGCCGCAATCACCAGCGCCCAGAAGCCATACATCGTTCCAGCGGCATAGGCGCTTTCCACAATCGCATCCTTGGATTGGAACCCGGCGAAACCGATGGGAATATCGCCCAGCGTGAAGATCCAGACCGGAATACCCAAGCCGGTAATAGCCAGCGTCCCAATCATCATGGCGGCAAAGGTATAGGGAATTTTCTTGCGCAGCCCGCCGTAGTTCATCATGTCCTGCTCGTGGTGCATCGCGTGGATCACAGAGCCCGCACCGAGGAACAACATCGCCTTGAAGAATGCATGGGTGAAGAGGTGGAACATGGCGGCGGAATACATGCCAACGCCTGCGGCAACGAACATGTAGCCCAGCTGCGAGCAGGTCGAATAGGCGATCACGCGTTTGATGTCGGTCTGCACCAGACCGACGGTGGCGGCAAAAAACGCCGTTGTCGCACCGATGACGGTCACAAAGGCCATGGCTTCGGGCGCGAACTCCATTATCGGGGACATGCGGCAGACCAGGAAAACACCCGCCGTCACCATGGTCGCGGCGTGGATCAGCGCGGAAACCGGCGTCGGCCCTTCCATCGCATCGGGCAGCCAGGTGTGCAGCAGCAATTGTGCCGATTTCCCCATCGCGCCGATAAACAGCAGCATGGCGATCAGATTGGCCGCATTCCATTCGCCCCACAGGAACGTCAGTTGCGTTTCAGCCAGGTCAGGTGCTGCGGCAAAGACATCATCAAAATTGATGCTGTCAGTGAGGAAAAACAGCGCAAAAATTCCCAGCGCAAAGCCGAAATCGCCCACGCGGTTGACCACAAAGGCCTTGATCGCAGCCGCATTGGCGGAAGGTTTGCGGTAATAAAACCCGATCAGCAAGTAGGAGGCGACGCCCACGCCCTCCCAGCCAAAGAACATCTGCACAAGGTTGTCGGCTGTGACCAGCATTAGCATCGCGAAGGTGAAGAAGGAGAGGTAAGCAAAGAAGCGCGGCTTATAGGTTTCGCCCTCTTTCCACTGCGGGTCCTTGTCCATGTAGCCAAAGGAATAAAGGTGTACGAGGCTGGAGACCGTCGTGATCACCACCAGCATGATCGCGGTGAGCCGGTCCATGCGGATCGCCCAATCCGTTGAGAGCGTCCCGCTTTCAATGAACCGCAAAATCTGGATTTGCTCGGTTGTGCCGTCAAAGCTCAGGAACACGACCCAGGACAAGATCGCGGAAACAAACAGCAGCGCCGTAGCGATCCACATGGCCGCCGCCTCACCGAAGACTTTCCAGCCGAAACCGCACAGAAGCGCGCCAAGGAGCGGGGCAAAGAGGATGATGGTTTCCATGATCTCAGCCCTTCATCACGTTGACGTCTTCCACGGCGATGGTGCCGCGGTTGCGGAAGAAACAGACCAGAATGGCCAGACCAATTGCCGCCTCCGCCGCAGCAACCGTAAGAACAAAGAGCGTGAACACCTGCCCCACGAGATCACCGAGGAAGCTGGAGAAGGCGACCAGATTAATGTTCACCGCGAGCAGCATCAGTTCAATGCTCATCAACAGAATGATGATGTTCTTGCGGTTGAGAAACAGCCCGAAGATGCCAATGACAAAAAGCGTCGCCGCCACTGTCAGGTAATGTTCAAGTCCGATCATGATAGTAATTCTCCCGCGACCTGCTCTATTTGTCGGCGTGAGAAACTCGCGCCCTCAAGGTCTTCTCTGAGTCGTGCTGTATCCCAGTGATAGCTGTAACTTCTGGCCAAACGCTTCACTTCCGCTAGCCTGTCCAAATCCTTTGGGTGCAGATTTTTTCCGTTAGCACACGCCAAAAATCTATCCCAAGCATCTTTAACCGCGTCGGGTTGATGTAGCACAACTATAGCCCCTGCCCCGGTTTTACGTCTTTCAATTCCATCGCGACGGCCGGGTCGCGCATCATCTGGGCCACCACGTCCTGACGTTTCACATCCGAGCGGTGGCGCAGGGTCAGTACAATCGCCCCGATCATCGCGACCAGCAGGATCAGGCCGGACAGCTGGAACAGCAGGAAATACTGATCATAAAGAATCATCCCCAAAGCTTCGGTGTTATGGCGATCCACGGGGGCAACCTGCGCGCGCAACCCTTCAGCGGCGGCATTGCTTTCCCAGGCCCCGAAAGCCATCACAAATTGCATCAGGATCACCAGGCCAATGAGCAGCGCCAGCGGCATGTATTTCGCCATCTCCGCCTTCAGCTCGGCAAAATCCACGTCCAGCATCATCACCACAAAGAGGAACAGCACCGCGACCGCGCCCACATAGACGATGATCAGAAGCATCGCGACAAATTCCGCGCCCAGCAGCACGAAGAGCCCCGCCGCAGACAAAAACGCAAGGATCAGCCAGAGCACCGAATGCACCGGATTGCGGCTGATGACCGTGAACAGCCCGCCTGCGATGACGCTGATGGCGAATAGGTAAAAGGCAAAAACCGTCATGTCGCGTCCTTCTCTTCGTCCAATACCTGCTGTGCCAGTTCCAGCGCGCGGGTCATGGCGGGCAGCCCTGCAAACATCGACATCTGCCCGATGGTCTCGACAATATGCTGCTGTGTGGCGCCGGCCTCAACGGCGTGACGCACGGCCTGGCGAAACGCCATATCGTTCTGCGCGCCCTGCATGGTGAGCCCCGCGAGCGTCAATAACATGCGGGTGCGGGCATCCAACGCACCCTCGTTCAGCGTATTGCCGAACATCATTTCCATCATGTCTTTGGGCATCGTGCCCATCATTTTTTCGAAACCTTTGGGGGTGAACGCCTCCATCGCGGGATAGCTTTTCGCCATCTCCTGCGCCTGCTCCATCATCGCGGAAAAAGGGTTTGCGCCCTCAAATGGGTTCTTTGGATCGCTCATCGGTAGGGTGCATCCAGTTCGAGGTTACGGGCAATTTCGGCTTCCCACCGCTCGCCATTGGCCAGCAGTTTGTCCTTGTCGTAATAAAGCTCTTCGCGGGTTTCGGTGGCGAACTCAAAATTGGGACCTTCAACAATGGCATCCACCGGGCAGGCTTCCTGACAGAAACCGCAATAGATGCATTTGGTCATGTCGATGTCATAGCGCGTGGTGCGCCGACTACCGTCATCGCGCGGTTCGGCGTCAATGGTAATCGCCTGAGCGGGACAAATCGCTTCGCAGAGCTTGCAGGCAATGCAGCGTTCCTCGCCATTTGGATAGCGTCTGAGTGCGTGTTCGCCGCGGAAACGCGGGGAAAGCGGGCCTTTTTCATGCGGGTAATTCAGCGTCGCCTTGGGCGCGAAGAAATACTTGAGGCCCAGTTTCATGCCGACCCAGAAATCCTGCAACAGGAAGTATTTCGCGGCGCGGGTATAGTCGATCTGTGTCATTGTTTCTTTGCCTCCCTGTAGATGTCGCTAACGACACCTTCAATTGCTTGCCTGACAACGCTCTCATCAATGTCGTCGACGCTGGAGGCCAAGCTTGGCAAATGCCACGCTAGCGACTGAGCCAAATCAGTAACATGCTCATCATCGGTCAAATTAAACGTAAAATTTTCCCTCTTCACATCAGCCTCCTACGGTCCAGCGGGCATAAGCCCCCCAGAACCAATCAAATTTTGCGGCAAAAGCCACGAAAACCACCCAGACCAGCGAGAAGGGCAGGAAGACCTTCCAGCCCAAACGCATCAATTGGTCATAGCGGTAGCGTGGCGTGATCGCCTTGACCATCGCGAAGAGGAAGAAGAAGAACGCCATCTTAGCGACCATCCATAGCGCCCCATCCGGCAGGCCGGGGATCGGGGAGAGCCAGCCGCCAAAAAACAGCAGCGTGGTCAGCGCGCACATCAGGAAAATCGCGATGTACTCACCGGCCATGAACAACAGGAAGGGCGTGGAGGAGTATTCCACCTGATAGCCCGCGACGAGTTCCGATTCCGCTTCGGGCAGATCAAACGGGGGTCGGTTAGTTTCCGCCAAACAGCTGATAAAGAACAGAAAAACCATCGGAAAATGCGGCAGCCAGTACCAGGAGAAAAACCCATAGGCCCCGTCCTGCGCCGCCACAATGCCGCCGAAATTCATTGATCCGGTCGAGATGATCACACCGATGATGATCAACCCCAGCGAGACCTCATAGGAGATCATCTGTGCCGCAGAGCGCAGCGAGCCGAGGAAGGCGTATTTGGAGTTCGACGCCCAGCCGCCCATGATCACGCCGTAAACCTCGAGCGAGGAGATCGCGAAAACAAACAGGATGGCGACGTTGATATTGCTCAACACCCATGTTTCGTTGAACGGAATGACCGACCAGGCCAGCAGCGCCAGCACAAAAGACGCCATGGGCGCGAGCATGAAGACGGTCTTGTCGGCCCCCGCAGGCACCACGACTTCCTTGACCACGTATTTCAACGCATCCGCTACCGTTTGCAGCAAGCCAAAGGTGCCCACCACGTTCGGCCCGCGCCGCATCTGCACAGCGGCCCAGATTTTGCGGTCGCCGTAAACCAGAAACAGCAGCGATATCATGACGAAGGCCACAACCGCCAGCACCTGTGCCAGGATCAGAACGGCGATGCCGCCAGGAGTGGTAAAGAAATCAGCCATAGGTCCTCACACCGTCGGTATTCCAGTTTCCTGACAAGCTGTCACGGTGACTTCGGCGTCAATCGTGGCAACCCCATCAGGCAGGGTTGGCGAGATGGTGTAAACAGCATCTGCCGCCCACACGCCACCCTCTTTGGTCACATTTGTACGCAAATGTCTTGCGAATCCGTAACCCCGGATCAGCGTATATTGCGCGGCGGCACATTCCGCGTAGCGGCGCACGTCCTTTTCGGACAGCGCCTTGGTCATGGCCACGTTGAATTGCACCAGATCACCATCCAGCAAACGGGTCTCGACCCCGAGGTATTCAGGGATGAAATCCTCCGCAGTCGGCACGAGCGGCGCGCAGGCCACAAGCGCCAAGGGCGATATGAAAGCGAAGGGCTTCATTCGCAAGCAAGCCTTGGTTTGCGAAACCCTGTCACGGTCCAGTCTTCGCCACCCGGTTT
This sequence comes from Roseobacter fucihabitans, assembly GCF_014337925.2. Classification (NCBI taxonomy): domain Bacteria; kingdom Pseudomonadati; phylum Pseudomonadota; class Alphaproteobacteria; order Rhodobacterales; family Roseobacteraceae; genus Roseobacter; species Roseobacter fucihabitans. The sequence goes on along the minus strand of NZ_CP143423.1, from coordinate 1,225,292 downwards.
CGCAACAAGCGTGTAAACGCATTCTTGCGAATAGGGCTGATAGCTTGTCGAAGTGCTGGTAACGGTTGCCCAGCCACCGGAGCCATAAATATTGGATGTCGTCGGGTTTGTGATCGGAATGACGCCAGATTCCGTAATATTCCACTGAAATGCCCGTGTTCCATCCGGCAAATCGAACACGCCGGTGGGCTTACCGTAATCCAACATCGGTTCGGTTATTGATTTGCCAACATAGCCCTGCATAATCTGGCTGGCACAGCCGGCCAATGAGACCAGCACAGCGGCTAGACCAAATAACGTTTTTGATCTCAAGCGTATCATTCCGCCGCAATAGCCTCCTGCTGGCGCGCCTTCGCGTTGGCGCTCAGCTCCGCCATCAGCTGGCTGGCGCGCGCGATCGGGTTTGTCAGGTAAAAATCCGTGACTGCGGAACGGAAGGTGGCATCACCGAGCGCGCCCTGTTCCAGCGGTTGCCAGGTATTCTCGGCGACGTCATCGATCTTGCCCAAATGCGGCACGTCCTTGACCAGCGCCTGGCGCAGCGCCACGATGCTGTCATAGGGCAGTTGCGTGCCCATCTGAGCGGATAAAGCACGCAGAATTGCCCAGTTTTCCTTGGCCTCTCCCGGCGCGAATCCGGCGCGGAAAGCCAGTTGCGGGCGCCCTTCGGTGTTCACAAATAGCCCCGGCTCCTCGGTATAGGCCGCCCCCGGCAGGATAATATCAGCGCGATGCGCGCCCCGGTCGCCGTGCGAGCCCTGATAAATCACCGTCGGACCCGCCGCGATGTCGATCTCATCGGCACCGAGGTTATAAATCACCTCCGCCGCGCCAAGGGCGTCCATCCCCTCCGGCGTGCAGGCCCCGATATCCATCGCGCCGACCCGCGCCGCCGCCGTGTGCAGCACCATGAATTTAGAACCCGTCTTGCTCGCCAGCGCCATGGCTTCGCCCAGAACCGCCGCCCCATCGGCTTCACGCAGCGCGCCCATGCCCACGACCACAATCGTCTCTTTGTCCAGAGCCTCGGAATAATCCTCCCCGAGCAGCGTGCTCAAAGCGGCGCGATCCGTTCCCGCGTGGTGGTATTCATACGTCAGATCAACGGCTTCTCCGACCAGCGTCACATTCGCGCCCTTGGTCCAGGCCTTGCGAATACGCGCGTTCAGCACCGGGGATTCCACCGCCGGGTTGGTGCCGATCAACATTATGGCATGGGCCGTGTCGATATCCTCAATCGCCGCCGTGCCGACATAAGCGCCACGATTGCCGATGGGCAATTTCGCCCCATCCGTGCGACACTCGACGACACCGCCCTGCCCCTCGATCAACTGCTTGAGCGCAAAGGCGGCCTCGACCGGCACCAGATCGCCCACAAGCCCGGCCAGCTTTCTGCCCGCCATTGCTTGTGCCGCCGCATCCAGCGCCTCCGGCCATGTGGCCACACGCAGCTTGCCGTTCTCGCGGATATAGGGTTTGTCCAGCCGCTGCCGGCGCAGCCCGTCCCAGACGAAACGCGTCTTGTCCGAAATCCATTCCTCATTCACACCGTCATGATTGCGCGGCAGGAATCGCATGACTTCGCGTCCCTTGGTATCGACCCGGATATTGGCACCAAGCGCATCCATCACATCAACGCTCTCGGTCTTGCTCAACTCCCAAGGGCGCGCGGTAAAAGCGTAAGGCTTTGAAACCAAGGCACCAACCGGACATAAATCAATGATATTGCCCTGGAGATTCGAATTCAGCGTTTCGCCCAAATAGGAGGTAATTTCGGCATCTTCACCGCGCCCCGTCTGGCCCATTTGATGAATGCCGGCGACTTCGGTGGTAAACCGCACACAGCGCGTGCAGGAAATGCAGCGCGTCATATGCGTCTCGACCAAGGGTCCCAGATCAAGGTCCTCGGTCGCCCGTTTGGGCTCGCGATAGCGCGAAAAATCTACGCCGTAAGCCATCGCCTGATCCTGCAAATCGCATTCCCCGCCCTGATCGCAAATCGGGCAATCCAGCGGGTGATTGATCAGCAGGAATTCCATGACCCCCTCGCGGGCCTTCTTGACCATCGGTGAATTGGTTTTCACCACAGGCGGCTGGCCTTCGGGACCGGGGCGCAAATCCCGAACCTGCATCGCACAGGAGGCCGCAGGTTTCGGCGGCCCGCCCACCACTTCGACCAGACACATGCGGCAATTGCCCGCTATGGTCAGCCGTTCGTGATAGCAAAAGCGCGGGATCTCGATGCCCGCCTCTTCACAGGCCTGGATCAGGGTCATGGCACCGTCGACTTCGACTTCATGACCATCGATAATGACTTTGCGTAAGTCGCTCATATCATTTGCCTTTATCTATCATATCGCCCGCAGACGCATGTTCATTTCATCTCGCGCCCGCAGGCGCTCTGTTATTTCTGGCGCAGCAAGGTGCCGATCTTGCTGTTGCGTTCGATCTCGGATTTGCCAAGCGCGCAATAGCCCGCTTCATCCGGTTCCAGCCCCTGCTGTGCCATGTACGTGCGTGCGCGCGCACGCAAGCGGTCTTTTTCAACGTCCGATTCCACATGTGCGTCGATCTCGGCCTTTGTATAGCCCATCGCCATGGCCTGATTGTTCAGATCCTGCAAAGCCCCCAACGCCTTGAAGACACGCGGAGATATCACCGGACAGTTCTTGCGGATCTGATCCGCGAGACCGATCACGAACAACCCATCGTCAATCGACTTCACGTCTCTGAGCGGTGCGATATCCGCACCCGCCCCGCTCGCCGATAAGACCCCGGCCAGACAAAGTGCAATCACCCTGTCGCGCATTACCACGCCCTCCTGCGCAACCAGATACCCCGGTTCTGAGCGCCAACACATTTCTGGCGACATGCAATGTCCCACAGCGCGCGGGCCCGGATCAAATGCGAAACGACTTTGGTCACTGTGGGCAGGCTCCCTGCAGGGTCAAAGTATCATTACTGATGGGCATGGCCTCATCGGGGTCATCCGGCCCAACGACCCATTTGATCGCAGAGGAGCCGTATTCATTGACGCAAAACACCGTCGCCTCATAACGCGCGGCCTCCTTGGCCCCCAGCAGCGAGCGCGATACCGGCGAGGCCGTCACGCGGAACTCATGGCGCGCGTCCAACTGATCAAGGTCGGTGCGGTAAAACTGCCCGTCAAAACTGATCTTCTCCGCCTCATTGCTGCAAGCGGCCAGCACGCAGCCCACCATCATTATGCCAATACCCGCTCTCATGCGCCTACTCCGCTACAACCGGGGCGCAACGGTTGTCGCGCCACTGGCTTGCTTCATTCAAATACGACCAGCCAAAGGCGTGATCACTGTCCCCGTGGGTTTTCAGATGCTCCAGCCGCGCCAGGGCCTCCTCCAGCGTCGGCTCATAGCCTTCCGGCACCCACCACATCACGAAATGCATCTCTCCGAGCACTTCGAACCATTCCTGGCGGCGCGCGTAAAACTGCTTGTGCACAGTGCCCCAGACGAATTTCTCCAGCGTCTCGACGCTCTCCCAGACGGTCAGGTTGGAGACATAAAGCGGATCACCATCAATGGCGTTTTCCGTATTCCCCGTGCCCGGCTCGCCCGAGCCTTCCATCATCCACACAAACCCCGGCATACGCTTGCCAAGCCCGTTGATCCGGTCAAGGTTCTCCATGAACTCCGCCACACGCGGATCATCAGTGGGGGCCGCAAGGCGACCGACGTTGAGTTCGGCGAGGTGGTATCCAGCGGGCCGTTTCAAAACGCAGCCACCAAGCCCAAAACGGCCAGCGCGAGCACGCACAACAGCCCAGTCGCAAACCCTGCCGACCGCAGGGCTTGGTTTTCTGTTTTGATATGAGCGACAGCCATACCGACACGTGCCAGTATGAAGACAGAAGCAAAAAGATTTACCCAAAACGGGGAAGCGCCGGTCAAAATTGCAGCCATCAGCGCTGCAATGAACGGACCAGACGTTTCCACCGCATTCATAAATGCCCGCTCGGAACGATAAACCGGGTCAGCATAGTTCCGATGGGGTTTCCCACAGGCACATCGGTTCTCAGCACTACGGCCCCGCGTTGATTGCATGCCAAGGATCGGCACCAATATCGCCCAAAGCGCCAATGATGCCAGTGCATGGGAATAAGCTTGAAAAGCTTCCATCAGATCTACTCCGCCGCCACAGCACTCACGCGCCCTGTCCGCTTGTGCTTAATCCGGTCTTCAATCTCATCCCGAAAATGGCGGATCAACCCTTGGATTGGCCAGGCCGCCGCATCGCCAAGCGCGCAGATCGTATGACCCTCGACCTGCTTGGTCACATCCAGCAGCATGTCGATCTCTTCGGGTTCCGCCTCGCCTGTCACCAGACGGTCCATCACGCGCATCATCCAGCCGGTGCCTTCGCGGCAGGGCGTGCATTGCCCGCAGCTTTCATGCTTGTAGAACTTCGAGAGCCGCCAGATCGCCTTGATCACATCCGTCGAATTATCCATCACGATCACCGCCGCCGTGCCGAGGCCGGAGCGTTGTTCGCGCAGGTAATCGAAATCCATGATCGCGTCTTTCATCTGCGCGCCGGGGATCATCGGCACGGACGACCCACCCGGGATCACCGCCTTGAGATTGCCCCAGCCGCCACGGATACCGCCACAATGGGTCTCGATCAATTCCTCGAACGAAATCGACATCGCCTCTTCGACCACGCAGGGGTTGTTCACATGCCCGGAAATCGCGAAGAGTTTCGTCCCCGCATTGTTCGGGCGGCCAAAGCCCGCGAACCATTCCGGTCCACGGCGCAGGATCGTCGGCACAACGGCAATTGATTCCACGTTATTCACCGTGGTCGGACAACCATAAAGACCCGCACCCGCAGGAAACGGCGGCTTCATCCGAGGCATGCCCTTTTTGCCTTCTAGGCTTTCCAGAAGCGCAGTTTCCTCACCGCAAATATAGGCCCCCGCCCCGTGGTGCAGATAGATGTCGAAATCCCAGCCCGACCCGGCGGCGTTTTTGCCCACCAGCCCGGCGTCATAGGCCTCGTCGATGGCCGCCTGCAGCGCTTCCTTCTCGCGAATGTATTCGCCACGAATATAGATATAACAAGCATGCGCATTCATCGCGAAAGAAGCGATCAGGCAGCCCTCGACCAACGTATGCGGATCATGGCGCATGATCTCGCGATCTTTGCAGGTGCCCGGTTCAGATTCATCCGCGTTCACCACCAGATAGGCCGGTCGCCCGTCGCTTTCCTTGGGCATGAACGACCATTTCAGACCGGTCGGAAAGCCCGCACCGCCGCGCCCGCGCAGACCCGACGCCTTCATCTGGTCCACGATCCAATCGCGCCCCTTCTTGATGATCGCGTCCGTCCCGTCCCAATGACCACGCTTCTGCGCGCCCTGTAGCGTGCGATCATGCATGCCGTAGATATTGGTAAAAATGCGGTCCTTGTCCTGAAGCATCACGCTCCCCTTTTACTCGTTGTCGCGCAGAGATTTCCGTGCGCGCCGTATTTGTAAAGACACCACCAGCGCCCAGAAGAGCCCTGCAAGTGCCGCAAAATCAAAAAGAAATGCATAACGTCCGGGCAAGCCCAGCATCGGGCCAATCGAGATCGCCAAAAACCACAGCACCATAGTGCCCGCAATCACCATGCTGACGCGCCGCCCCCTGGCGGCCAAAACCGCGTCCTGCGGTTTACTCGGTGAATTATGCGCACTCATCGCGGTTTCCCGCCCTTCTCTCAGCTTTTACGTTTTTTCTTTGAAAACTCAGTGTCCCCACCAGCCGCAAGGGTCTTGGCTTGCCCGATCCAATCATCCCGCTCAATCCGACCCTTGAAGCGCAGGCGTTCATCAACCCAGGCAATGTCCTCTTTCTTCAGGCCCGCTACCTGATCAAAGTGCCATATTCCAAGGCTGTTGAGGGTTTCCTCAAGCTTGGGCCCCACCCCGCCGATCAGTTTCAGATCGTCCGCACCGCCCGCGCGCGCGCCGTCCGAAAGGCCTGCTGGACGACCATCAGCGGCCGGTTGGGGCGCGGCTTTTTGCGCAGCCGCCTTCTTAGGTGCTGCTTTCTTGGGCGCCGGTTTTGCCGCTTCGGCCGCGACAGGTGCGGATGCAACAGGTGTCGGGACCGCCGCAGGTTTTGGCGTTTCCGGGGCCGCAGACGCTGGCGTTTCCCCAGCCTCAGGGGCCGCCGTGTCAGCGGCGCTCATCTGCGCTGCGATTTCACCGGGTGCAGGCAAGGGCCGCGTCATGATCCAGGAGATCAGGAGCCCCATCACCACCGCGATGACGCCACCCATGAAGACGCCCTGCATGAAGCCCCAGGACCCCAGGACCCACAACAATACCGTCGCCACCGCGCCAATAGCTGCACCCACTATCCAGCTGCCGAGCGCCATTCCGATCAAACCCTTGTCGTTATACATTTCTGTCTCACTTTCCGGTTAATTCCGCGTCAGTTTACACAGTTAACGCATTTTGCAGAGTCGAAAAACTCAAGCGTCATTCTCATCCGCCAAAGCGCGCGCCTGACCGACCCAGTCATCCCGCTCTATCCGACCCTTGAAGCGCAGGCGCTCATCGACCCAGGCGATATCTTCTGGCGTCAACCCTGCAACCTGATCAAAATGCCAGATCCCGAGGCTGTTCAGGGTTTCCTCCAACTTCGGACCCACGCCGCTGATCCGTTTCAGATCATCGGCCCCTTCGGCACGCGCGGCATCAGACAATGCAGCCGGTCGCGCGTCAGATGACGGTTGTTTTGGCGTGGTTTTTTGGGGTGCTTTTTTGGGCACGGGTTTCTTTGGGGCATTTTTATTGGCGGCTTTGCCCTGCCATGGCATCAACAGCGGCACTTCCGTGCCGTCAATCCGCTTGACCGTATCACCGACGTCCACCGCCAGTTGCGCGGAGGCGTTATACTGCGTCTTACCACTATCGTATTCCGTGAGCGATGTCAGACCCTTAAGCGGTTCGGCGGCGTAGCGCCCGTTTTGCGGGCCCGGCACCGGCACCTTGCCGGCGGCCAATTCGTCGATGATTTTACCCATGCGCGCGGCGGTCAGATCTTCGTAATAATCCTTGCCGATCTGCGCCATCGGGGCGTTGGAACAGGAGCCGAGACATTCGACCTCTTCCCATGAGAAATTCCCATCCGCTGACAGCGCGTGTGGTTCCGCCGCGATCTTATCCTTGCACACGGCGACCAGATCTTCTGCACCACAAATCATGCAGGACGTGGTGCCGCAAACCTGAATATGGGCAATCGCGCCAACAGGTTGCAACTGGAACATGAAATAAAACGTCGCCACCTCCAGCGCCCGGATATAGCTCAACCCCAGCATCGCCGCCACATGCTCGATCGCCGGGCGGGACAACCACCCCTCCTGCTCCTGCGCGCGCCACAACAGCGGAATGATCGCAGAGGCCTGACGCCCCTCAGGGTATTTTGTGATCTGCCCTTCCGCCCAAGCCTGATTGTCAGGCGTGAAAGCGAAGCTATCGGGTTGGTCGGGGTGAAGACGGCGGAGCATACTAAGCTTGTTCCTTGTGCGTTACTGGAAACCATTTTCCATCTGGCCCGCGCTTAGCAGCGCCATGGTTCTCGAGGTTCAAAAGAGAAAGGACAAAATCTGACAAATCCATTGGAGGAGTTGGTTTCAGTTCGGAGTACAATTCTTCACTAGAAAAACGTTTGGGATGCTTAAAGATTTCACGAAAAGCATTTTTCGCAGCGTATCGCGCATGGATATTATCAGCCACAGCACCAACTGTTATATCAAGAGGCAACTGAACAATGCCAAACCGGTCTGGATATACCTGACCCAAAATACCGGCTTGAACCATTTCCATCATTAGTTGACGTACTGAATCCTCACTAAGGTCTTCTTTGCGAATATTTAAACTAGTTTCGAAAGATCTTGCGCGTAATTTATTCATAACTTCTGCAACCGAAAGATATGGTTCTGAATTTGCTACGAGTTGATGGACAGCAATCTTGCGCCACTTGGAAAGTTGGTCAGATTGACGCCGTTCGGTTTCTTCTTTCTGGCCTTTTATGAACCCAACAGCAGACCAAACTACGCCTAACAGAGCAGCCAAGATCAAAGTTTGTTCAGCTAATTTAATGGCCTCGTCAAGCGTCACCGATCAATCTCCCCGAACACCACGTCCATGGTGCCGATGATGGCGGCGACGTCGGCCAGTTGGTGGCCACGCGACATGTGGTCCATCGCTTGTAGGTGCAGGAATCCCGGCGCGCGGATTTTGGCGCGGTAGGGTTTGTTGGTGCCGTCCGCCACGAGATATACGCCGAACTCGCCTTTGGGGGCCTCGACCGGGCAATATACTTCGCCTGCGGGGACGTGGAAACCTTCGGTATAGAGTTTAAAATGGTGGATCAGGCTCTCCATCGAAGTCTTCATATCCGCGCGCGAGGGCGGGGTGATCTTGCCACGTGCGAGAATGTCGCCCTGCCCTTCGGGCGCGCGTAGTTTTTCGATGGCCTGGTGAATGATATGGACCGACTGGCGCATCTCTTCCATGCGGCAGAGGTAGCGATCATAACAATCGCCGTTCTTGCCAACGGGAATCTGAAACTCAAACTCATCATAACATTCATAGGGTTGCGCGCGGCGCAGGTCCCAGGCCAAGCCGGATCCGCGCACCATCACGCCGGAAAAACCGTAATCCAGAATGTCCTCTTCGGTGACCACGCCGATATCGGCGTTGCGCTGTTTAAATATGCGGTTTTCTGTCAGCAGCCCGTCGATGTCGGCCAAAACGCGGGGGAAGTCATGCGCCCAGGCGTCGATGTCGTCGATCAAATCTTCGGGCAGGTCCTGATGCACGCCGCCGGGGCGGAAATAGGCCGCGTGCAGGCGCGCGCCACACGCCCGTTCATAGAAGATCATCAGCTTTTCGCGTTCCTCAAACCCCCAGAGCGGTGGGGTCAGCGCGCCCACATCCATCGCCTGTGTGGTAACGTTGAGGATGTGGCTGAGGATGCGACCAATTTCGCAGAAGAGCACCCGGATCAGGGAGGCGCGGCGCGGGACTTGCACGCCGGTCAGTTTTTCAATGGCCAGACACCAGGCATGTTCCTGATTCATCGGCGCGACATAGTCGAGCCGGTCGAAATAAGGCAGGTTTTGCAGGTAGGTCCGGCTTTCCATCAGCTTTTCGGTGCCCCGGTGCAGCAGACCAATGTGCGGATCACAGCGCTCCACAACCTCGCCGTCCAGTTCCAACACCAGCCGCAGCACACCGTGGGCCGCTGGGTGTTGTGGCCCGAAGTTGATGTTGAAATTGCGGATTTTCTGCTCGCCAGTGAGGGCGTCGTCGAAACCTTTGGTGCCGTCCATTAGGAGTATCCTCGCCGTGAGTTCTCTGCACATTTCGTCTCACAAAATCGTTTAGATTCAAAGAGGCGCACCGGACTAAATTCTAGTTCTTGGATTTTTTTTATTTCGGAGAATACGACAGCCATCGCTGCCGATGCGCCAGCGAGGAAAGTCCCAAGTCCACCAAAAAACTCAAACCACATCACCTTTTCTCCAATTCTTGCAGCTTCAGGCCCATCCACCACAACAAGGCAATCGTCCCCAGTGGGATCAGGCAGGCCGCCGCCCAGTATCTATTGATGCCAAAGAACGGCAGCAGCTTGATCATCGGGATTGCCGTCGCCGCGGATAGGATCAGCCACCAGATACCACCCATTACTTGGCCTCCGCCTTGTCGGTTTTCTTCTCATCGCCCGGCAGGATGTATTCCGCGCCCTCCCAGGGGGACATGAAATCGAACTGGCGATATTCCTGTACCAGCGACACCGGCTCATAGATCACGCGCTTTTGCGCTTCGTCATAGCGCACTTCGGTATAGCCCGTGGTCGGGAAATCCTTGCGCAGCGGGTAGCCGCGAAAGCCGTAATCGGTGAGGATACGGCGCAGGTCCGGGTGGCCGGAAAACAGGATGCCGAACATGTCGAAAACTTCGCGCTCGAACCAATTGGCGGAGGGGTGCACAGCGACAACCGAGGGCATCATCTGATCCTCGCGGATGCTGACGCGCAGGCGGATACGATGGTTTTGATACATCGACAGGAAGTGATAGACCACATCGAAACGTTTGGCGCGGCCCGCATAATCCACGGCCGTGATGTCCACGAGGCTGGAAAACTGGCAGGTCGGGTCGGTTTTGAGGAACTCCACCAGACCGGTGATGTTGGAGGGGGTCACATCCAGGTTCAACTCGCCCTGGCTCACATCCCAGGCCAGCACGCAGTCGGTGCGTTTGGCCTCGATATAACCGCCCAGTTCGTTCAATGCATCAGACATCCGCCAGTTCCTCAATTATGCTAGTTGAGCAAATCATTCCTTGATCAACTTGCCCCAGTCATCGTCCGTCTCTTCGACCACAACGGTAACTCCAATACCCAACTCTGCGGTCAAACCACTCTCATCCATTATCGTGAACTGGCGAAATAGCTTTGACCTAACCTTACCATGATAACTGTCGCCACCCTCGCTCGATTTCAGAGCGTTCAGAGACACAAAATCACCTACGTTTGGTAGCCCAGCGAGGTCCGCCAAGCTATCAACCTCGAATCCATGAGACGAGCCCCAATCCTCCGGCCGCTCAGCACCTTTACGAAGTATTTGATACTGAACTCCAATGGAATTAAACTTCGGCTTGTTCATTTTACAGGACTTTCCTTAGCGCACAATAGTCCCGGTGCGGCGAATTTTGCGTTGCAGTTGCATGATGCCATAGAGCAGCGCCTCTGCCGTGGGCGGGCAGCCGGGCACATAGACGTCCACCGGCACGATGCGATCACAGCCGCGCACCACAGAATAGCTGTAGTGGTAATAGCCGCCGCCATTGGCGCAGGAGCCCATGGAGATCACATAACGCGGTTCGGGCATCTGATCGTAAACCTTGCGCAGGGCCGGCGCCATCTTGTTGGTCAGGGTTCCGGCCACGATCATCAGATCCGATTGGCGCGGCGAGGCGCGCGGGGCGGTGCCGAAACGTTCCATGTCATAGCGCGGCATGGCGGTATGCATCATTTCGACCGCACAGCAGGCCAGCCCGAAGGTCATCCAATGCAGCGAGCCGGTGCGCGCCCAGTTGATGATGTCCTCTGTTGAGGTCAGCAGAAAACCCTTGTCCTGCAATTCGCGGTTCAAATCCTGCGTGGCGACATCGCGGTCGAAATCCGCGGTGTTGGCTCCGGCGGCTACTGCCATTCCAGCGCTCCTTTTTTCCATTCATAGGCGAACCCGATGGTCAAAACCCCGAGAAACACCATCATCGACCAGAAAGCGGTCATAGAGATGTCCTGAAAGGCGACGGCCCAGGGAAAGAGGAAGGCGATTTCCAGATCAAAGATGATGAAGAGGATCGACACCAGATAGAACCGCACGTCGAATTTCATCCGCGCGTCGTCAAAGGCGTTGAACCCACATTCATAGGCGGAGACTTTTTCGGGATCCGGATTGCGCACCGCCAGGATCACGGCGGCCATAATCAGCACCAGGCCGAGGCCAATGGCGACGGCCAGAAAAACAAGGATGGGTAGGTATTCCCGTAGCATCTCGTCCAAGGGTTGGCTCCTTCAGGTCTGCCTTTGCGTGTCAAGATCACGCGACCCCGTGGCGAACAGGGCTGTTTGAGGTTTACGCCTGTGTCCGGGCAGGGTCAACGGTTGCGGCCGTGTTTTAGAGCGCCGCCGCCCGGAATATGCCGCAAAGCGCCCGGCAAGTGCACAGTCTGTTCGCCCCGCCGTTCACGCGCGTCACAGCAACCATTTCTCGTTAAAGCAGAGAGGCTTAAGATTCGCATAATGTCTGGGCACTGCGCAGCTGCGAAAAAGAACACGGCCCGTTGCCTACACAGAGCGCAAGTCAGCGGGACGATACGACACACCCGGACTGGCGGGACGATACGACACACCCGGACTGGCGGGACGATACGACACACCCGGACTGGCGGGACGATACGACACACCCGGACTGGCGGGACGATACGACAACTCCGGCGCGCGAAATCCGGCACGACACATCCCACGCACGCGGATTGCGCGTGTTTTCGGCGACTTCCGGCACGCAGCATGGCGATCTGCGCGGGATCACGCCGATCCGCGACGAGATGGCATTGTTATGTGATCCACTGCGGTAAAACCCGCGTAATATTTGCGTGAACCAAATCGCCACAGCGGCGTTGGTTCACCGTAAACGAGAGAAAAAGGACATACTATGAACAGACGTTTTGCCCTCAAAGCGACCCTTGCCGCCACCGCATTGGCCGCGTTGACCGCCTGCGCCCACACGCCCAAAGGCGACGACATTGTCGATATCGCCGCAGCCAACGGTAATTTCAACACGCTGGTTGCCGCCGTACAAGCCGCGGGCCTGGAGGAGACGCTGCGCAGTCCGGGACCGTTCACCGTTTTCGCCCCCACCGATGCGGCCTTTGCGGCCCTGCCCGCCGGCACCGTGGAGAGCCTCTTGCTGCCCGAGAACAAAGACCAGTTGGTGAGCATCCTTACCTATCACGTGCTGCCCGGTGCGGTACAGTCGGGTGACGTGCTTGGTGCGGTGACGAATGTCGCAACTGTGCAGGGCCAGACCGTGCGCGTGGATGGCACCGGCAGCAAGGTCGGCCCCTCGGTCAAGGTCAATGACGCCAATGTCACAGCCGCCGACATTATCGCCAGCAACGGTGTGATCCATGTGATCGACAAGGTGCTGCTGCCCAAATAAGGCCACACCCTGCTGTGACAAGACCAACCCGTCGGGACCACCCCGGCGGGATTTTCATGCGCCTGCCACGGATGTGCAACGTAGTCAAAGGCGCGCTTGGGAACTGGCGCTTGGACAAACCGATCACAGGTTCGACAGGTGTACTGGGATAGTGCTCTTCGATGACGCAGACCTGTGCGGGCTTGTAAGTCAGCCGTTCGATGATCTGTTCGCCAATCTTGCGCATTCCGCAGCCACACTTACATGTCGTCCCATTGATCGGCTCTATAAAGCGTCGATCGCGCGGCAAATGCTGAGGCAGCTCGATCTACTGCGGTCCTCGCAGTCCACGCTTCTTTTTGGGCTTGTCATCGGGCGTTGCAGCGGCACCATCCAAATTTGGCTTACCGCTGTTGGGAACCGGGTCGCCAGGATCTGCATCACCAGTGTCTGGTTTGTCGTCTTTGCTATTCGATTTTTCGCTAGACGGCCCAAATAGCGTATCGCGAAACTTGTTATTTTGCGCCATCAGGCGTCGATTGTCGGCGATTTTGACTTTCAGCTTGGTGCTCATCGTCGACAGAGAGACGGTCGCAGGATTTCGAGCCGGTAGTTAAGGTGGATCAACTTGTGAAAGAAATGATCTCAAATGACGAAACGAAAGAACCATTCGCCCGATTTCAAGGCCAAGGTTGCGCTTGAAGCAATCCGTGAGAAGCCTTGGCATTCCCCGGGCGGATATGACCGCCAAAGTATGCGCCATCAATCTCAACATGGCCTTCCAGAACTTCGCCCGTGTGAACTTCCATCGCCATCGCTTCACGCAGCTTGTGGGCCAGCACGAAAGCCGCTTTGTATTGGCAATCCAGATTACGCGACAATTGCACCATAAATACGCCCTTGGACGCATTCACGATAATGCAGATCGCGGCCAGCAGATCCACAAAGTCCATCTTACGCGAGGCAAAGATCGTGCCGCTGGTCAAGCTGAACTGCTGGTGACAGGTCTTACATTTGAACTTGCGGCGCGAGGTGATCTTGTAGGCTTCATCAAAGCCACAGCATTGGCAAACGGCTTCGCCGTCGGTCTCAGTCCAGCGCATTTTACAGAACGTCTGGTACGCAGCATCTTCACCAACCTTGTAGATCGAACGCAAAAAGAGCGTCCGAGAAGCTGCTGAAAGAAGGAAGTGTTGGGACATTGCACTCTCTTTGATTATCTATATCACAGATAAGTCATATTTAAAATGGCAAATATCACACTTATAGTGCTTTTATCACATATGGAGTGCGCTATTCCAGATCAGAGCAATTGGGAAGCCAAAGCAGCGAATATATTAAAGGCAGAGTTGAAGCGGCAAGGCGTAACATAAGGGTCTGGACGGATCTTCGAGAAACGCTTCTATCGACCCATAGGCCAGCTCAATGCGGCGTGCAGTGATTTCGTTCAGGAGTGCGTTTTCCAGCCTAGTGAGCCAGCGCAGCTTCTCGGGCCTGTTATTCGCACGGTTGGTGTCGATGTGATCGACGACATGCTTATCAGAGGGTGGCGGACCGTTGAAGGCGCTGCAAACGATGCGGTGGATTGGCACACCCGCCAGAAGGTGATAGCCAGTCGTGAAGTTCTGGCGTCCGAAGGTCCATGTTTTGTCGAGTGGACGGGCGCGTTTACGGAATTCGTTCAGTCGATAGGCTCCGCCGTTGTCACGGACGCGGTATCGCTCGCCGCGATATTCGACTTCGACTTCGGTTTCGTAGATCTCCAGCAGGTGGTCATGCTCGCCCATAGGCGTTTTCGAGGATGGCATCTTGCTCTCCAGTGCAAAGGTGTCTCGGCCTTCCCCGGATTGGTCCGGTACCGGTTCTTTTTCGGCAGGCGTGAAGCGAGGCGTCCGGCGCTGCCTTATGCTCTGGACGCACCGAGAGATTGTCGAATGTGTGAGGTCGGAGTCAAGAATATCGTAAGCGTTCGGTCTCACTGCTCTGACGGTCCATAGAGTGTGTTGATAGTGTCCACCAACGATAGTGGACATCTTTAGGGAAGATATGGCGGGCAAGAAGGGTCAGAAGAAGCGGTTCTGGTCGGAGGAGGAGAAGGTGTCGATCTGTGCGCAAACATGCGCGCCAGGGGTATCGGTTGCGCTGGTCGCGCGGCGGTATGCCATGAACACCAACCTGATCCACAAATGGCTGCGTGATCCCAAGTTTGTACCGGATCCGGAGATCATTGAAAAAGAGGTTGCTGAGACGCCATGCTTTCTGCCTGTGGAGATTGTTGACCGGCCTGCCACTCAAGAACCGAGCACCGCGCGTGCGGCCAATACCACATCCGGCCACAGCACGATTGAGATCTACATTGCGGGCGGTCATCAGTTGAGGATTGTCGGTTGCTACGATCCCGGAGCATTGGCTCGGCTCATCCGAGG
The DNA here is from genome assembly GCF_014337925.2 of Roseobacter fucihabitans. Lineage (NCBI taxonomy): Bacteria > Pseudomonadati > Pseudomonadota > Alphaproteobacteria > Rhodobacterales > Roseobacteraceae > Roseobacter > Roseobacter fucihabitans. Next base: position 1,210,122 of record NZ_CP143423.1, on the reverse strand, counting down.
CCTTTCGGCATGATCCCTGTCCCGGCGAACACGCGTGTCTGGCTGGCTGCTGGTGTGACCGATATGCGGCGCGGGTTCACGACGCTGGCAGCCCAAGCTAAACAAACACTCAAGCAAGATCCGTTCACCGGGCACCTGTTTGTCTTTCGTGGTCGGCGCGGTGACCTGCTCAAAATTATCTGGTGGGATGGCCAAGGTGCGTGCCTGTTCAGCAAGCGCTTGGAGAAGGGTCGGTTCGTGTGGCCATCGGCGAAAGAGGGCAAGATCGCCCTGACCGCTGCCCAGTTGGCGATGCTGCTGGAAGGGATCGATTTGCGTGTGCCACAGCGCAGCTGGACACCGCTCAAGGCAGGATAAACGCCCGCATGGGATTCCCTTCGCGCTGTTGTTTTGCTATGGTCGAGCCATGCTGGACGTAAACAAAACTCTGCCGAAAAACCCCGATGAACTGAGGCAGTTCACGGCTCTTTTGCTGGCTGAAGTGAAGTCTCAAGCAGTCCTGATCGAGAAGCTGCGCCACCAGTTAGCCGGTCAACGCCATCACCGGTTTGGGTCGTCATCAGAAAGCATCGAGCAGCTTCAGCTGGCACTGGAGAACAGTGAGATTGCCGTTGCCAAGATGACAGCGAAGCTGCGTCTTCCTGATGAAGAACCAAAGGATAAGCCCAAGCGCCGCCCGATCCCGGATCATATCCCGCGCATGGAAGTTGAGCTGACCACTGGGGACGACGATTGCCCTCAGTGCAGTGGTGGACTGCGGCGTCTTGGTGAGGACGTGACCGAAGAGTTGGAATACGTTCCTGGCCGCTTCATCGTGAACCGCATCGTGCGCCCGCGCTTTGCGTGTTCGGGCTGCGAAGCCTTCACCCAAGCCACATTACCATCGCGCCCTATTGAACGCGGAAGGCCGGGACCGGGTTTATTGGCACACGTGTTGGTCAATAAATACGCCGATCACCTGCCACTGTATCGGCAGAGCCGCATCTTCGAGCGCGACGGGATCGACATTGACCGCTCAACACTGGCCGACTGGGTTGGCAAATCCACAGCACTATTAGAGCCATTGGCGGATGCAATCGGGCGGCACGTGCTGGCCGGTCAGGCCATCTTTGCAGACGACACGCCGGTAAAGATGTTGGCCCCCGGCACTGGTAAGACCGCAACCGCGCGGTTGTGGGCGTGTGGTGTCATTGCTATCTGGTCTTTCGATCACGTCGGACACGTCTCTGGCCGTGACACTGAACTGCTCGACATCGCATTGACGTTGCATTTGCTGGCTGTTGCTCTGTGGATCGGAGTTCTCACGCCGTTGAAACGACTGACTTCATTACCCAAAACATACACTTCGGCTGCGGATGTCGGGCATCGGTTTGGCGTTGTTGCCACGGTTTCCGTTCCTGCGTTGATCATCGCGGGCGGCTACATGGGCTACCAGCTTGTCGGGTCATTTTCCGCTCTATTAGGAACTGGATACGGGCAGGCATTGATTATTAAAGTACTTCTGGTCGGTGGCCTGTTGGGTTTGGCTGCTGCCAACAAACTTCGATTTATACCTGCGCTACGTGCAGGTGAGCCAACTGCTGCAAACCACCTTTCCAAATCCATATCAGTCGAATGGCTGGTCATCCTTGCCGTGCTGGGAACGACCGCCGTTCTGACGACAAATCTGACTTTGCCAACATGAGGCACCACATGAACAGACGATATTTCTTGGCTTCGATTTCAGTCACGTTGCTGGCGGGATGTATACATGGATAAACGTGGCATGAAGTGGTTGATCCCAACCCTGCTGTCACTGGCGTCAACAGCCGCTGCTGATCACAATTGGGACCACCGCGATATCGTTGTGGGTGAAAGCTTGTACGCAGACAACTGCGTATCGTGCCACGGTGCCGACCTTGAGGGGCAGCCAAACTGGCAATCCCCGAACGCCGATGGAGTGCTTCCAGCCCCGCCGCATGACGGGACGGGCCACACTTGGCATCACGATGATGATCTGCTGTTTGAGTACACCAAATTCGGTGGCTCTGCTGCATTGGCGGTCAGGGGTGTAACTGGATTCAACAGCGGGATGCCCGCCTTTGACGAAACACTCACCGATGAGGAGATATGGGATATTCTTGCTTACATAAGATCAACTTGGTCTGAACGGGAACAGGATGCCCAAGCTAGTCGAAACCCGCCGCACTGATGGCACGACTACCCGAAAAGCACTGGACGCTATGACAGCGTATATTTCCCACGACCAACACGGATCATGCGACCATCGTCACACAGTCCCCGCAGTGCGCGATAACAAGCTTCATGACTAAGATTGATACGGGTCGCCAACTCGGTCACCGTTGCATCGAAGTATCCAGCCTGAACAGCCGCCAAGATGCGTTCTTTGGCTGACGGGATTGCCAGCAACTCGATATGTGCGCGGTACTGTTGGACCTGAACAGCAAGCAATCTTGTGAAGCCTTCACAGAACGCAGGATTGGATTGCATCGTGGCTTTGACATCTGCCTTTGCGATCTTGATGACGCTTCCAGCTTCGGTGCAAATCGCATCGCAATGGTAGGTCTCTGAGAAGACTGAGGCCTCAGCAAACAGCCCGCCCGACACTGCCCTGTGCAAGGTCAAAGTATCGCCACCCAGCCCTGTGCGTTGCAGCGTCACGCACCCAGAGACGACACGGTAAAGCCCCGATGTCGTCTGGTTCTGGCAAAAGAGCACGTCACCCTTTTGCATGTCAATTGTGCGACACGCAGTCGTGGGCAGATGGGAAAAAGGATCAGGAAGCATATGATCCAAATCATAAAGGATCGAAATGGCCTTGGGTAGGGTGATCAAGAAATGGGAGTGTTCAATGAAACTAGGTCTTTTATCAGCAGCCATGTTGTTCGTCGCATCAAATGCCATGGCGCAACATGCGCATTCGTCGGTGTCACCAAGCGAAACGGGCCAGTCCCAGTTCGCAGCGATTGCCGAGATCGTCACTTTGCTGCGTGATGATCCAGACACGGACTGGGCGCAGGTAGATATCCAAGCACTGCGTGATCCCCTCGTGGACATGGACAACGTTACGACGAGGGCGTCGGTTGAGCGAACGGTCGATGGGTTGAGTGTGACGTTCATGGTCACGGGAGACGATGTGGTGGCATCGTCCATCAGGCGCATGGTGTTGGCACACAGCCCGATGTTGCAGGGATCATCGGATTGGACCGTCACCGCTGGGGAAATAGATAATGGCGCATTTATGCTGGTTCAGGTCGGGTCAGATGACGAGATGAGCCAAGTGCTGGGACTGGGATTCTTTGGGCTGATGACAATTGGCGCGCATCACCAACAGCATCACCTAATGATTGTGGTCGGGCGGCCACCTCATTAAACAATACTGAAAGGCAGGCTTCCATGATGAAAATGGTAAAAAGTCAGTGGCGCAATCCGAACGAATGGATGCGTCACGCCTTTCAGAGGTATTATGGCCACCCATACGCCTTCGCTAGGTGGCCAAATCAGAGCATCACTCGCTGCGGACGATCTCGCTGTAGTCGCCGCTCAGTTGCAGCGTGACTGTGATGTCTGCGTCGTCGCGGTTGCGCCAGAACCAGCCGTGGTCGCCCGCAAAGGGCGTCTCGAAGCTGCCCTCACCAGAGGTTTGGCCACGGCCCCGCTCATAAGTCACATCTTCACCACCTGCATGGGCGTGAAGATCGAAGTTGATCCGTCCACCTGTCGCGGACCATGCATAGGTCATGGTCGCCCCTTCCTCCATGGTGGCTTTGATCTCGGTCGATGCACCTGGTTCGAGGGTGAATGTGATCTCGTCCGTCCATGCTTCCTGTGCGTGGGCGGTGGAGACGAACAAGCCGAAGGTGTCATTCATCAGGGATGAGGACTCGTCACCACCATGCAGCAGTTCATCAGCGGCGGCTTCTGCGGCAAGCTGCTGCTTGATCTCACCCATCTCAGTCAGGCCAAGGATGTTGCCCACGCCCGTCGGGTCTGTCCCGTATTCAGCGGGCAGGTAAACGCAGACCCCGATGAACACGGCCCCCATGCCAGCGATGATCGAGGAACGGCGGAGTTGTGCCTTGGTAGGCAGGTCTTCGATGTTGGGTTTTGGTGCATTATGCATGTCTTCTCCGATCTTTACGTGCTGGCGATGTAGCCGGCGATCTGCTGGTACGTCAGCAGAAGGCCAAGGCCGACCATGATGATGTTCGCGACAGATGCCTGACGCATGAAATTGGGGCTACGACGCCAGTAACCCATGACGATCAGGATCACGAAGAGGGCCAGAAGCTGGCCGACCTCCACGCCCACGTTGAACGCCAGAAGGTTGGCCAGAAGCCCGTCTTCGGCGATCTGGTATTCAAGGATTTTGGACGCCAGCCCCGTGCCGTGGAACAGACCAAAGATCAGCGTGGCGGCCTTGGTGTTGGGCTGGTAACCAAGCCACTTCTGGAATGTGCCAAGGTTGTCGAGTGCCTTGTAGACCACCGACAGGCCGATGATGACCAAAGGGGCCGTTTAGCAACGAGCCCACGGGAAATCTCCTCCCGCTCAATCAAGCTCAAAGCTTGAACAGGTCGCCTTCGACAATCAGTCGAGAGGTGAACAGAAATGGTGGACGCCAAGCCTATGGCGCCGCCCGTTCAGATCAGCGCGCGTGGGACTGCACAACACGGCCAAAATCGTGTAAGCTCTCGTTCAACTACCCTTTATGCCAGTTGATCACGCGCAAGCTGCGCCGGAAATGGTCTCCGCAACAGATTGCTGGCTGGCTGAAGCGCAAACACCCGAATAAAGAGCGAAACTGCGTGTCACACGAAACGATCTACCGTAGCCTTTATGTCAAAACCCGTGGGGTTTTAAAGAAGGAATTGCAGGAATGTCTACGCAGCCCACGTGCAATCAGGCGATCTCGCCATGCAACTCAAAAGGGGCTCAAATTGCGCAAGATCAAAGACGTAGTTCCGATCAGTGAACGCCCTCCTGAGGTTGAAGATCGGGCCGTGCCGGGACACTGAGAGGGTGACTTGATCGTCGGCTCCAACAACAGCTACATCGCGACGTTGGTCGAGCGGCATTCACGGTTTGTGATGCTGGCGAAGGTAGAAAACAAGGACACCCAAAGCGTTATCACAACCCTCATCAAACAGGCGCGCAAGCTGCCCAAAAAGCTGTATCGGTCGCTGACATGGGATCGTGGGTCGGAGATGGCCGGGCACCGCAAGTTCACCATGGCAACTAAGATCGACGTCTATTTTTGCGACCCTCAGTCACCTTGGCAATGCGGCAGCAACGAAAATACTAACCGACTTCTGCGCCAATACTTCCCGAAAGGAACTGATATATCGGGCTTTAGTCAGGCCAAACTTAGCGCTGTTGCACGCCAGCTTAACGATCGGCCCAGAAAGACCTTGCAATACCAAACCCCAGCAGAGAAATTTGAAGCCTATGTTGCGGCGACCAGTTGAAACCAAATGGCAAAGCGGCCATTGGAGCAAACGCAGCGAAAGCTAACTTCATCCCGCACTGCGCCAATTCGTTCCGATCGCGACGAATGTCGGGAATTAGTTGAGTTCTTTGCGATACTCGACGTCTGACCAATGTTTGTTGATAGGCAACTGACGGGCCCGCCGGGCAACATCATCGTATGTAACCGGCATGAAATCCCAAACATTGACACCGACATTGACGGAGTTTCGAGAACCGCGCCAGTTATTGTGTACATGCCCAAACAACTGGAGAGCTTCACGTCTCGCGTGGTTCCATGTGATCATTGGGTAGTGACAAAGCGTATTTAGCTGCTTTTTCGGTCCATCGGGCACTTCGGCCATCATTGAAACCGACGTCCAATCCAACGACTGGGTGAGATCGCTGTCGTGATTGCCAATGATCAGATGCTTGCGCGCTCCGGGCAATTGGCCAAAGATTTGTTCTAGGTAGGCGGCATCCTTGGCTGGTGCTCCAAATGCTAAATCTCCAATAATCCACAGATCATCATCCGGATTCACGACCTTCCACATGTTTTCGAGCATGATGCCATCCATATGAGACGCTGATTTGAACGGGCGACCACAAAACCGAATGACGTTTTCATGTCCAAAGTGCGTATCCGCAGTATACCAATTAGTCATCTCGCGATCCCAATCCATGGAGTGTTATCCGGCCTCAATACCGCCCGGTTCAGACCGCGATAGGGCGGAGCATACCTCTGGCGGTCACCCGCTTCCAGCCAAGGCCTTCGAATAAGGCCTCAAACTGGGATTTGTTCATGTTGATCATGCCATCCTGAATGCGCGGCCACTCGAAACCTTTGCCTTCGATGCGTTTGTAAGTCATCACAAGGCCCGTGCCGTCCCAAACGATCAGCTTGAGCCGATCCGCACGTTTCGAACGGAAAATGAAGATGGCTCCACTGAACGGATCAAGGTCAAATTCGTTTTGAAAAATCGCTGCGAGGTCGTCCATCCCCTTTCGGAAGTCAACCGGCTTGCTGGCCACGTAGAATTTGAAGTTGCCTGCTGGAGAGATCATAATCGGCTTTCAAATGCACGGATGAGGCCGACCAAGCCAGCGACGGGGTACGTGGACGGCAGCAACAATTCACATCCGGCGCGTTTGAAAATAATGTGAGAGATCTCGGCCTGTTCAACTGGCTCGATATGTTGAACCTTGATTTCGACAAACACTGGTGTCGGTTCTTGGACCTTTGGTCGTTTTGCCAAGTTCTTTTGCTTAGGCCCCTTCCGCCAGCTGTACGCAGTCTTGTCCGAAATCTGGCACGTCTTCTGGACGTCACCGATTGAAAGCGTACCGGATCTCATGCGCTGCGCCATTTCACGCTTGAATTTTGTGGGCCACAAACGGCGACCGTCTTTTCCAACGGGAATTGAATAACCGAAGGCGTGGAAGACTTTGTTGATTTTCTGATCACGTGAGAGTGCACCTAATGTTTTAATATTCATGATGCCTGTATCCTTTTTTTAGGCATCATATTTTCTCAAATCGAATGTGCTAAGCCCCTTTTTCGGGGGTCAGATGCAACGCTTATTGTGCAACCCGTACAGCTGAAGGTTCAGTGGGACTTCAGCTGACGTGCCGAGCGCATGGCCCACAGAAAGCTCGCCATATAGACCAGCGTCACAATGACCACCGTCGCCCAGAGATACATCAGCAGGGCGGCAATCAGCACCCCCGCCCCGAGCATGAAGAACTTGGTGTTGCTCCGGTCAATCGCTAGATTCTTGAAGGAATAAGTCGGAACGCGGCTGATCATCAACAGGCCCACAAGGCAAATGTAGCCCACCACGACCGCCGGTGGGGTAACGGGCAGGTTTTCAAAGGCCAGCGCCACGATCAGCGGCAACATCACCAGGATCGCGCCCGCCGGAGAGGGCACGCCGACGAAATAATCACTGGCCCGTTCGGTCTTCTCTTCGCGGCTGCTGACGTTAAAACGCGCCAGCCGCAACACGCAGCAGATGGCATAGCACAGCACCGCGATGAAGCCTTCGTTGCGAAAATCCTGCAAGGCCCAATTGTGCAGGATCAGCACCGGGGCCACGCCGAAATTGAGAAAATCCGCCAGCGAATCCAGTTCCGCACCAAAAGGCGTGGCGCTGTTCATCAGCCGCGCCAGACGCCCGTCCAGACAATCCAGCACACAGGCGGCCAGGATCAGCTTGACCGCCATGTCGAAATTGCCCTCATACCCAAAACGGATCGCCGTAAGGCCCGCACAGATCGCTGCAATCGTCAGCATATTGGGCAAAAGGCTCAGGACGCGGACCTTGGTTTCTTTTTCACGCAGAGGCTCGGTCATGGTCTATTGCACCTGCACAGCGCGCGGCGGCTCATCGCAGGTCAGATCGGCAATCACCGTCTCCCCCGCCACCATGCTCTGACCCAAACCGACCATCGGGGCCACACCCTCAGGCAGATACACATCCAGACGCGAGCCAAAGCGGATCAGCCCAAAACGCGCACCGGTCTGCAAGCTGTCACCCTGCGCGGCGAAACAAACGATCCGGCGCGCCACCAGCCCGGCGATCTGCACCACGGCGATCTGACGCCCATCCGCCATCTCGATGCACAGGCTGTTGCGCTCGTTATCCGCGCTGGCCTTATCGAGAGAGGCGTTAAAGAACTTACCGGGCCGGTAGACGATCGCGGCCAGCCGCCCACCGATGGGCATACGGTTCACATGGCAGTTGAACACATTCATGAAAACGCTGACCCGCGTCAGGGCTTTGTCCGACATGCCCAACTCGGGGGGGGGAACGGCCTTTTCGATCAGGGAAATCACCCCGTCGGCAGGACTCACGATCAACCCTTCGCGGGTCGGCGTCGCGCGTTTGGGATCGCGAAAGAAATAATAACACCAGATGGTCAGCAGTAGGCCCAAAAGCCCCAGAAAGGACCAGATCAGATAGAGCACGACCGTCAGGGCCGCGAAAATCGCCACGAATTTGCGCCCCTCCGGGTGCATCGGCTTGATGAAGGTTTCGTGCATTTTCATATAAGCGTCACAATCTTGCGTTGAATGGGGGCTTCCTTGCCCGATCTGGTCGCGCGCCACAATACCCTATTGGCACTCCGACGGCGCGACCGCAGGCGCAAAGCACGCCATAACTGTGCCGTGCTACAGGCATACCAAAGCGTATCATACCGAATAAGAGCACCGACCGAGGTTTGGGTTTTCGAAAACCGCAGCAAGGCCCTCGCCGAGAATGTCGGTTTTTTCTGGGCCGCCGGGGCCGCAGTGGGGCGTACCGCCTCCGCCCGTGTCGATCAAAGAAGCCGGATCACGTGTTTTCTCGCAACGGCGACAGGAGCAGGATGCCTGCGCCAAATTGCGCAGGATTGCAGCCCTACCCGCATCCCGACAACGCGTCCCCCGTTTTTGCAGGCCGCGCCAGACCCGGCCACGATCTACAAGACTCCCATCAGCCCAAACACGGGCTCATGGGATTTCGCCGGACGCTGGCCGCTCTGCGCATCACCCTTGCAACAGGGCCTCAGAAATCCAGCCCTGTGGGTCGCGATCAACCCGGGCGCATGGCGCGCGCCATCTGGGCCGCCTCTTGGATCACATCCAGATCCAGGCCGGTATCATAGCCCAGGGCCGCAAGGTGTTTAGCCACAGCTTCGGTTGCAACATTGCCCGCAGCACCCGGCGCGAAAGGACATCCTCCGAGCCCGCCAACCGCCGCATCAAACACCCGCACGCCCAGACTGAGCGAGGCATCAATATTCGCCATCGCGCGATCATGCGTGTCATGATAATGCCCCGCCAGTCGCCCGACCGGGACGACATCACGCACCGCCAGCAACATGCGCGCGATGCTATCGGGGGTTCCCGCCCCTATTGTGTCCCCCAGGCTGATTTCATAGCACCCCATGCCAAAGAGCTTGTCGGCAACCTGCGCCACTGCTGCGGGTGCGACGGCGCCGTCATACGGGCATTCGATCACACAGGACACATAGCCGCGCACCGGCAGGTCGATGTGACGCGCTTCCTCCAGAAGCGGTGCGAAGCGGGCAAGGCTCTCGGCGATGCTGGCGTTGATATTGGCCTGCGAAAAGCCCTCAGACGCGGAAGCAAAAACGGCAATCTCATCAACCCCTGCGGCCTGCGCGTCCTGAAACCCGCGCATGTTGGGCGTGAGCGCGCCGTAGCGCACCCCGTCCGCGCGCCGGATGCCCGCCATCACCTCGCCCGATCCGGCCATTTGCGGCACCCGTTTGGGCGAGACGAAACTCCCCGCCTCGATGCGGCGTAACCCCGCCCGACTCAGCGTATCGATCAGCGCGATCTTCTCGCCGACCGGAATGTCGCGCGCTTCGTTTTGCAACCCGTCACGCGGGCCCACTTCGAATATCTCACAGGTTCCCAAACTCATCGCGCATCCTCCCCTTGATCGCTGCTCGCCTCACTCTAACGGCCAAGGCGCGTAAAAGTCTTGTGCATAAATTCCGTCGCCCTTGGGCAGGGAAGCCTTGAAGCTCTCACGCTCGGTGATACGCTCGTACCACTCTGCGGTGGCGGGATGATCCTTCAGTGTTGCGAAATGGCGCGCCATATACACCGCCTGCCCCACAGAAATATCCACCGCCGAAAACCCCGACGTCAGCAGATAGTCGCGGTTTTCGACAGGTGTGCTCAACCGCGCCTCGATGGCGTCATAGCATTTGCGCACCCGCGCGGCTTCGAGTTTCATCACGATGGGGCTGCGCATATGATCCTCGCGCAGCGCAATATGCTGCTGGGTCAAAGCGGCGGTATGCTGGCTCAGTGTTTCGGAGAAATGCAGCCAGACCAGCCAGGACATACGATTGGGACTGCCCGGCATCCGGCCCAGCCGCTCGGGGCTGTAGCGTTCGCACAGATACTCGGTAATCGCGCCCGTCTCAAACATCCGCTCACCGTCAATTTCCAACGCTGGCACGCGCCCCGCAGGGGACAGGCTGAGAAACTCCGGTGTGCGCAGGGTGCGATCAAACGGGTAACTGCGCAGCTGGAAGGGCACATCCAATTCGTGCAGCAACCACAGCGTTCGCATCGAGCGTGTTTGCGGACAATGGTGTAACGTGATCATGGCGTCTCCTTACTTTTCCACTCAGATCAGCGCGGCGGTCCCTGCGACCTGATCCCTTTGCGCATCAGCACTCTGGCCACATCATCGCCAGCGGCAAGCCGCACTGGCGCTGTTTTCATCCCATCCGGCACCGCAAGGCGTGCGCTCCGGAGCGGGCCCGGCAGGCGGCCCTTGTGATACAAGTACAGCGCAGAGGCGGCACAGATGGTCCTGCGGGGCAATGATATGGAATACAAGCGTAAAATTCTCAAGCGCCCTCACCGGCTGGCTCTGCACGTATATTGGCCATGAGATGTGCAGTTTTGTAATGTTCCGCAACGCGTTGAGCCAGCCGAATGGGGCGGTTTTGGTCGACCTTTTCAGCCCTGTTGCGGGTGTTTGGGGAACCCAGATCGGTATGCAAACTCCGTGATGCAAGGACCAATCGACAGCCTTCCTGCCGCATGATCGCGGCCAGTGTGCTGTTGTCGGTGCGCCGGTAGTCCTCCAACCAAGCGGCGTGATTGGCATAGGTGCCGCCTTTTACCCTCCCGTCATTGCAAAACACAGCTATCGCCTGCCCCTGCGTCCACATTAGGCCCGCCAACACCCCGCAGAGTCGTACCCTCCTCACTCCCTGCGCCACCATTTTGGCGACCGCAGCCAAAGCGGCGCTGGATGTCATCCCCCCACACGCCTCCCGTTCGCACATCTGGTCTGCGGGGGATTGGCATGATCGCAATGTCTCGGCACCAGCGAGCCGCATGGCCTCCTACCGCTTAGCGATACACGCCGGACGCCAAATAGTGCCGCACCCGGTGCACTCAGCCTGCCAGCGGCACAGGGCTGATCACCGCAATGTCCTCGGCACCCCCGGAAAGTACCGATTACGCTTTCATATTTCTGGTGCGGCAGGGAGGATGGCACCCCGCGGCCTGTCTAACAGGCGTCCAAACCGGTCTGCCGGATACTCAAAACCGCCGCTTTCGGGCGAAACGCAGCGGATAATGATCCAGATACGTCCCTGATCGCCGGGGATCGCCGTACAATCGGTCACGCGCGCATCCGCACCGGCCTCGTCCAGATAGCGTTGCGCATAGGCATTTATCACATCGGTCTCCGTGATCGTGGCTGCAATCCAGCCCCAGCGAAATCCCCAGATGCCAAGCGCCACAACAAGCAAGGTCAGCGGGGTCCACCAGAGCCAGGCGGGCATCACTCCCCAAACCGGCGCGATAAACGTGCCGTTTGGAGTGCTGTGAGCTCGAGAAGGCACTGCAGCGTCGCGGGCCCACCGCCAGTGCCACCGCCCCAGAGGCTGCGTTCATAGGCGCAGGTCGCGTCGCGAAACGGCATCCAGGCGCGCTGCATCGCGACAAGGGCTTGCGACATGCTTGGCACCGTTGCCCCAAGCTCAAGCATCTCCGCTTCCGTCGCCTTTGCCTGCCGCAGAACCTTCTGGTACGCAGCATTCAGCAGAGACTCCCAGAGCATGAGCTCTCCCTCAAGGCACCCGACCATACCGACCGTCGTATAACCCGCAGCGTTCGCCTCCATACAGCCATTTGCCGATAATCCGACACAATCCGAGAGGGCGGCATCATCGCTCAGGCGATCAAGACAGCTTTGGGTTTGCCTGTCCGAATAGGCGATATCCTGCGCCGCGAGCGGTAGGGGAAGCGCCAGTATAAAAAGGGTCCAGAAGCGGATCATGCCTTTCCAGAAGCGGATCATGCCTTTAAAGCCCATCTGTTGCCACCCCCCCGGCCGAGGCCCGTTCTCGCAAAGCCGTGCCACCGCGTCGTCGTTTTTTGCGCCGCCCTGCCCCTTAGGGCATAGCATATCGACACCCCCCTGGGGTGGATCGGCCTCGGGTCCCCTCAGCATCGCGCCAATCTCCTTCGCATGTTTACGTACAACCCCTTCAAGCCCCCACGGCCCAGCCTTTCAGCCAAGCCTGACATGCGCAGGTTCGGTATGGGGCCTATTGGGCCGCCCTGACCTGTCGTTGATATACAGCACTCACCTCTGATCGGATGATCCGGGAAATCAGAGCGCAATCCTCCAGCGAAAACGTCAAAGGCACCCGCATGTCCACGATGCCCGCAAGCAGGCGATCCGTTGCCGGCATGGCGGGCGCATCGGCATATCGCCAGCTGTCATAGCGGCTGGTGAACCCCACAGGCTCGGCATTGCCGAACCATTTCAGCTCGACCCCCCGCGCCGCACAGCGCGCCAGCACATCGCGCAGATCGCCCGCGTCCCAATCCAGCAATAGGAACTGGATCGACGAGCCGACAATGGTTTCCTGTTCAGGTCGCTCGATCACCGTCAGACCGGGCGTGTCGCGCAGCCCCTGTTCCAGCGCGCCGTACCGTTCGTTCCAGCGCGCGCATTGCGTCGCCAGATCCGCCACCTGCGGGCGCAGGATCGCCGCGCGCAGGTTGTCCATACGGCCCGAAATATTCGGCGTTTCATAGCGGATCTTGTCAAAGGCCTCCTTGGGCGGTCCCGCAAGATGGCGTTCAAACATCATGTAGGACCCCGAGAGCATGATCGAACGGGCCGCAATTTCCGGGTCATCCGTGACCAGAAAACCGCCCTCGCCGGAATTGACATGCTTGTAGGTCTGGCAGGAATAACACCCCACTGCGCCCGAGCGGCCGGATGGCACGCCGTTCCACGCGGCCCCCATCGTGTGGGCGCAATCCTCGATCACCGTGACACCGGCACCGTCACAGATCGCCATCAAGCGGTCCATATCACAGATATGTCCGCGCATATGGCTGAGCAACAAGACGCTGGCCTGTCCGATTTTGGCCTCCAGATCGTCCAGATCAATCGTGAGGCTCTGCGTAACACCGACAAAAATAGGACGCGCCCCCACCGCCGCAATCGCTCCCGGCACAGGGGCCAGCGTAAAGGCATTGGAGAGCACCGGATCGCCCGGTTTCACCCCCACAGCGCGCAGGGCCGTCGCCATCGCATAGCCCCCCGAGGCCACGGCCAGACAGTATTTGGCACCGACCGTGGCGGCGAATTCCTGCTCCAGCAAAGCGGTTTCGCTGATCTCATCAGCGACGGTGTTATATCGATGCAACCGCCCATGTTGCAGCACGGCCATGGCCGCTGTGATCCCGGCTCGCGGGATGGGTTCCTGCTGGGTGAAACTGCCCTTGAAAACTTCTGTCATATCGCCCCTCTTGATGGGCTGAACTGTGCCGCGCCCCGTGCGCGTGGTCAAGCCAGCAAGCGGTCCACAATCTGCGGCAAATCCGCGAAATCCTGAAGCAATGCCTCAGGCTCCAGCGCCGCCATATCCCCGCCCGCCGGGCCAAACGTCACCAGCACACAAGGCACCCCGGCCGCTTTGGCGGTATTTCGGTCCGTATCGGAATCGCCGATCAGCACGCATTGCATCGGATCCCCCCCCGCCCGGCGCGCCGCTTCATAAAGCGGTTCAGGGTCGGGTTTTCGCGTGGGCAACGTGTCCGCACCAATCATTGACATGAAATTATCCCGCACGCCGAGCCGTCGCAGTAACGTTTCCGCAAGGGCTTCGGGCTTATTGGTGCAAATACCGACGCCGTAGCCCATGTCTTTTAGGTGCGCCACGGCCTCCATGGCGTGGGGATAAAGCTTTGTATGCACATCAATCGAGGCCCCATATGCCTCCAGCAACACCGGATAATACCGATCCAGCGTCGCCGCGTCATCAGCCCGCCCCAAGCGCGTCATGCCCAACCGCAGCATCGCTCGCCCGCCCCGCAGCGCCGTCCCGGCATCCTTTGAGGGGTCCAGCACATCCCCCTCTCCCATGGCGCGGAAACAATGATTGGCCGCTGCGATCAAATCGCCACTGGTATCGGCAAGCGTGCCATCCAGGTCAAAAATTACCGTTTTCATCTTCGTTCCCCGATCTTTTCGTTGGGCGAAACATCGCCACGCGATGTTGCAAGGCGCAACCATCTTTGATGCGGCCGTGGCTTGCGCCGCGCCGCCAGAGCGATAAACAGGGCCAGAGCAGAACACAAAGAGAAAAAACATGAAAACCGCATTGGTCATCCTTGCCGCCGGCAAAGGCACCCGGATGAATTCGGACCTGCCCAAGGTCATGCACCCTCTCGCAGGTGCGCCCCTGTTCGTCCATGCGATGCAGGCGGGCGCATCGCTCGCGCCGGATCACACCGTCGTGGTAGCCGGGCATGGGGCCGATATGGTGCGCAGGGCGGCGCTGGCGCATGATGAAACGGCGCAGGTCGTGGAGCAGACAGAGCAGCTTGGCACAGCCCATGCCGCCGCACAGGCGCGCGCGGCGCTCGCCGGGTTTGACGGCACCGCCATTGTGTTGTTCGGGGACACGCCTTTCGTGCGCCCCGCAACGCTGGAGCAGATGGTTGCGGCGCAGGTTGACAGCGATGTGGTGATCCTGGGCTTTGAGGCCGCGGATCCCGGACGCTATGGGCGTCTGGTGATGCAGGGCGAGCACCTTGAGCGCATTGTCGAGTTCAAGGACGCGACCTCCTCTGAGCGCGCCATCCCCCTGTGCAACAGTGGCGTTATTGCCTGTCACGCGGCCACGCTGTTCGATCTGATCGACGCTGTTGAAAACGACAATGCGGCCGGGGAATATTATCTGACGGATATTGTCGCATTGGCGCGTGCAAAGGGGCTGAACGCGAGCGTCGTGCGCTGCGAGGAAAGCGAAACGCTGGGCATCAATACGCGGGCGGAACTTGCCGGAGCCGAGGCCGCGTTCCAACGCCGCGCGCGGGCATTGGCCTTTGAGGACGGGGTGACGATGCCTGCACCCGAAACGGTTCATTTTGCCTTTGACACTGTCATCGGGCGGGACACGGTGGTGGAACCCAACGTCGTATTCGGCCCCGGTGTCACGGTGGAATCCGGCGTCACGGTGCGTGCGTT
The DNA here is from genome assembly GCF_014337925.2 of Roseobacter fucihabitans. Taxonomy (NCBI): domain Bacteria; kingdom Pseudomonadati; phylum Pseudomonadota; class Alphaproteobacteria; order Rhodobacterales; family Roseobacteraceae; genus Roseobacter; species Roseobacter fucihabitans. Next base: position 1,194,622 of record NZ_CP143423.1, on the reverse strand, counting down.
TTCGCATCTGGAAGGCTGTCATGTGGCGCGCGGCGCGGTCGTGGGGCCTTATGCGCGCCTGCGCCCCGGAACGGAGCTGAGCGAGAACACGCGGGTTGGGAATTTCGTGGAAATCAAGAACGCGCGCATTGGCGAGAACAGCAAGGTCAACCATCTCAGCTATATCGGCGATGCGACGCTGGGCCGGAGCACGAATGTTGGCGCGGGCACCATCACCTGCAATTATGACGGGGTGATGAAGCATCACACGGTGATCGGCGACAATGCCTTTATCGGGTCCAACACCATGCTGGTGGCTCCTGTTCAGATCGGCGATGGCGCGATGACGGGCAGCGGGTCGGTGATCACATCCGACGTCGACGCAGACGCGCTGGCCCTCGCGCGCGCCCCGCAAATCGAAAAACCGGGCAGAGCAGCAAAATTGTTGCAAATTCTCAAAGCCAAGAAGGCCAAACTCCAAAGGAGCAGCTGAAAATGTGCGGAATTGTTGGGGTGCTGGGCAATCACGAAGCCGCACCGATCCTTGTGGAGGCGCTCAAGCGCCTTGAATATCGCGGCTATGACAGCGCGGGCATTGCAACGGTGGAGGACGGGGTTCTCGACCGGCGCCGCGCGGTTGGAAAGCTGGTGAACCTGTCGGATCTTCTGGTGCATGAACCGCTGGCCGGGAAATCGGGCATTGGTCATACCCGCTGGGCCACTCATGGCGCACCCACCGTTACAAACGCCCACCCGCATCAGGCGGGCCGTGTGGCGGTGGTCCATAACGGGATCATCGAGAATTTTCGGGATCTGAGAGCGGAACTGACGGGCCTTGGCATTCAATTCGTGACCGAAACCGACACCGAAACGGTTGCCCTTCTGACCGAGCATTATATGGCGGATGGTATGACGCCTGTGGAGGCGGCGAACAAGGCGCTTGACCGGCTGGAGGGGGCATTTGCGCTGGCCTTCCTGTTTTCAGGAGAAGATGATTTGATCTTTGCCGCACGCAAGGGCTCGCCGCTCGCCATCGGGCATGGTGACGGCGAAATGTTCGTGGGCTCGGATGCCATTGCGCTTTCGCCCCTGACGGACCGGATCAGCTACCTCGAAGAGGGCGACCGCGCGATCGTGACCCGCACCTCTTTGGAAATTCGTGACATCAACGAGGTGCTGGCAAACCGCCCCATCAAGACCGTACGGCTTGATGATACACGCATCGACAAGGCCGGTCACAAACACTTCATGGCCAAGGAAATTGCCGAACAACCCACGGTCATCGGACAGGCCATTGGCAATTACATTGATCATGAGGGCAATATCACCCTGCCCGATCCCGGTCTGGATTTTGCAACACTGGACCGGCTGACACTGGTGGCCTGCGGCACGGCATATTACGCTTGTCTCACGGCGAAATACTGGTTTGAGCAGATCGCGCGCATCCCCGTGGACGTCGATGTGGCCTCGGAATTCCGCTACCGCGAACCGCCGATCCCGGCCCGCACCACGGCCCTGTTCGTCAGCCAGTCCGGAGAGACTGCCGACACGCTGGCCGCCCTGCGTTATTGTGAGGGCAAGGCAGATCGTATCGTCTGTGTCGTCAATGTACCCGAAAGCTCAATCGCGCGGGAAAGCGATCTGGTCCTGCCCATCCATGCCGGTGTGGAAGTGGGCGTCGCCTCGACAAAGGCCTTCACCTGTCAGCTTGTCGTGTTGTTTCTTTTGGCACTGAAGGCCGCGCGCGATCGGGGCGAGATGGACGGTGATGCGCTGGCCGATCACCTCTCCGCGCTGCGCAGCATGCCCAGCGTGCTCAGCACGGCCCTTGAGGCCAATGCGCAGATGCAAAAGGCCTCGCTCAAATTGGCCGAAGCGCGCGATGTCTTATTTCTGGGGCGCGGCCTGATGTACCCGCTGGCGCTGGAGGGGGCGTTAAAGTTAAAGGAAATCAGCTATATACACGCCGAGGCCTATGCCTCAGGCGAATTGAAACACGGGCCCATCGCCTTGATCGACAAGGCGGTTCCGGTGGTTGTGATGGCCCCGCGCGACAATCTTTTTGACAAGACTGTGAGCAATATGCAGGAGGTCATGGCCCGCAAGGGGCGCGTCATCCTGATCTCAGATCGTGCAGGTATCGAGGCCGCTGGCGAGGGGGCGTTTGCCACGATCGAATTGCCGAGCGTTCCCGACGCGCTGACCCCGCTGCTCTATGCCATCCCGGCGCAATTGCTGGCCTATCACACGGCAGTGGCCAAGGGCACGGATGTCGATCAGCCGCGCAATCTGGCGAAATCCGTGACAGTGGAGTAGAGAGAGATGCGGGAGAAATGGCAACTTGTTGCCAATTTTTTATTACAACTATATGTTTTTAAAGTATTTTTATACCTATTTCTGAAAAACATGTCGTAAACTGCTTAATGGGCCATCTGAGACTTATTGAGGCATCGCCGGTCGCGGAAACATGCTATATGTCAAAACCAAAGAATTTCGCTCGAGAACCGGTGCAGAAATTGTATTGATGCTAAACCGGTATGGTCAGCCGGCCTTCTGACCTAATGTTTTTGTGACTTCCGAATATGTCGTCGCGGGCCTTGCAGCGAACACACAAGTAAAAGTTCTGCGATTAATTGGTATGGCGCACATATAGGCGGATTCGAAATTTAGAGATTTTGATAAAGAGCTTGTTGATGGCCCAATTCTATCTATGGACGATATCTCGAGGCTTTCCGACTTCCTGGCACTCAACGCCCGATCCCAACTACTCAGATCCGAAGACAACGGCAGTGCGAAGCATTCAAAAAAACCTTCGCCAAACTAGGAGTTTTCGACCGCATCCAGGAGACTTGGCGACGCAAAAAGCCCATTCATCAGGCCCTGAAGAAGTAGCCAGCCGTATGCGCTGGATTACCGACATTGGAACACGGTGCCGTCTCGGTCGAAATGGGCAGTGCCTTGCAACAATCAAACGTACTGAGCCCAACATTTCTTCGCTGTTTTGATAGCGGAAGAATTGAAACCGCAGAAAATTAGACTGCTACCAAAGGTAGCACAGGTTCCACACAGTGACAGATAACTACTCCCCACTTCGTCGTCCGAGATTCTCACGAAATCGTTCAATCTCTTTGGCCATGTGTTCACCACTGTAGACAAGCGAGGTCTCATGGCGCGCGTAGACGCGTTTGTGATTCCAGCCGTAGCCTTGGACGTTGCGTAGGTAAAAAAAGCACAAACTAAACCTCCAACTGCGCTTGTTTGCTGTCAAGCCCCGTTCGCGCAACCGAGTTGCGAGATGTGTGAAATCTCCATCCAAGCTCACAATCACTAAGGTTGAAAACTGCTCAATGAGACAAAATTCGACGGCTTCAATGGAGAGCAACAAGTCTGTCGCATTTTTGCCGGTCCCAGAATGGAGCAATTTATAAACCGGTGTTTCCTGCCAGCCTGGTAGGATCGTTGCGTTGCCTTAGACCCGCTGCACGTGCACGGGTCCATTGCCTTTTGCAACTTGATAAACCGCTTCGGCGTGATCAAAACTGATGTTCTCACCATCTACAAAAACAGCAACCCGCTTGACCATGACACCCTCAAAAAACTTCCCTTCAATAATCTCTATATAAAAGGCCAATTTGGCAGAATTTGGGCGAGACAAAGCTTGTTGCTTTCCACTATAGTCACAGCCATTATGGCGCTGTATAAAAGTGGAACCCTTGATACCAAGTGCCGGTGAAAATGAAGACAGACGTTCCCGAAAAATCCAAAATGAAACACCGGAAATTGGATCAGAGCGTTCTAAACAGGCTTATCCAACACACAGTTTCCACTTTCACAGTCCTATAAGTTGAATAGCGAATGGCCAAACAATTCCATCAACTCAGCGACGTATTGATCCGGTTCATTCAGGCACAGCATATCTTCTTTGTCGGCTCCGCCGCAGCCTCAGGGCAGGTCAATATTTCACCCAAAGGCATGGACTCCTTACGCGTTCTCGACCCCAACCGGATCGTGTGGCGCAACCTGACAGGATCAGGCAACGAGACGGCGGGGCATCTGGCGCAACTCAACCGCATGACGCTTATGTGGTGCGGGTTTGAGACCAAACCGATGATCTTGCGCACCTATGGGACCGGGCGCACGCTGCATCCGCGCGACGCCGATTTTGCCGCCCTCAATGCGCTGTTCCCGGCCTCGGACGGTGCGCGCCAGATTTATGATGTGACCGTCGACATTGTTCAGACGAGCTGTGGCTATGCGGTGCCCTTCATGGAATATGCCGGTGAAAGGGACGTCCTGAGCCAGTGGGCAGCGCAGAAGGGTCCAGACGGCATCGCGCAATATTGGGACACCCGCAACCGGCACACCATCGACGGCATTCCAACGCATATTCTCGACACAGATCAGACGTAGGATCACGGGGGTAAACCGACATCCCGTCGATCCGCGGCATGACCCTGCGAAACATACATCATAGCCAAGGACGTGGGGCTCCCCCAGTGGCGGGACCCATAATCAGGCTCCGCCGAAACAAAATCGATTTGCCCGCCACGGGGTCTGATGCCTGCCCGAGCAAGGCGACTGTTGGCCCCGGTGTGCGCAGCGTCACGGAAGGCTGGACCGCAAACCGGCGTTCCATTCCCTTGCTCTGCTTCAAAACCTCTCGTACAGCGATAATCGCGATGCCAAGGCCTGTCACAGAACATGCACCCGTGTCCCCGCCCCACGTTCAAGCGGTTCAGGTCTGCGCCGCCCGCCGGATGGAAAAACCGCCTACCAAAAGAGACCCCTGTGCAATGCTTCAGGCGAAAACAAAAGCTGTTGGCGCGCGCAACGGCGTAAACCTCTTGCTGCGCCTGCCCCGGCGCATTACCTATAGGCGCATGAGTGAGCCATTGATTGATCCATTTGCCCGCGCGATTACCTACCTGAGGGTATCGGTAACAGATCGCTGTGATTTTCGTTGCGTCTATTGCATGTCCGAAAATATGACTTTTCTGCCGAAAAAGGAGCTGTTGACGCTCGAAGAGCTGGACCGAATGTGTTCCACCTTCGTGGGGTTGGGCGTTGAAAAGCTGCGCATTACCGGCGGCGAGCCTCTGGTGCGCAAGGGGATCATGACGTTTTTCCAAAGCATGAGCCGGCATCTGGAAAGCGGCGCTCTCAAGGAACTCACGCTCACCACAAACGGCAGCCAGCTGGAACGTTTTGCCAAGGACCTATATGCGGCGGGCGTGCGGCGAGTGAATGTGTCTCTGGACACGCTTGATGAAGACAAATTCGCGAAGATTACCCGTTGGGGCCGCCTGCCACAGGTGTTGCGCGGGATTGATGCCGCCCAGGCTGTGGGGATGCGCGTCAAGCTGAACGCGGTGGCGCTCAAGGGCTTTAATGAGGCCGAATTGCCTTTTATTACAGAGTGGTGCGCAAAGCGCGACATTGATCTGACCTGGATCGAAGTGATGCCGATGGGCGATATCGGAAATGAGGACCGTTTGGGGCAATATTGGTCCCTCAAGGACGTTCGCGCGCAGTATGGTGCGCATTATACCGTCACCGATCTGGCGGAACGCAGCGGCGGCCCTGCCCGCTATGTGCGCCTTGAGGAAACCGGTCAGAAGATTGGTTTCATCACCCCGCTCAGCCATAATTTCTGCGAAAGCTGTAACCGCGTGCGGCTGACCTGCACCGGCGAGATATTCATGTGTCTGGGTCAGGAAGACGCCACCGATTTGCGCGCGCCCCTGCGGGCGCATCCGGGCGATAACGGTCCGCTCGAAGATGCGATCCGCGCCGCGATCAGACTTAAACCCAAGGGGCATGATTTCGACTATTCGCGCCAGCGTCTGGATGGGCAAATGCCACGGCACATGAGCCACACGGGCGGCTGATCCCACTCATGCGCGCGCCGCCGCTCTTTCATCTCTATGTGGCTGCCACTGTTTTACTGGCCCCTTTTGTGGCCTGGTTTGAAATCCGCAAGCTGCGCCGTCAAGGCCTGTCTGCGTTGCGCGCCCATGAGAAAATGGGCCATGCCAGCCAGCCCCGCATCGGATCGGGCAATCTGATCTGGTTTCACGCGGCCTCGGTCGGGGAAAGCCTGTCGGTTTTGGCGCTGATTACGCGGATGGGTGAAATGCTGCCACGAGCACATTTTCTGATCACTTCCGGGACACCCACGTCGGCCAAACTGGTTGCAGATCGCATGCCCCCGCGCACCGTGCATCAATTTGCACCCCTTGATGCGGGCGGGCCGCTGACGCGGTTCCTGCACCATTGGCGCCCCGCAGCCGCAATTTTTGTGGAAAGCGAACTTTGGCCGCGCATGTTGCGCATGACCCGCGCGCGCGGCACGATGATGGCGCTCGTTAACGCGCGCCTTTCTGCCAAATCGCGCGCGGCCTGGGCGCGCAGACCGGGCTTTGCCGCCTATGTTCTGGATGTCTTTGATCTGATCCTGACGCAAAACGACGATATGGCGCAGGCGATGGTGGACATGCACGCCCCGGCGGACCGCGTGGCACGCGGCAGCAACCTCAAATCCATGTCCGCGCCCTTGCCGCAAAATCCCGCCCTGCTGGCGCAGATTCGTACCGCAATCAAGGCCCGCCCCATCTGGGTCGCCGCCTCCACGCATAAGGGCGAAGAAACCACCGTTCTGGACGCCCATAAGACCCTGCTGCAAACCATCCCCGACCTATTGTTGATTCTGGTGCCACGCCATCCGGATCGCAGCGACGAGGTTGCGAAACTGATTGCGAAACACGATCTGACATACGCTCTGCGCTCCGATGGCGCGCTCCCGCGGGACGACCACGCCGTCTATCTCGCGGACACTTTGGGTGAATTGGGCAATTGGTATGCCCTGAGTGATGTCGTGTTTCTGGGGGGCTCGCTTTTGCCCATCGGTGGGCATAACCCGTTTGAGGTCGTACAATCGGAGGCCGCTGTTTTATCCGGCCCGCATGTTACTAATTTTGCGGAAACCATTAATAAAATGGTGGAAACCGGTGCGGCCGAAATCGTGGCGGATGTCGAGGCCCTGACGTTTTCGGTGGGGCACCTGTTGCAGGATGGGGCGCATAAAGCGGCAAGCCTCAGGGCCGCGCGCGCTTTTGTGCAGGGCAAATCCGACGAACTCACCCGAATTGCCGCAAGGCTCATCCACATCTTGAAGCTGGAAGACGACAATCGATGACACAGCTGACACCAGCCCGCGATATCGACGTGATCGCCCCGAGTTTTAAGCGCCGCCATTCCGGCGTGACCTCCACCGTGATCCGCCTTGTCCCCTTGCAGGCCAAGGATATCGCCATCACTGCCTGCGCCCCCGAATTGCCACCCGAGGTGCCCAATCTGGCCCCCGGCAAGCTACTTGGCCTGCCCCGCAACGGTCCGTCCGGGGCCCGTGTCTGGCACGCGCGGCGTAATGTGGAAATGGTGGCTGGGCTGGCGTTGAAATATCTCGCAGGCAAGCGGCTCAAGCTGCTTTTCACCTCTGCCGCACAGCGTCGACACACCGGTTTTACGCGCTGGCTGATCCGGCAGATGGACGCGGTGATCGCGACCTCTGCAAAATCAGCCAGCTATCTGGAACGCGAGGCAACGGTGATCCGGCACGGCATTGACTGCGATCTGTTTCAACCGGTTGATGACCGCGCAGCCCTGCGCCAGGAGCTTGATTTGCCCCACGATGGGCCGTTGATCGGCTGTTTCGGACGCATCCGGCATCAAAAAGGCAATGACCTGTTCATCGCCGCGATGATCGAGGTTTTTGGCAAACACCCCGATGCCAAGGCCTTGATGATGGGGCGCGCGACGCCCGAGCATCAGGCGTTTTTGCAAAAACTCAAAGAGGACGTCGCCGATGCGGGGCTGTCGGATCGCATTCTGTTTCGCGACGAGGTGCCGATTGCCGATCTGGCGCGTCACTTTCAGGCACTTGATCTTTATGTGGCACCACAACGTTGGGAAGGCTTCGGGTTGACCCCCTTGGAGGCCATGGCCTGCGGCGCGCCTGTGGTGGCCACGAAGGTCGGGGCCTTCGAGGAATTGATCGTGGAGGGCGAAACCGGGCATCTGCTCGAGATCGAGGACGGGGCGGGAATTGCCGAGCAGGTGGCGCGCATCTTGAGTGATCCCGCGGCCCTGAAAGCCATGTCAAAGGCCGCGCGCGAAAACGTCCTGCGCCGTTTTCGCATCGAGCAGGAAGCCGCTTCCATCATCGCAATCTATCGCAAATTGCTGGCCGCCTGAGCGGGTTCAGCCCGTAACAGGCATCCGTTGTTCGATGATCTCTGCCCACCAGCTGCATCCGGCGGGGATGGCGTCGTCGTTGAAATTATATTCCGGGTGATGCACCGCCGCCCCCGGTCCGTTACCGACCAGAATATAGGCGCCTGGGCGTTCTTCGAGCATGAAGGCGAAATCCTCGCCCCCCATGACCAAGGGGGCCTCCTCGCATCCACCTGAAACCTTAGTTGCCACCTGCGCGGCAAATTCGGTCTGCTCGGGATGGTTCACCATCACCGGATAATTGCGCTCGTACTCCACACGCGCCGTCGCGCCGAAACTCTCGGCAACGCCGGTTGTGATCTTGTTCAGGCGCATTTCGGCCAGATCGCGCATTTGAGCCGACATGGTGCGGATCGTGCCCTTGAGGTGCACACGCTGCGGGATCACATTGAAGGCGTTGGAAGAGGTTTCAAATGAGGTCACCGACACAACCACCTGATCGACCGGGTCCGCATAACGGCTGGCAATGGTCTGCAGGGCAATGACGATATGGCTTGCCACAACGGTGGAATCCACGGTTTCATGCGGTTTGGCGGCATGCCCGCCCAGACCTTCGACCTCGATATCAAACACATCCGTGGCGGCGAAAAACGCGCCGGGCCGGATGGAGAAACTGCCCATCGGCATGCCCGGCCAATTGTGCATACCGAAAACTTCCTGAATGCCAAAACGCGCCATCATGTCGTCTTCGCACATTTCGCGCCCGCCGCCGCCGCCCTCTTCTGCGGGCTGAAAAATCACCACGGCGGTGCCATCAAAATTGCGCGTTTCCGCGAGGTACTTCGCAGCCCCCAACAGCATCGCCGTATGCCCGTCATGCCCACAGGCATGCATCGCGCCCTCCGTTTTTGAAGCATACGCAAGGCCTGTCTGTTCATGAATGGGCAGCGCATCCATATCCGCGCGCAAGCCGATCACCTTGCCCGAGACATCCGATTTACCCCGGATCACCCCCACCACACCTGTGCGCCCGATGCCCGTGACCACCTCATCACATCCAAAATCCGTCAGCTTTTCAGCCACCAGCGCCGAGGTGCGATGCGTATCGAAAAGCAGTTCCGGGTTTTCATGCATGTCCCGCCGCCAGGCAGTGATTTCATCGTGCAATTCGGCAAAACGGTTTTTAACTGGCATTGGGGTGGGCTCCTTGAGATCACACTGTTAAGCCGATTTTACGTACCGGTGACAACAGAAGTTTTGATATTTTCCATCCGATGTCGCAAGTTCGCAGGGCAGATCCGAGTCCCGCGCCCGACGATATGTTAACCCCACAGGCGCGGGCTTCAAGGAAATCGCGCGAATTTGATGCCAACCCTTGCGCGTCAAAGTGCCGGTCCAAGGCGCATTGGGCTGCCATCGCCAAAGCGCGCCAGGCGAAACCTTGACAGATCGTGACCCGTCGGGGTGCCCATCACAAGGTCTGCGAGGATACGCCCCATCGCCGGGCCGATGCCAAAGCCATGGCCGCTCATGCCGGTGCCCAGCGTCAAGCCCGGCAGCGCGGCAACCCGGTCCACGACGGGCACCACATCGGGCATGGTATCGATCATGCCCGCCCAGGCGTGTGAGAGATCAAATTGCGGCAGATGTGGGAAAAGTTCTGCAAAATCAGCTTTCAAACGATGCGCGCGCCCCATGTTCGGTGTCGGGCTCAGGACGCGCATCACCTCGAAGGGGCTGGCGGTACCACCAGACCAGTGGCGCGGCGTGCGCCAGCCATCGGGGTATCCTTTGGGTGCACCGGGCAGGAACCGCGTACAAAAGGGGTCCGCGCGCAGTTGCGTCAGGAATTTTGGCAAGGCGCGCAGGGCGTCCCAGCCCAGAAACAATTCGTGAAAACCACCCGGTGCCAGCGTGTAGCCGCCATCGGCGCGGTGGCGAAAGGCGATGGTGCTATCCGCAACACCCCCCTCCGCCACGGCGGGCAAAGCGGTGGTGGCCGCAACGGTCGCGCGGACAGAAAGCTGTGGCAGGGCCACGCCATGGTTGCGCAGGAAAAGAGAGGACCACGCGCCGCCCGCCAGCACCACTTCGGGGGCCGCAATGCGCCCCTTTTCGGTGATGACGCCCGCGACCCTGCCGCCTGCTATATCCAGGCACCGCACAGCACAGTCTTCGATGATCACGGTGCCTGCGCGCGCGGCGATATCGGCCAGAGCCGGCACGGCGCGCCAGGGCTCGGCGCGCATGTCCGACGCGGTATGAAGCGCGCCAACATAGGATTTGGACATATTCGGGACATGCTGTGGTACCTGCGCCGCGGTCAGGACGCGCGTGTCCACGCCTTGCGCGCGGGCATGTTTGGTCCAGGCGCTGTAGCGGTCCATCTGTGCCGGGGTTTGCGCCAAATAGGTGACGCCGCCTTGGATCAGCCCGATGTCCTGGTTGGTCTGGCTGGCGAGCACGCGCCACAGGCCATTGGCCTCGATCATAATCGGTAATTCATCCGGATCACGCCCCTGCTGGCGGATCCACCCCCAGTTCCGGCTGGATTGCTCCCCTGCGATGCAGCCTTTTTCGAGCAGGACCACATGCTGCCCGGCGCGGGCCAGAAAAAGCGCCGTACAGACCCCGATCACCCCGCCGCCAATGACAACAACATCCGCCTGTGACGGCAAAGCAGCCGTGAAACGACGTGGGGTGGTGTCCGAGAAGGGAAAGGCCTGCATGTCAGTGCGGGGCCCAGATCGGGGTCGGGATCGGCGTCGAGCAAAGGTGGCCTAAAGCCCACCCTACGCGAGGGGATCGCCGCGACATACGCCGTCTTGATGGCGTCATTGGCTCAGGCGGTCTATCAGTTTGCGCATGAACTCATGGCCTGCTTCAAACTCGGTCACCGCGATAAACTCATTCGGTTGATGGGCTTGCGCGATATCGCCGGGCCCACAGATCACCGCGGAATATCCGGCCTGCTGAAACTGACCGGCTTCGGTGCCGTAGCTCACGACATGGCTCGCGTTATCGCCCGTCAATCTGCGAACGAGACTTTCGGCCTGACCCTCACGTTCGGGGCGCAGCGCCTCAACGTCAAAGCGCGGGGTGACCTCTATGGATGTCTCGGGCACCACCGATTGCATCATCGCCTCGACCTGTTGCACACGTGCACGGTACCGCGCTTCCCATTCCGCCTTGTCTTCTCCCGGCACGACGCGAAAAGCCATGGCGAAGCGACAGTCTTTGGCGGTGATGTTATGGGCCGTGCCGCCCTCGATCGTGCCCACATGCAAAGTTGTATAGGGCGGGTCGAACATGGCGGCCAGATTGCTTGGGACTGCGGCCTGGTTCTGTGCGTTCATCTCATTGGCCCATTCGATCAGTTTGGCCCCATACATGATCGCATTCACGCCGCGATCCATGAGGGAGCTGTGCACCTCAAATCCTCTGACGTGCGTATCAAAACCCGTGCCCCCTTTGTGCCCTGACACGGCCCGCATCGAAGAGGGTTCGCCGACGATCACGGCCGACCCCTTGGGCAGAACACCTTGCATCGCCGCAATCATCGGGGGCGCGCCAGTACAGCCAACTTCCTCGTCAAAGCTGAGCGCAATCTGGAGCGGACGTTTGATGCCCGTATGATGCGCCTCCACCAGCGCCCAGATCGCAAGCGCGTCAAACCCCTTCATATCACAGGTGCCGCGCCCGAAGTATTTCCCGCTCCGCTCGACCACCTCAAAGGGGTCCGTGTCCCAGAGTTGCCCATCCACCGGCACCACATCGGTATGCCCCGACAGCACCAAAGCGCCCTCTTCCCAGGGGCCGACATGGGCAAAAAGTGCCGCTTTGGGTTCCTGCGGATCGGCATATCGGTGCGATTGGATCCCGTGACCGGCGAGGTAGCTCTCCACCCAGTCGATGAGCGGCAGATTTGTATCGCGGCTCACCGTCGGGAAGGACACGAGTTTGCGCATGATGCTGACAGGGTCGAGACGTTCATTCATGCCGGATCAATACCCGCTATCGGTTTCAAGCACCAGATGGCCCGGGCTTACTTCGCGGTAAACGGAAGGTGCGGGCATATATCCGACGGGGTGGATCGGCGAGGGGATCGGCTTGAAATTCAACTCGCTTTCATCCTTGCGCTGGCGAGGATCTGCGATGGGCACGGCTTTCATCAAGGCTTGCGTATAGGGATGCTGCGGGTTCTCAAACACCTGCGCGCGCAGGCCCAACTCAACGATCCGGCCCAGATACATGACGCCTACGCGGTGGCTGACGCGTTCGACCACGGCCATGTCGTGACTGATAAAGAGGAAAGACAACCCAAGCTCGGCTTGCAATTCCATCATCAGGTTCAGCACCTGCGCCTGCACGGAGACGTCCAGCGCCGACACGGCCTCATCCGCGATGATCAGCTTGGGATTGAGCGCCAGCGCCCGAGCGATGGCGACCCGCTGGCGTTGCCCGCCCGATAGCTCATGCGGAAAACGGCGCATGAAGCTGCGGGGCAATTCCACGCGGTCAAACAACATGCCAACGCGCTCTTGCACCGCCGCCCCCTTGAGCGTGGCGAAATTATGGATCGGCTCGGCCACCTGATCCGACAGCTGCATCTGCGGGTTGAGCGAGGCAAAAGGATCCTGAAAGATCATCTGCATGTCCAGACGCGCCTCGCGCAGCGCCGCCGGGTCGAGCGCCATGATGTCCTTGCCGTCCAGATTAATTTCGCCCGACAGGGGGTCCACCAGCCGCAGGATCGACCGCCCGGCGGTGGACTTCCCGCAGCCGCTCTCCCCCACAAGGCTCAGCGTCTGCCCCTTGTTCAGCGTAAAGGACAGGTCCTCAACCGCGTGAACATTCGCCACCGTACGGCGTAGAAACCCGCCCTTGACCGGAAACCGCGTTGTCAGATTACGAACCGTCAACAAGGCCTCATTCGTGCCGGGAATGGGGTGGATCGCGTTCTTTTCCGAACCAAGCAGCTTCATCGGTTCGGGGTAAGCCTTGCCGGTCATCTCGCCCAATTTGGGCACCGCTGCCAGCAAGGCCTTGGTATAGGGATGCTGCGGGTTCTCGAAAATCTCGGCGACCGGGCCCTCTTCAACCTTATTGCCGCGAAACATCACCACGACACGGTCGGCCATCTGCGCCACCACCGCCATATCATGCGTGATGAACATCACCGCCGTGCCGGTTTCACGTTTCAGCCGATCCATCAGCGCCAGAATCTCGGCCTGAATGGTCACATCCAGCGCCGTGGTGGGTTCATCCGCGATCAATAGGCGCGGCTTGCAGGCCAGTGCCATTGCGATCACAACCCGCTGGCGCATGCCACCCGACAGTTCATGCGGATATTGCGCAAGACGCCGTTCAGGCTCGGGAATACGCACTTCGCGCAGCAACTCCAAAGCGCGCGCATCCGCCTCCGCCTTGCCGATGTTTTTGTGTAAACGCAGACCTTCGGTCATTTGCCGCCCCACCGTGAACACCGGGTTGAGCGCCGTCATCGGCTCCTGAAAGATCATGCCTATTTCGTTGCCGCGCATGGAGCGCATGATTTCGGGATCGGTTGTGACCAGATCGACATCATCCGCGGCCGGGCGATCAAACCACAACTGACCGCCGGTGATCGCGCCCCCGCCGAACTCCACCAGACGCATCAGCGACAGCGAGGAGACCGATTTTCCCGACCCGCTTTCCCCGACGACACAGACCGTCTCGCCCGGATTGATGTCAAAGGAAACATCCTCCACGCCGAGCACCGGACCATCCTTGGTCTGGAACTCGACCCGCAATCCCTTGATCCGGGCAATCGGTTTCACGTCACCGCCGTTTTGATCATCCAGCATTTTCGCTCCTGTCTTCGCCCTCCCCGAACGCTAAGGGCAAGACAACCGCCCTGTCAAACCCGTCCAGAACAATTGCCACAAAAGCAATCATCTCAAGGGTTGCTTTTTCTGTAAAAAATGCTTCGATACGTGTATGCGTGCGGCATTACGGCTCAAAAACTGCATTAATATGCAATCTCAGGGCGGCGGGGACATACCGCATCCGAAACGCACAAAAAAAGGCGCCTGCACCGCAATCAAGGCGCACAACGGCAATAAAGTGCCAACATGGAGTATAATATGAAACTCAGAACCCTTTTGATGGGGGCCATCGCCACCACCGCCTTCGCCCCGGTCGTGCTGGCAGATGGGCATGAAGGCGAGCGTGGCCGCGATGGTCAGCTCAACATCATCTACTGGCAGGCACCCTCGACGCTGAACCCGTTTCTGTCGGGCGGCACCAAGGAAAACGAAGCGGCGAGCCTTGTTTTGGAATCGCTCGCGCGGTTCAACGAAAAGGGCGAAATGGTGCCTTGGCTAGCCGAAAGCATCCCCACCGTTGACAATGCCGGTGTCGCCGAAGACCTGACCTCGATCACCTGGACCCTGAAAGAAGGCGTCACGTGGTCTGATGGCTCGGCCCTGAGCGCGGATGATTTGATCTTCACCCATGAGTATTGCACCCATCCCGAGAGCGGTTGCGCATCGCTGAGCTACTTTGACGGCATCAGCAGCGTCGAAGCCGTGGGCGAGCGCGGCGTTAAAATCTCTTTCACTTCGCCAAAGCCCTTTCCCTATACTGCATTTGTGGGAAATGAATCACCGATTCTGCAAAAGGCGCAGTTTCAGGATTGCCTGGGCGCACGTGCCCCGGAATGCACCGAGGCCAATTTCGGCCCCATCGGCACCGGCCCCTTCGTGGTCAGCGAATTCCGTCCCAATGACGTGATCACCTATGTCGCCAACGAGAATTTCCGTGAAGCCGGCAAGCCCGCCTTTGCCAGCGTCACGCTCAAGGGCGGCGGTGATGCGGCGGCGGCGGCGCGCTCGGTTCTGGAAACCGGCGAATTTGACTATGCCTGGAACCTCCAGCTTGCGCCTGACGTGTTGTCGCGCATGGAAGAGGCCGGAAGAGGCACCGTCGTTGCCGCCTATGGCACCTCCGTAGAGCGGATCATGGTCAACCAGACCAACGCGGACCCTAGCCTGGGACCGGACCAACGCTCGGTTTTCATGAACGGCGAAAATAAACACCCGTTTCTGACGGATCCGGCCGTTGGTGCGGCGCTGTCAATGGCCATCGACCGCGCCCTGATCGATGAAATCGGATATGGCGCAGGCGGTCAGCCGACCTGTAACGTGCTGCCCGCGCCCGAGCTTTATGCCTCTACCGCAAATGATGCTTGCCTGACGCAAGATATTGCCGGGGCCAACGCGCTTTTGGACGGGGCCGGTTGGGTCGATACAAACGGGAACGGCGTGCGGGATAAGGATGGGGTCGAATTGACCCTCCTGTTCCAGACCTCGACCAATGCCGTGCGGCAGGACACCCAGGCGCTGATCAAGGATTGGTGGAACCAAATTGGTGTCGAAACCGAACTGCGCAACATCGACGCCTCGGTATTCTTTGGCAGCGACCCCGGCTCGCCCGACACGTTCCAGAAGTTCTATGCGGACGTGGAGATGTACACCAACAACTTCGCTGGCGTCGACCCCGAAGCCTATATGGGCAATTGGGTTTGTGCCGATATCCCGCGGCCTGAAACCCAGTGGCAGGGCAACAACATGCAACGTTTCTGCCGCGAAGAATACGATGCATTGGTCCAACAGATGTCACAAACGTCGGATCTGGCCGAACGCGGCGCGCTCGCCAAGCAGATGAACGATATGCTCGTGCAGAGCTATTCGATCATACCGCTGATCCACCGTGGCAACCCCTCGGCGCATGCAAACACGCTGGGCGGCGTCAAAATGTCGGATTGGGACAGCGAGCTTTGGAACATCGCGGATTGGTACCGGATCGCCAATTGATGCGTATTTGGGCAGGGGCTTGCGAGATCGCAGGCCCCTGCCCGCATTTGGCGATCATGGGTTGATTGCCCGACGCCTTGCCCGCAAGAATAACAAGACTACCGCATAAAGGCGTAGCATATGCTGACTTTCACAATCCGACGGCTCGTTCTATCGATCCCGACGTTGTTGTTCATCTCGCTGGTGATCTTCGCGTTGCTGCAACTGGCCCCGGGTGATCCGATGGCGCAGGTGCCCCTCACCGTGCCCCCCGAAGTCAAAGAGAAGATGCGCGAAGCCCTTGGTCTCGGGGCGCCTGCCCACGTCCAATATTGGAAATGGCTGGTGCAATTCTTCTGGGTCGAACCGCAGGTCTTGATCGATCACTGGTTCGGTACCGGTTTCGCCGAAGGCAAACAACGCGTGATCTCCTGGCAGACCCGCTCGCCCGTCATGGACATCGTCGTGCAACGCATGCCGCAAACGCTCTGGGTCGTGGGCATGTCCTATATCGTGGGCATCCTGATTGCCCTGCCCATCGGCATCTATTCCGCCTACAAACAATATTCTGTTTTCGATCAGGCCGGGACCTTCGTGTCGATGATCGGCTTTTCGGTGCCACCCTTCTTCTCCGGCGTGGTGGTGATCGTGATCTTTTCGGTCAACCTGGGCTGGTTCCCCTCGATCTATGACACCACCCTCGTGGTCAATGACTGGGCGAGTTTCAAAACACAGATGCAACAGATGGTCATGCCAGTCATGGTGCTGGCCCTGCAAACCACCGCCCAGATCAGCCGCTTCATGCGCGCCTCCATGCTCGACAACCTCAACCAGGATTATGTGCGTACCGCCCGCGCCAAAGGCCTGCGGGAAAGCACGGTGGTGTTGGTCCATGTCCTGCGCAATTCCATGATCCCGATCATTACCGTGATCGCCCTGGGTGTCCCTTCGATCTTTGGCGGCGCGATCATTACCGAAACGCTCTTTAAGGTGAACGGGATCGGTCAATTGCTGCTCACGGCACTCTTTGCCAATGACTTGCCAATGGTCATGACGCTGACCTTCATCTTTGCGATCCTGATCGTGTTTTTCAACCTGATCGCCGATATCCTCTACGGCCTTCTCGACCCGAGGATCCGTTATGACTGATACAGTGACACCGCCCTCGGACGCCGAACTTTACGGCGCCCTCAAGGACAAAGAACCACCCAAAGCCCCTCGCAGCCAATGGCGCGACGTCTGGGACCAGTTCCGCAAACACAAGGGCGCGCTCTTTGGTGGCGGCTTTTTGCTGTTCATCACATTGTTCGTGCTGATTGGCCCTCTCATATGGAACGTGGACCCCAAGGCGCTTGATATCCGAAACAAGGACATGCGCCCGCTCTATACCCTGCTCTGGGATGGCGATGCGCGCACCAGCTGGGTGAAACCGCTCGGCTCGGACAACCTGGGCCGCGATATCCTGGCGACCTTGATCGCGGGCGGGCGCGCCTCCATGGCCGTGGGGTGGACCGCGATGATCCTGGCGCTTTCCATCGGTACGGCTGTCGGCGTCTGCGCGGGATATTTCAAACGGCTCGACGGGGCGCTGATGCGCCTGACGGATCTGTTTCTATCCCTGCCGATCCTGCCGCTCCTGCTGGTGGCCGTGACCCTGTTCCGCCAACCGCTGCGCGCCAGTTTCGGACCCGAAACGGGCATGTTCATCCTGATCGTCGGCGTCATCGGCATCACCTCCTGGATGCAAACCGCGCGCATTGTGCGCGGCGAGATCCTCGCCCTCAAAGAACGCGAATTCATCCTGGCGGCGCGCTCCATCGGCACCAAACCCTTCGCCATCATAAGGCGCCACCTGCTGCCCAATGTGGTCTCCCCGATCATGGTGTCCGCGACTTTGGGATTGGCCACCGCGATCATCACCGAAAGCGCGCTCAGCTTTTTGGGTGTGGGCTTTCCTTCGGACTTTCCAACCTGGGGCAAACTGCTCTCGGATGCTGTACCTCGTATGGAAGAATTCCCCGAACGGGTCATGCTGCCGGGCATTCTGATTTCGCTGACGGTGCTGTCGGTGAACTACCTCGGTGATGGCTTGCGCGACGCGCTCGATCCCCGGATCAGAGGCCGCTAAGCGCACCGTGGGACGGCGGGCGGGGCGTCTTTGGCGCAGCCCAAAGAGCGCCGAGCGGCGTCATCCGGCAATAAAAACCGGGTGCTGGACCACAGATTTCTTTTAGAAATCCACTTGTCCACACGCGTCGCTTTTTCAAGCGACGTAAAACCGATCTACTCGACCTTCTTGCGCAACTGCCGCACCATCCACCACACAAACAGAACAACCGGCACAGTCACCAAAGCCGTCAGCATCCCCTTGCTCATCCCCGTGGCCTGGGTCAGCGGATAAAGCAGGTAGCCCACCAGCGACACCGCGTAATAGCTGATCGCCACCACCGAGAGCCCCTCAACCGTGCGCTGCAATCGCAACTGCAAATCCGACCGCTTGTCCATGCTCTCCAACAGCGACTGGTTCTGCGCGGAACGCTCCACATCCACCCGCGTGCGCAACAGGTTTGACGCCCGGATCGACCGGCTCGACATCGACTCCAACCGTCGCTCGGCGGAATTCACCGTGCGCATGGCGGGCGCGTAACGGCGCATCATGAACTCGGCAAAATGCTGACGTCCCTGATATCGGTGCTCGCGCAGCGCCTCGATGCGTTGATTGACCAAGGCCTCATAAGCCCCCGTGGCACCAAACCGAAACGAAGATTGCGCCGCCAGCGTCTCCAACTCCGCGGAAATCGCCAGAAGATTGTGCAACGTCCACTCCGCGGGTGCATCCTCATCCGACATATCACTCATCAACCCGGTCAGCTTACTGTCCAGATCATTAAGCTTGGGTTGCAAGGCGCGTGCGCGGGCAAACCCCAGCATCGACATGGTCTTATAGGTTTCGATCTCACAAAGCCGTTGCACGATCCGTCCAATCCGCCGGGTGCCGGTCTCAGGTTTGGCGAAAATCGCAAACCGCAAATGCCCGTTGATGTCGATCCGAAAATCCCCGGCCACAATCGCCTCATGGTCCAACACCTCCGAGGCCGCAAGACTTTCTGTCACGAACCACTCGTCCAATTTCTGGTTGATATTGTCATTCTCGGGCATCGGCTCGACGTTCAACAGAACAGAGGTAATCCGCTGCCCCGGTGCCGCCTCCAGCCAATCCGCGGGAAAAACATCAAACTGCGTGGGATCAAAAGCGCGCTCGACACCGCCCTCGTGAAAGGCCGTATAGGTCACGAATTCCGTGTGTTGTTCCCATTTCAACCAGTATTTCCCAATCTGGCCATAATAATGCGTCGCCCCCGGTTGCGGATGCGCGGCCCCGTGCCGGTCCAGCAGTGCCGTCAAATGGGCCAGATCACCGGCACGATCCCGGCTGACGGCGTCATTGGGTTGCTTGATCGCAATGTAAACCGCCGAGCAAGGCGCGCTCATGGACGGAAAGGGGCGCGCGTGCAACTCATTGGCGAGCTTATAGCGCAAGGGATGATCTGTGATCGGCGACATGCCACTACTCCGCGTGTTTTCATCAGACATAACGTCAAATTTCACAATGTCAAATTTTTATATGTTTTCAATATGTTAAGGGAATGCAATTGTATACCGCTTCGGGTTTCAAAACCGCCAACCCGTCTTCTTTAGGGCAGGTGATGCATCCTATTGACCTTCTCCTGCAGGACCCCTAAGGCCCGCAACGCGCTGATATAAAGAGTGAAAACGATAGCTCCGCTTTCCACATCTTTTCCTAATCCGAGCGTTAAACGCGGTGCTAAAACCACGGCTGCCCTGTCCGTGAAATGCCGAAAATCTGGAAACGCCCGCTACCTGCTCGTCCGCAACAAAAAAACGCCGATCTGCGAGACCGGCGTTTTTCCATTCTAAAACTGGATGACCCGGACCGTGTCAGTCGATCATCGGCAGCAGCTTGTCGAGGCTCGCCTTGGCATCGCCATAAAACATCCGTGTGTTCTCCTTGAAGAACAGCGGGTTCTCGATCCCCGAATACCCGGTGCCCTGCCCGCGTTTGGACACAAACACCTGCTTGGCCTTCCAGCATTCCAGAACCGGCATCCCCGCGATGGGGCTGTTCGGATCATCCTGTGCCGCCGGGTTCACGATGTCGTTGGAGCCGATCACGATCGCGACATCCGTCGTGGGGAAATCATCGTTGATCTCATCCATTTCCATCACGATGTCATAAGGCACCTTCGCCTCGGCCAGCAGAACGTTCATGTGACCGGGCAAACGCCCCGCGACCGGGTGGATCGCGAAATGCACTTTCTTACCCTGTGCGCGCAGTTTGCGCACCAGTTCGGCCACGCCTTGCTGGGCCTGTGCCACAGCCATACCGTAACCGGGTATGATGATGACGCTATCGGCTTCATTCAGCGCGGTGGCAACGCCGTCCGCCTCGATGGCAATCTGCTCCCCTTCCACTGCCATCTGCTCTCCGGCGGGCCCGCCAAAGCCCCCGAGGATCACAGACACGAACGACCGGTTCATCGCTTTACACATGATGTAGCTGAGGATCGCACCAGAGGAGCCCACAAGCGCGCCCACAACGATCAAGAGGTCATTGCCCAGCGAGAAACCAATCGCCGCAGCCGCCCAGCCGGAATAGCTGTTGAGCATCGACACAACCACCGGCATATCCGCACCGCCAATACCCATGATCAGGTGATAGCCGATGAACAGCGCAAGGATCGTCAGCAGAACCAGCGTCCAGCTCCCCGAGCCGCCCAGATACATGATGGTGAACACCAGTGATAGCCCGGCCGCACCCGCGTTCAGCAGATGCCCCCCCGGCAGTTTCGTCGCCGAGGAATCAACCTTGCCAGCCAGTTTGCCATAGGCAATGACCGATCCGGTGAATGTCACCGCCCCGATCCAGATGCCCAGCACCAGTTCGACCTTGAGGATGTTGATCTCAACGCTCGATTTCTTGGCGATCAGCTGGCCAAAGGAGGACAACCCGTCATAGATCTCCTTGGGCAGGCCAATGGCGGTATAACCGTCCGGCCCCACCGCCCCAAGCGTCAAAGCGTTCTCGATGAACAAAGCGTCCATGCTGTTGATCATGAGATCGGCGTTAAAGCCTACAAATACCGCCGCCAGACCGACAAGACTGTGCATGATCGCCACGAGTTCCGGCATCTGCGTCATCTGCACCTTGGTCGCCAGTTGATAGCCAACCGCCGCCCCCAGGACGATCAGGACAATCGAGACGATCCCCAGCCCCTGCCCCGGTCCGATCAGCGTCGCAACCACGGCAATCGCCATGCCGACGATACCATACCAAACGGCGCGTTTCGCGCTTTCCTGACCACTCAGGCCCCCAAGGCTGAGGATGAAGAGAACCGCCGCAACCGCGTAGGCTGCAATCGTAAATCCAAATTCCATCTGTCCGTCCCCTTACGATTTCTGGAACATGGCGAGCATACGCCGTGTCACAAGAAAGCCGCCAAAAATATTGATCGAGGCCATAAAGACCGCCAAAGCCGCCAGCACCGTAATCAGCATCGAGTTCGACCCGATCTGGATGATCGCCCCCAGAATGATGATCGACGAGATTGCATTCGTAACCGCCATCAACGGCGTGTGCAGCGAATGCGCCACGTTCCAGATGACCTGGAAACCGATGAAGACCGACAGGATAAACACGATGAAATGCTGCATGAAGCTGGCCGGGGCCACAAGGCCAACGGCCAGAAGCAAGCCGCCGCCGACAGCGAGCAGACCGATCTGGTTACGGGTCTGAAGCTTGAAGGCTTCGTTTTCAGCCGCGCGCTTTTCTTCCGGCGTCAGCTCTTTTGCGGCAGGTTTCTTGGGCTTGGCCGCAATCGCCGCGATCTTGGGCGGCGGTGGCGGGAAGGTGACCTCTTTGGCGTGGGCAATCGTGGCCCCGCGGATCACGTCATCCTCCATATTGTGATTGATCACACCGTCTTTTTCCGGCGTCAGATCCGTCATCATATGGCGGATGTTCGTCGCATAGAGCGTGGAGGCCTGCGCCGCCATCCGGCTTGGGAAATCGGTGTACCCGATGATCGTGACGCCATTGTCGGTGACGATTTTCTGATCCATCACCGTCATTTTGCAGTTGCCGCCCTTTTCAGCGGCCAGATCGATGATCACCGAACCCGGCTTCATCGAGGCGACCATATCGGGGGTCCAAAGCTCTGGCGCTTCACGGTTCGGGATCAGCGCGGTACAGATCACGATGTCAATGTCGGGTGCCAATTCCCGGAACTTTGCCAGCTGTGCGGCGGTGAATTCCGGGCTGGAGACGGCGGCATAGCCACCGGTGGCCGAACCGTCCTGTTGTTCTTCGTCAAAATCGAGGAAGACGAATTCCGCGCCCATCGATTCAACCTGTTCGGCCACTTCGGGACGCACATCGAACGCATAGGTGATCGCGCCCAGCGAGGTGGATGTCCCGATTGCGGCGAGACCCGCAACACCGGCACCGACGACGAGAACCTTCGCCGGGGGCACCTTGCCCGCCGCCGTCACCTGCCCGGTGAAAAAGCGTCCGAAATTATTCCCCGCCTCAATGACCGCGCGGTAGCCCGCGATATTGGCCATGGAAGAGAGCGCGTCCATTTTCTGCGCGCGGCTGATGCGCGGCACCATGTCCATCGCGATCACGGTGGAGCCTTTTTGCGCCGCCGCGTCCATCAGGTCTTTGTTGCCTGCAGGATTGAAGAAGGAGATCAGCGTCTGACCCTCACGCAGGCGCTTGACCTCAGCCTCAGAGGGCGCGCGCACCTTGGCCACCACATCGGAGGCCTTCCACAGGGCGGCGGCGGTCTTGGCAACCGTAACACCTGCGTCCTTATATTGCGCGTCCGAGAATCCGGCAGCCGCACCGGCCCCGGTCTCGATGACACATTCATGCCCCAGCTTTTGCAAATCCTTGGCCGAAGCGGGCGTCATCGCCACCCGTGCTTCACCGTCAAACGTTTCCTTTGGCGTACCGATCTTCAATTTGAGCTCCCCCGTTTGATGCTTTTTGCGCAACATGGTGCACAGAACTGGCTTGTCCAGTATCGCCTACGCGTGCGAGGCACAAGCGCGCGAAAGGTATGTGAGCGCTCACGGTTGCACAGACCTCACACCCACCTGCGCGTTTTCTGGGCATATCGGGCAAAATCCGCACGAAATTCGCGCCGCATCCGGTTTTCTTCAGGGATGATGAAGCGCTTTTCAAGCACCCAGACCAGGACCGGCACCAAAACCAGCGCCAAAACGGCATCCCACCACAGGCACAGTCCCGCGAGAATCAGAACGTCAGCGAGGTAGATCGGATTACGCGTGCGTTTGAAAACGCCCGTCGTTATCAGATTGCTGGGGATTTCATGCGGTATGATGGTGGTTTTGTGGCGACGAAATTCCATCACGGCCAGAAGGGCGATCACAATGCCCGCCCCCACCAGCAGTCCTGCCAAGAGCATGGTGATGGGATGCGCAAGGCTGAGGTTGAGGTCATAAGATATGGCCTGAACCCATGCCAGTACGAGACATCCCACAAGCCAGACCGGGGGCAGATCGAGCCATTTCATAAAGCGCCGTTCGGGTCTTTGGGTTGCCATAACTGGATCGGGTTTCCTTCGGGATCGACCAGCCTTGCAAACCACCCGTTGGGATATGTTTCGCCGTCAACCTCGACCTCAATCCCCGCGGCACGCAGTTGTGCCACCATCGCCTCCAGATCATCGATCCGAAAATTCAGCATCCAGCTTTTGGTATCATCCCCGAAATAGGCGCTTTCTTGGCTAAAAGGCGCAAACACCGTGGGTCCCGCATGTTGTTGCCAGATTTGCGCATCATAGCTGCTGGGCGTCTGGGCAATACCGAAGTGCTCCTCATACCAAGCCGACAGGGCTTTGGGATCCTTTGAGCGGAAAAAGAAACCGCCTATACCTGTAATGTTCTGCATGACGCTGCACTCCTGAACCGTTTTTAGATTACCCCCGCCGCCGGGTGAACACAATGATCCGCCTCCCTTGCGCTCGGGCCGATCATCCCTAGTCTGACAGAGCATTGCAGGGGAGAATGACAAGGTGCTTACAGGAAAACACGCGCTGGTGACCGGGGGTGGAACGGGCATCGGTCTGGCGATCGCGCGGGCTTTGGCGGCCGAAGGTTGCATGGTCACGATCACAGGGCGGCGCTTGGATGTGCTTGAAACCGTTGCGGGTGAGAGGATTTTCGCGGTCAGCATGGATGTGCGCGATGAGCGCGATGTCGTAGCAAAGATCGCGGCGGCGGTAAAAGCGCGCGGACCCATCCAGATTTGCATCGCGAATGCGGGCATCGCTGAGGGCCGCGCGCTGCATAAAACCGACATGGCATTCTGGCGCAATATGATGGCGACCAACCTGGACGGTGCGTTTCTGAGCATCCGCGAGTCGCTGAAATCAATGCGTCAGACTGACTGGGGGCGGGTGATTGCGGTCTCTTCCATCGCGGGTCTGCGCGGATTGCAGGGGGCAGCCTGTTACTCAGCGTCCAAGCACGGCATGGTTGGCCTGATACGGGCCCTCAGCGAAGATTATCTGGGCAAGCCATATACCTTCAACGCGCTTTGCCCGGCTTATGTCGACACAGCCATTGTCGCACGCAACACAGTCTCCATCGCAGCGCGCGCGGGTATTGAGGATGAAAAAGCAAGGGAGATAATGGTATCCGCCAATCGGCACAATCGCCTCATCGCGCCCGAGGAGGTATCCGCCGCAGCACTTTGGCTGGTGTCTCCGGGTTCGGAGAGCGTGAACGGACAAGCTATCGAAATCGCCGGCGGACAGATGTGATGCAACGGTGGCCTGAAAGCCCACCTTACGGTGCCTGATGCCGTAAGGTGGGCTTTCAGGCCACCGCTGTTCAAGATCCATTAACCAGGAATGCGGTAAAAGATGGGATGTCCAACTATATCCGATCCAAAGCACCCGGTGCGGCTTACTTTTTCACGGCCCATCTTGCCGATCGCAACAGCACATTATTGACGGATGAGATCAATTTGCTGCGCCACGCGATGCGCTGCACGCTTCAGCGATACCCCTTCGAAATTGACGCTATTGTCATTTTGCCCTCAACCATTCACACCATCTGGCACCTGTCCGAGGGTGATGCCGATTACAGTCGACGTTGGAGCTTTCTCAAAAGCACATTCTCGCGCAGCCTCCCGGTTCCCGAACATCGCAGCGCATTGCAAAAATCAAGGAAAGAGAAGGGGATCTGGCAGAGACGATTCTGGGAGCATAAGATCAGATCCGCGCAGGATCTCGCGCTTCATCGCAACCTCGTTCACACCGCCCCGGTACAACGCGGCTTTGTCGCGACCCCCTCTGACTGGACATGGACATCTGTGCACCGGGATTTAGCCGACGCCCACCGGGCTGCCAATCCTGCGCCGCCCCAACGGTTCAGCTCCTTTCAACGGCGCGCGCGATCTCCCGCCGCCTGAGGCACCACAGCCTTAGGCAACCTGAGCCGCACGCAACCCCTGCCCATTTGACCAGGCGCGCGCCGCATCCCCAAAAGCCGCAAAAAGGGGGCGCGATACGGGATCGTCTGCCGCAGCATATTCCGGATGCCATTGTACGGACAGCGTAAACCCCGGCGCGCCCTCGATATAAATCGCCTCTGGCGTGCCATCAGGTGCAACACCGTCCACGATAACGCGTGTGCCAGAGGTTTTGATACCCTGACCATGCAACGTGTTGGTCATGACGTCGCGTGCGCCCATAAGTTTGTGAAACACGCCATTTTCGGTGAATGACACCTTATGGCGGTGCTCGAATTTCTCCTCCAGGGTGCCGTCAGGCGGCATGCGGTGGTTCATACGGCCCGGCAAATCCCGAATTTCCGGGTAAAGCGAGCCCCCCATCGCCACGTTCACTTCCTGGAAACCGCGACAGATCCCCAGAAACGGCTGTCCTCGCTTCACACAAGCACGCACCAAGGGAAGCGCAATCGCATCGCGCGCCCGATCGAAATCGCCATGTGCCTCTGTTGGTGGCTCGCCGTATTCTTCGGGATGCACGTTTGGGCGACCGCCCGTGAACAAAAACCCATCGCAGGTCGCAAGCAACTCCGCCACGGACACATAGTCAGGATTGGTCGGTATCATCAGCGGCATGCATCCTGACACCTCGGCGATGGCATCGGAGTTCATAGTGCCCCCCGCATGCACGGGGTATTGGTCATGCAGCAGATAATGATTGCAAATAATACCGACAACCGGCCGCGCCATGCCTATCCCCTCAATTTGTCAAAGCATCCTACTTATACTCTCGCATGGAACCCGTTAACAGCCCGTGATCGCGCAGGTATCTGTGCATTGCCGCTCAGAGCGGGCCATTGCCCGTATTTTAGGCCTGCGCGATCAATCCCGCGGCTTCAATCCCCGCGACACCGGCAATCACGTCGTTTTCCGACGTATCACCGGTCACACCAACCGCACCAATAACATCCCCTCTTTTGTCGCGCAGCAGAATCCCCCCCGGAACCGGCACCAGTTTCCCGTCAAACACGCCGTTCACCGCATTGATGAAATAGGCCTGTGCCTCGGCGCGCGCCATTTGGGCCGAACTCGGAATCCCCAACATGATCGCCCCATGCGCCTTGCCATGCGCAATGCCAAAACGCCCCGGTGACGCGCCATCTTCGCGTTCAAACGCCTGCAGATGACCGCCGGCATCCAGCACGACCACCGAGAGCGGTTTGAAATCCATTTCACGCCCCTTGGCGAGGGTCTTGCGTATGATCGTGCGGGCTTTATTCAGTGAAATTGTCATTTTTGATCCCAAAATCTGTGTCGTTACCTGTGAAGCTGCGCGCGGTACAAAAACCTATGATGCGTTAGCGCCTTTCAACTCCAAACGGCGCGCGTGCAGCACCGGTTCGGTATACCCCGAGGGCTGCGTGCGCCCCTTTAACACCAGATCACAGGCGGCCTGAAACGCGATGCCGTCATAGCCTGGTGCCATGGGCTGATAGAGCGGATCATCCGCATTTTGCCCATCCACCACTTGCGCCATCTTGCGCATCGCCTGCATAACCTGCTGGGCGTCCACGACACCGTGATGCAGCCAGTTCGCGATATGCTGGGCGGAAATACGGCAGGTCGCGCGATCTTCCATCAGGCCAACATCATTCATGTCCGGCACTTTTGAACAGCCCACACCCTGATCCACCCAGCGGACAACATATCCCAAGATACCCTGCGCGTTGTTTTCGACCTCGCGCTGTTTCTGCGCGTCGGTCCATTTCTGGTATTCAGCCAGCGGGATGTTGAGCACAGTGTCGACATAGGCGCGACGTCCGCCCGCCTTCAACTTCGCCTGAACATCAAACACATTGACCCGATGGTAATGAAGGGCGTGCAGGGTCGCCGCCGTCGGGCTCGGCACCCAGGCACAATTCGCGCCGGATTTGGGGTGTTCGATTTTCTGCTCCAGCATTGCGGCCATCAGATCGGGCATCGCCCACATGCCCTTGCCGATCTGCGCGCGCCCAGACAGGCCACATTCCAGCCCGATGTCCACGTTCTGATTTTCATAGGCCCCGATCCAGGTCTTGCGCTTGATGAAGTCCTTGCGACTAAAAGCTCCGGCCTCCATCGAGGTGTGGATTTCATCGCCCGTGCGGTCCAGAAACCCGGTGTTGATAAAGGCCACGCGGGATTTCGCCGCGCGGATACATTCCTTGAGGTTCACCGAGGTGCGGCGCTCTTCATCCATGATGCCGAGTTTGACGGTATTTTTCGGCAGGCCCAGAATTTCTTCGATGCGCCCGTAGGTCCGATCGGCAAATGCAACCTCCTCGGGCCCGTGCATCTTGGGCTTGACCACATAAACCGACCCGGTCAGCGAATTGCCCCCGTCGCGTTTGAGGTCATGCAGGGCGATCAGAGTCGTGATCATCGCATCCATCAGCCCCTCGAAAACCTCATCCCCGTTGCGGTCGCGGATCGCGGGATTGCGCATCAAATGGCCGACATTGCGCACCAACATAAGCGCGCGCCCCTTGAGCGTGATCTTGCCCCCTTCCGGGCCAATGTAGGTCCGGTCCGGGTTCAGCGCGCGCGTCACCTGCGCGCCCCCCTTCTCAAAGCTGTCCTGCAAATCGCCCCTCATCAGGCCGAGCCAGTTCTCATAGGCCACGATCTTATCTTCGGCATCCACACAGGCCACCGAATCTTCGCAATCCATGATCGCGGAAACCGCGCTCTCCAGCTGGACATCGGCCAATCCGGCCTGATCCCGGCTGCCGATCGGGTGCGTCCGGTCAAATACCAATTCCACATGCAGCCCGTTGTTGCGCAACACGATGCGCTCTGGGGCCTTGGGGTGACCCGTGTACCCGATGAATTTTTCAGGCGCGATCAACGGCTGATCATCGATCAGCAACGCCCCGTTGTGAATGTAATAACGCCGCGCATCCGCGTGGCTGGTTTTGACAATGGGAAAGGCCTCATCCAAGAACACCCGCGCCCGCGCAACGACACGTGCACCGCGACCTTGGTCATACCCCCCTTTGGGGGGTGCGCTGCCCATGGCGTCGGTGCCATAAAAACCATCGTAAAGGCTGCCCCAGCGCGCATTCGCTGCATTCAGAGCGTAGCGTGCATTTGTGATTGGCACCACCAATTGGGGACCCGGCACGCGCGCAATCTCATCGTCGACATTGGCGGTGTCTATTTCAAACGCGGGACCTTCCGGCACAAGATAGCCAATTTCGCGCAAGAACGCGCAATAGGCCTCGTGATCATGGGGGCTGTCGCGATGTTCAATATGCCAAAGGTCAATCTTTGACTGGATCGCATCGCGCTTTTCGAGCAATGCGCGGTTTTCAGATCCCTCTTCGTTAACGAGTTCCGAAAAGCCCGCCCAGAAGGTCATTGGTGCCACGCCCGTGCCGGGCAGCGCGGCCTCTTCGATAAAACGGACGAGGCTCGGAGCCACTTGGATATCGTTCTTCTGGATTAATTCAGCCATGCGGAAAACTCCCCGTCTTCACTGCCTTCAATTGGACCGAAGGTTTAGGAAGTTTGCCAAGGATAGGCAACACGGCTTGAGCAAACTACGTCGCGCCATCCTTTTGCGGCGCGGCCAGGCGGGGCGCGCGCCGACACCGTTGCGAACAATATTTTACGTCATCCCAGACCCGCGCCCACTTCTTGCGCCATGTAAATGGGCGCTCACAATGGGCGCATTGTTTACGCGGCAAATCTGCCTTGCGACGCATGCCTCAGCCTTTCGCAAACAGTGCGGGGGCAATGTCCGTCAGCGACGACGTTGTCACCTGCGGACCGTTTGCATCAGCAACATATGCGATCATAAGACCCATCAGCACGCCCACAAAGAGCGCAACGCCAATACCCAGAAATGCGGGCCAGTGGCGCTTTGTTTGACGGTCGATGTTTGTGTCAGGTGCTGACATGGTCTCTCCTTCGGTTTGGTTTTGCCTGCCGACTTGCGGCTTCTGCTTCATCCACTTAACGTCCACCACAACAGATCGTTCCAAACAAAATGCAGGTGATCATGCGCGACGCGGCCCCCCAAACCGTCTATCTCAAAGACTATAAGCCCTTCGGTTACGATATCGACTCCGTTCAACTGGATTTTGATCTGAGCCCGCATGCCACGCGGGTCAAAAGCCGCATCGCTTTCCGGCCCAAACCGACCTCGGATCGTCGGTTCTTCCTGCACGGTGAACAGCTCAAACTGATCGCAGCCCGGATTGATGGCGCGCCGGTGACGCCTCAGGTGAACGCGCAAGGTCTGATGTGCGATGTGCCCGATGGCCCATTCATTTGGGAGGCCGAGGTCGAGATCGATCCGGCAAATAATACCGCCCTCGAAGGGCTTTACATGTCGGGTGGCATGTATTGCACGCAATGCGAGGCCGAAGGGTTCCGCAAGATCACCTATTACCCCGACCGGCCCGATGTGATGAGCGTCTTTACGGTGCGGATCAACGGCCCGCACCCCGTCTTACTGTCCAATGGCAACCCGGTTTCGCAGGCCGACGGTGTGGCCGAGTGGCATGATCCCTGGCCCAAACCGGCCTATCTTTTTGCGCTGGTGGCGGGCGATCTGGTCGCGCATGCGGATGAATTCACTACAAAATCAGGACGCAAGGTCGATCTGAACCTCTATGTCCGGCCTGGGGATGAGGGTAAATGCGCCTTTGGCATGCAGGCGTTGAAGGACTCGATGAAATGGGACGAGGCGGTCTATGGGCGCGAATATGACCTCGATATTTTCAACATCGTCGCCGTGGATGATTTCAACATGGGAGCGATGGAGAATAAGGGGCTGAACGTGTTTAACTCCTCCGCTGTGCTGGCCTCGCCCGAAACCTCCACGGATATGAATTTTCAGCGCGTCGAGGCGATCATCGCGCATGAATATTTCCACAATTGGACCGGTAATCGGATCACCTGCCGGGATTGGTTTCAGCTCTGCCTCAAGGAGGGGTTGACGGTCTATCGTGACAGCCAATTCACCTCCGACATGCGGTCCGCCGCCGTTAAGAGGATCGGGGATGTGATTGATCTGCGCGCACGCCAGTTTGCCGAAGATCAAGGGCCGTTGTCCCACCCCGTCCGCCCCGAAAGCTTTCAGGAAATCAACAACTTCTACACGGCCACGGTTTATGAAAAAGGATCTGAGGTCATTGGCATGCTGCGGCGTCTTGTCGGGGCGCAGGCCTATGCGGAGGCGCTTGACCTTTATTTCGAGCGTCATGACGGCCAAGCCTGCACCATTGAGGACTGGCTCAAGGTGTTTGAGGATACGACGGGGCGAGATCTGGGACAGTTCAAAAGGTGGTATAGCCAAGCCGGGACACCTCGGATCAAAGTAGAGGATAATTGGAATTCAAATACTTACACGCTTACATTCACGCAACACCTTAAGCCCTCTGCAACCACACCTGACCCGAAACCACAGGTCATTCCCATCGTCACCGGTCTTCTGGCCCCTTCCGGCCAAGAAGTGGTTGCAAGCCGCGTTCTGGAACTGACCGAAGCACAGCAATCCTTCACTTTCGAAGGCCTGACCGAGCGACCCGTCCCTTCGGTTTTACGCGGCTTTTCAGCGCCCGTCATTCTCGAAAACAAGCGCGCGCAGGAACATGCCGCCTTTTTGCTGGCGCATGACACGGACCCCTTCAACCGATGGGAAGCCGGGCGTGAGTTGGCACGCGACAGCCTGCTCGCGATGATCCGCAGCGGCGCTGCACCCGATCTGGGTTATCTTGATGGTCTTGCAAAGGTTCTTTCCGACACGACACTCGATCCCGCTTATCGCGCTCTGATGCTGGCGCTACCGGGTCAGACGGATATCGCCACTGCGCTGCATGATGTGGGCGAAACGCCCGACCCGGATGCCATCTGGAGCGCCCATGAAACCATGATAGAGGCCCAGGCGACGCATTTTGCAGAGCTGTTGCCCGCACTCTTTGCACAAAACCAGGTCCGCGAAGCTTACCGGCCAAACGCGGCGCAATCCGGCCAGCGCAGCCTTGCCAATGCGGTGCTGCGGCTTTTGTGCCTGAACGATGGTCCAGACCGGGCGCAAGCGCAATTCGATACCGCTGATAATATGACACAGCAACTGGCGGCTTTAGCGGTGTTACTGCGGGCAAACGCTGGCAAAGACGCATTGCAGTCCTTTGAAACGCAATGGAAATCGGATCGGTTGGTCATGGATAAATGGTTCGGGTTGCAGGTGATGCAAGCCGCGCCCGCCGATGTGGCCGAAACGGCACAAGCCCTGACCCAGCACCCGGATTTCAACTGGAAAAACCCAAATCGGTTCCGGGCCGTTTTTGGCTCTCTGGCCGCGCATCATGCGGGTCTCAACAGCGCCGACGGTGCGGGGTATAAATTACTGGCCGATTGGTTGATCAAGCTCGATCCGGTCAACCCGCAGACGACCGCGCGGATGTGTGCCGCCTTCCAGACGTGGCGGCGCTATGACGCGGAACGACAGGCTTTGTGCGCCACACAGCTGGACCGTATATTGGCCGTCCCGGATTTGTCCCGCGACACCAGCGAAATGCTCGAACGGATCAGAGGAGATCGCCCATGAGACCCGTCGTTCTCATCACAGGCGCGTCAGCGGGGATCGGGGCGGCCTGCGCCCAGCTGGCCGCACAGCGCGGGTTTGATATCGCGATCAACTTTCGCACGGACGCCGCGGGGGCCGAGGCCGTCACCGCGGCATGTCAGCAGGCCGGGGCGAAGACGATTCTGTGCCCGGGCGATGTGGCAGATCCCGAAGCGATCGAGCGCATCTATGCGAAGGTTGACGCCGAATTCGGTCACATCAATGCGCTGATCAACAACGCCGGCGTAGTGGATCAAACCGCAAAAGTGACGGAGCTCGATCACGCCCGCCTGCGCCGGATGTTCGACATCAACGTGATCGGGGCGATTCTGGTTGCAAAAGAAGCCGTGATCCGCATGCAGGCGCAGGGAAAGGGCGGCGTTATCGTGAACATCTCCTCTGCCGCGGCGCGTCTGGGATCGGGCAACCAATATGTGGACTATGCAGCATCCAAGGCCGCAATTGATTGCTTTACCAAGGGGTTATCGGACGAAGTTGCAGCGGATAATATTCGCGTCATGGCGGTGCGTCCCGGCTTGATCGAGACAGAGCTGCACGCCAAGGGTGGCGAGCCCGGACGCGCGGACCGTCTAGCCCATATGGTGCCGATGAAACGCAAAGGCAGCGCCGAGGAAATCGCCGCCGCCGCCGTCTGGTTGCTATCAGATGAGGCCAGTTACATCACGGGATCGACGCTGGACGTCACCGGTGGCCGCTGAGGTCTTTTCTTATCATCGCAACGGGCGCAACACCGCCACAATTTGGGCCGTCCTGGCGGTCTGGGGCGTCCTGCTTCTGGCGATTATCTGGGTGGATGCCGCGCTCTGGCTGATGGGGATCGTCGCGGCTTTTACCCTGCCTGCCCTTTGGGATTTATGGGCGAACCCCGCGGCGGGGCTGAGTTTTGATGACCAGGGCATGACCTGGTTCAGCGCAAAACGCTCAGCTTCCCTCAGGTGGTCGGAGGTGGATCATATGCGGCTGGACACGCGGCTGGATTTCTCCGTGCGCGCCACAGCCGTGTTGAACACCGGTCAGAAAATTCGCCTGCCCTATGAGGCGACGCCGCCCCACCAAGCCTTCGAAAACGCCCTGCATGCAGGGGGGATCAAGACACAGCGACATCATTTTTCCCTCATCGGGTAAACGCGCGCCTACCGGTTCGGGGATTTATATCTGCTGCGGTTGCGAACAGGCTCGGGGGGCGCTTTGCAATAGGGTTGTCGCACCAGCCAGTCGGCAATGTCGCGCCGTTTTGACGTGCTGCGCATCGGGCCCCAATCCGCTGCAACCCCGCGCCAGTTTTCATCCTTGCCAAATATCTTGCCATCTCGTGGCACGGTCACGGCCATGATCCGCACGGCACAGCTGAGGTTGTCACCACCGTCTTTCAGCGCCTCCCCCGAGCCCGCGCGGCACTCATATCCACGCGCCGTCGCAGGCGCGATCTGCAACAGGCCAAACCATTTGCCACCGCCCCCAACCGCCCAGGGCTGATAGGTGCTTTCATGCTTTGCCAGGGCCGACATGAACCCGACCCAGAAAGCCGCGCGCGCGGCCTCATCGGCCACCTCATACTGGGGGCACCACTGCGCGATATCCTCGGGAACCATCTCAACCAAGGGCTTTCCATGACTGCGCAGGGCCTCCAGTGCGGCCTGATTCCACATCCGATGATTTGGCATATGGCTCCAGCGCATCTGCGGCAACGGCTGCTTTTGCACGCTGGGCGTGGCCTGCTGAGCGACAACACCCCCGAAAGGCAGGCAGATTAAACTTGCTAAAATGAACGCGGTTTTTCTCATCGCTCAATTATGCGGCAATTTTGCGTTTCATATCAAGCACGGGTTATCGCGGATTTGAGGCATAACGGGTTTCCGCCCAAGGCAAGCGCGCGCCCAGCCCAAGGCGGTGTTCCTGCGGACAATGCGCAGGGCAGCGGTCCGGTTTGCCATTTGCAGGCAGGATCGCGCATCAGCTGCCAGCCCTGCACGCGAAGGGCTTGCAGCACTGCGCGCAAGCGCCTAAGACCTCTGGCACGCTCAGACCTGCCTGATAAGGGACGAAAATGCTTGATTTGACCTATGAAACACCCAAACCCAAGATCATTTCCGGGGCCAAACACGATTGGGAACTGGTGATCGGCATGGAGGTCCACGCACAGGTCTCCTCCAAGGCAAAGCTGTTCTCGGCGGCCTCCACCACATTCGGCGCGGAACCCAATAACAACGTCTCCTTTGTGGATGCGGCCATGCCCGGCATGTTGCCCACGATCAACGAATTCTGTGTCGAGCAGGCCGTGCGCACCGGGCTTGGCCTCAAAGCGGAAATCCATCTGGAAAGCGCCTTTGATCGCAAGAATTACTTCTATCCCGACCTGCCACAGGGCTATCAGATTTCGCAGCTCTATCACCCCATCGTGGGCGAGGGCGAAGTGCTGGTGGAAATGGGCGACGGGAGCGCCCGTCTGGTGCGGGTCGAGCGCATCCATCTGGAACAGGATGCGGGCAAATCCATCCACGATATGGACCCCAACATGTCCTTTGTGGACCTGAACCGAACCGGTGTCGCCTTGATGGAAATCGTGTCGCGCCCGGACATTCGTGGCCCCGAAGAGGCCGCCGCTTACCTGGCGAAACTGCGCCAAATCCTGCGCTATCTGGGGACCTGCAATGGTGACATGCAATCGGGTGCGATGCGCGCGGATGTGAACGTATCGATCTGCCGCCCCGGTCAGTATGAAAAATATCAGGCGAGCCAGGATTTCAGCCATCTGGGCACGCGCTGCGAGATCAAGAACATGAATTCCATGCGCTTCATCCAGGCCGCCATTGACGTTGAAGCCCGCCGCCAGATCGCCATTGTTGAGGCCGGTGGCACGGTGGATCAGGAAACACGTCTTTATGATCCCGACAAGAACGAAACCCGTTCGATGCGCTCCAAGGAAGAGGCGCATGATTACCGGTATTTCCCCGATCCTGATCTCTTGCCACTGGTGATTGAACAGGCCTGGGTGGATCAAATTGGTGCCAATCTGCCCGAACTGCCCGATGCCAAAAAAGCCCGGTTCATAGCCGATTTTGGCCTGTCGGATTACGATGCATCGGTTCTGACGGCTGATTTTGAATCGGCGGGTTATTTCGAAGCGGTCGCGGCCGGGCGCGATGGAAAAATGGCCGCAAATTGGGTGATCAACGAGCTGTTTGGCCGCCTGAAAAAAGATGACGCGGGCATCGTTGGTAGCCCGGTATCCCCGGTCCAATTGGGTGGGATCATCGATCTGATCGCGTCTGATGCGATTTCGGGCAAGATCGCCAAGGAGCTGTTTGAAATCGTCTATACCGAAGGCGGCGACCCGACCGAAATCGTCGAGGCACGCGGCATGAAACAGGTCACCGATACGGGCGCGATTGAAGCGGCGGTCGACGCGATCGTCGCCGCGAACCCCGATCAGGTCGCCAAGGCCCGCGAGAACCCCAAACTCGCCGGGTGGTTTGTCGGGCAGGTGATGAAAGCCACCGGCGGCAAGGCCAACCCGAGGGCCGTGAACCAATTGGTCGCGCAGAAACTAAAGGGCTGAGATCATCGCCAAACTGCCATCTTGGCGGTTTGAATGTAGCACGGTGATGACAAGACATCGTGGTTTGAACAAACACCGGGAGACGCCCCATGGCGCAATTTGAATATAAGGTGATTGCAGCGCCGACACGCGGCCTCAAAGCCAAAGGTGTCAAAACGCCCGAAGACCGTTTTGCACATGCGTTTGAGGTGGTGATGAACGACATGGCAGCCGAGGGGTGGCACTATCAGCGGGCCGAAACCCTGCCCTCAGTGGAACGCGCGGGGCTGACATCGACTGCGACGAACTGGCGCAATATCCTGATCTTTCGCCGCGAGACCGAAGCGGAGGTAACCCACAGCCCTGCACCACAAATTGCGCTCACTGCCATCGAGGACGCCTCTGCGCGCAAAGAACCGGTGCTTAATCCGCCCCCTGCGCCAGCCCCGCATCATCTCGAAACGCCCCTTGTTGCGCCGCCAACAGAAAGCGACCAGATCATGGAGTCGGACGATAATTCGATATCTTCCGATCCACCATCAGACGATATAAAACATTTTAAAACAAATCACTAGGACGCGATCTTAAACATCTACATCAAGTGAAAGCGCGTGAATGCGCGCGATCAGCTTCGCACCCAACGCCGCATGGATCGCCCGGTGGCGCGCCACTCTGTTCATGCTCTTGAACCGCTCGGAACGGATCGCCACGTTAAAGTGGCTTTCACCTCCTTCGGGATAACCTGAATGACCTCGATGGCTTTCGCTGTCATCGACCACTTCCAATGCGCGCGGCGCAAAAGCGTCCCGCAAACGATCCTCAATCTCTTGTCGTTTCGACATTTTTTTACTTTGCCCCTTCCCTCTTTTCACACGCAGTCTAAACTAAGCGGCCTCGACTCGTATAGGTGCCAAATATGCCAAAACATGATCCATTCGGATTCGATATGTCCGTCTCTTCCTTCAAGAAGAAAAACCCGCGCGGTCGACGTGGCATGTCGGGGGCGTCTGAAACGTCCACCCGTGTGTGCGATCATGACGGTTGCGATGAGGCGGGCAAGTACCGCGCGCCAAAGGCACCGGATGTCCTGGATGATTTCTTCTGGTTTTGTCAGGCGCATGTGCGCGAATACAACCTGAAATGGAATTTCTTTGACGGGACGACCGAAGCTGAGCTGAATGCACAGATGTCCAAGGACAAGGTCTGGGAGCGCGCAACCAAACCGCTGGGCGATCCGGAGGCCCGTGCCTGGGCGCGTCTGGGCATTGAGGATCCGCATCAGGTTTTGGGCGCGAATGCGACGCAAAACCCCGGCAAAGGACCACAAGCCGGGCGTCGCCTGCCCCCGACCGAGCGGCGTGCGCTTGAGATTTTGGATGCTAAAGACACCTGGAGCAAACCTGAGGTGCGCAAGTCCTACAAGGCGCTGATCAAGGTCCTGCACCCGGATATGAACGGCGGGAATCGCAGCCAGGAAGAACAGCTGCAAGAGGTCGTCTGGGCCTGGGATCAGATCAAGGGCAGCCGCAATTTCAAGGATTGATGGCGCCACAGATTTGCGCCAACTGGACCTGCCCTTCCCCTTGCACCTTTGCGATATATGTTGCACCAGATGATCCAAGCCCAAGGGGCTTATATTTTCGTATTCTTACTATAAGGGTGAAACCTCATGGCCGACGGCGCACTGGACATCAACACCAAGCCCACCGAAGAAATCCACGTCCGTGATGTTTTTGGGATCGACACCGATATGGTCGTCAAGGGATTTGCGGATCGCAGCGACCGGGTGCCCGAACTCGACACCACCTATAAATTTGACCCCGATACCACCCTGGCGATCCTCGCTGGGTTTTCGCACAACCGCCGCGTGATGATCCAAGGCTATCACGGTACGGGGAAATCGACGCATATTGAACAAGTTGCAGCGCGCTTGAATTGGCCAGCGGTACGCGTGAACCTTGACAGCCATATTTCGCGGATTGATCTGATCGGTAAGGACGCGATCAAACTCAAAAACGGCAAGCAGGTCACTGATTTTCAGGAGGGCATCCTGCCCTGGGCCCTGCGTAACCCTACGGCGATTGTGTTTGATGAATATGACGCGGGGCGCGCGGATGTGATGTTCGTGATCCAACGCGTGCTGGAAGTGGACGGAAAGCTGACCCTGCTCGATCAGAATCAGGTGATCGAACCGCACCCCTATTTCCGCATTTTTGCCACAGCGAATACCGTGGGTCTTGGGGATACCACGGGCCTTTATCATGGGACGCAGCAGATCAACCAAGGCCAGATGGACCGCTGGTCACTGGTGGCGACGCTGAATTACCTGAGCATTGACGCGGAAACCGCCATCGTTCTGTCCAAGAACCCGCATTACAACACCGAAAAGGGCCGCAAGATCGTCAAGCAGATGGTCACGGTCGCGGATCTCACGCGCACGGCCTTCATGAACGGGGATTTGTCTACGGTGATGTCGCCCCGGACGGTGATCGCCTGGGCGCAGAACGCCGAGATTTTCCGCAACGTCGGTTATGCTTTCCGCCTGTCGTTCCTCAACAAATGCGACGAGCTGGAGCGCCAGACCGTCGCGGAGTTCTATCAGCGGCTGTTTGACGAGGAACTGCCGGAGAGTGCTGCGAGCGTGAGTTTGGGATAGTTGTAAGAGGGCTTATGAACAGTGTTTGAGGAATTCGAAGACAACCGTGTTGAGAGCAACGCACGTCTTTTGGAGCAACTTGAAACAGAATTACTAGCCCTTCGGCTCCGGCGGCACTGGATTAGCTACGCAGTTAACGCTGGTATAGCTGCCCTTCTGGTTTGGCTTGCGACTGGATCATTAATTTTGGCAATCTTAGGAGTATTTTTTGTTTGGTTAATCGAAATTAGGATCCTTGGTACAAAGCGGTTTATAGTAGCTTTAGAAATAAACCGAACCATAGCTGTTTGCCCGCAAGCCACCGAGAATGCTACGTTGACACAAGTGAAGCCTTTATGACCAAACAATCCGACAACCCCGCCGATGCGTTCAAGAAGGCCCTCTCTGAGGCGACCAAGGTCATGGCGCATGATCCAGAATTGACCGTGTCCTATTCGGTCGACCCGGCGGGCATGTCGGGCGATGCGATGCGTTTGCCGCAGGTCTCTCGCCGTATGACACGCGATGAGGTGATGTTGGCGCGCGGGACGGCGGATGCTTTGGCGCTCAACCGGCGCTATCACAATGGGCAGACCCACTCAAAGTACCAGCCGCAGGGCGAGATGGCGCGGGACCTCTATGAGGCCATGGAGACCGCGCGTTGCGAGGCGATGGGTGCGCGCGACATGCCAGGCACAGCCGGTAACATCGATGCGAAAATTGCCCATGAGGCCATGCGCAAGGGCTATGATCAGGTCAGCCAGGCCGCAGATGCGCCGCTTGCCACGGCAGCCGGGTATCTGATCCGGCATCTGGCAACGGGGCGCGATTTGCCGTCGGGCGCGCAGAACGTCATGGAACTCTGGCGCGGGTTCATTGAGGATCACTGCGGCGGCACGCTGGACAATCTGGATGCGACGCTGAGCGATCAGGCGACATTTGCAAAACTGGCGCGTCAGTTGATTTCCGATCTGGGGTACGGCGATCAATTGGGCGATGATCCCGATCAGATCGACGAGGATCAGGAGGACGCGGCCGAAGAAGGCGCGGATGAGCAGGATGATCCCGACAGCAGCGGTCAGGATGATAAGGATGAAGAGGAGTCCGAGGGCTCCCCAGAGCAATCCCAGGAAGAGCAGCAGGACGCCGCCCAAGCCCAGGTTTCCATGGATGACATGGCCGATCAAGAGATGGGCGAGGAGGCAGAAATGCCCGATGGCGAGGCCCCGATGGAGCCACCCGCCCCGCCGCAGGCCTCGGATGCGGACCCCAATTACCTTGTGTACCTGAGTGATCATGATGAAGAAATCGGTGCGGAGGATCTGGCGGATCCGGTCGAGCTGGAACGGCTGCGCGCCTATCTGGACCAGCAATTGGAACCCCTCAAGGGGGCCGTGTCCCGCCTGGCCAATAAACTCCAACGCCGTCTTCAGGCGCAACAAAACCGGTCGTGGGAGTTTGACCTCGAAGAGGGGATGTTGGACGCCGGGCGTTTGGCGCGTGTTGTGGCAAACCCGACGACGCCGCTGTCCTTCAAGGTCGAAAAGGACACCGAATTCCGCGATACGGTCGTGACCTTGCTGCTGGATAATTCCGGCTCCATGCGGGGACGGCCGATTTCCATCGCGGCGATTTGTGCCGATGTTCTGGCGCGTACTCTGGAACGCTGCAACGTGAAGGTGGAAATTCTCGGCTTTACCACGCGGGCCTGGAAGGGCGGTCAGGCACGTGAGGCCTGGCTCAATGACGGACGGCCACAACAACCCGGACGGCTGAATGATCTGCGTCATATCGTCTATAAGTCAGCGGATGCGCCCTGGCGGCGCACGCGGCCAAATCTGGGGCTGATGATGAAAGAGGGGCTGCTCAAGGAAAACATCGATGGCGAGGCGCTGGAATGGGCGCACCGCCGGATGATGGGCCGCCATGAGGCACGCAAGATCCTGATGGTGATTTCTGATGGGGCACCGGTGGATGACAGCACGCTCTCGGTCAATCCGGCCAATTATCTGGAAAAACACCTGCGTGATGTGATCGCCATGGTGGAAAAGCGCCGTGCAGTGGAATTGCTGGCGATCGGCATCGGGCATGATGTGACGCGCTATTATGACCGCGCGGTGACGATCACGGATGTGGATCAGCTGGCGGGTGCGATGACCGAACAGCTGGCCGCGCTCTTTGACAATGATCCGCGCGCGCGGGCGCGTGTGATGGGTATGAAGCGCGTAAGCTGACACCGACCCTCCGGGGGGAGTATTTCGGGCCAAAAGAAAAGGAAGTGCCATGTATCAGAGTTTTGATGTGACGGCGCGGCCAGAACAGGGACCGCCCCGCCTCGCGATGTTGCGCGTGGAAATGAGCCAAGACGGGCTTGATGGTTTTCTGATCCCGCGCGCAGATGCGCATCAGGGCGAATATGTGGCACCGCGCGATGAACGGCTCGC
The DNA here is from genome assembly GCF_014337925.2 of Roseobacter fucihabitans. Taxonomy (NCBI): domain Bacteria; kingdom Pseudomonadati; phylum Pseudomonadota; class Alphaproteobacteria; order Rhodobacterales; family Roseobacteraceae; genus Roseobacter; species Roseobacter fucihabitans. The sequence continues at coordinate 1,153,760 of NZ_CP143423.1, read as the reverse complement.
GTGGCTGACCGGATTTACCGGCTCGGCAGGGTTTTGTGCGGCACTCAAGGACATCGCGGGCGTGTTCATCGACGGGCGCTATCGCACGCAGGTCAAGGCGCAGGTGGCATCGGATTACACCCCCGTCCCCTGGCCCGATGTGTCGCTGGCTACCTGGCTGGAAGAGAAGCTGCCCAATGGCGGTGTGGTCGGGTTTGATCCCTGGTTGCACAGCGCGGGGCAAATCGAAACGCTCGAAAAATCCCTTGCCAAAACCGGGATATCCATGCAGGCGCATGCTAATCTGGTGGACCGTATCTGGGCGGATCAACCCGCCCCCCCGATGGCCCCGGCCAAGGTGCACCCCCTTGAATTTGCAGGCGAAAGTCACGCAGATAAACGTGCGCGTCTGGCCCGCGAGTTGCGCGCAGAGGGGCATCGTTCGGCGCTGATCACGCTGCCAGACTCGCTGTGTTGGCTGCTTAATATTCGGGGCGGTGACATTGCACGCAACCCCATTGCGCAGGGCTTCGCGATTTTGCACGACACCGGCGCGGTGGACCTGTTTATGGAGGCCCAAAAGCTGCTGGAACTGGCAGATCATCTGGGTCCGGACGTGCGCGTGTACGCGCCGGGTGATTTGCTTGACGCGGTGGATGCGCTTGAAGGCCTCGTACGCCTCGACAAAGGCACCGCTCCTTTCCTTTTGTCGCAAACATTGGGCGCGCGTGCGGTTTTTGCCGGGGACTCCTGCGCCCTGCCCAAGGCGCGCAAGAATGCCGCCGAAATCGAAGGCGCGGCAGCGGCGCATCTGCGTGACGGGGCGGCGGTTGTAGAGCTGTTGGCCTGGCTTGATGCGCAGCCCGTTGGCAGCCTGCATGAAACCCAGGTTGTTAGCAAACTCGAAAGCTTCCGGCGCAATGACAACGCGCTTCAGGACATCAGCTTTGAAACCATCGCGGGCACCGGGGCGAACGGCGCGATCATGCATTACCGTGTCTCCGAGGAAACCGATAGCCCGTTGCAAGATGGCCAGTTGATTGTGCTCGACAGCGGCGGTCAATATCTCGACGGGACCACCGATATCACCCGCACGATTGCCATTGGCACGCCCCCGCTGGAGGCCAAACAAGCCTTTACCCGCGTGCTCCAGGGCATGATCGCCATGAGCCGTCTGCGCTGGCCAGAAGGTCTCGCCGGGCGTGACATTGAGGCCGTAGGACGCATGCCGCTCTGGCTTGCCGGGCAGGATTTCGATCATGGGCTGGGGCATGGTGTCGGCGCATATCTTAGCGTCCATGAGGGGCCACAAAGGCTCAGCCGGGTCAGTCATGTGCCCTTGGAGGCCGGCATGATCCTGTCCAATGAGCCGGGGTATTACCGCGAGGGCGCATTCGGCATCCGCATCGAAAACCTGATCGTGGCGCAGGAGGCCCCCGACCTGCCCGGCGGCGATGCGCACCGCAAAATGCTGCATTGGCGCACCCTGACCTTTGCCCCCATTGATCTACGCCTGATCGTGGTGGAGATGCTGAGCGCGGCCGAACGCGACTGGATAAACGCCTATCACGGCGAGGTTTCACAAAAGATCGCGCCGCGCCTATCCCCCGGTGCCAAAACATGGTTGGATGCGGCAACTGCGCCGATCTGAGACCGAAGCGGGTGTCCTAATCCCGTTTGCAATTAGGCGCAGATTGAAACGTCACAGGGGGAGACGCGCGATATGGCTGACCATATTACAATTCGCAAAGCACAAGGCACATGGAGCGTGCGCGCCGGAGGGGCCGTGCTGGGCGAAAGCTCAGATGCGTTGGAGCTGGTTGAGGGCGACTACCCCGCGGTGATCTATTTCCCGCGCGGCGATATCGCCATGGCGTTTCTCGACCGCACCGATAAAACTTCCCATTGCCCGCATAAGGGGGATGCCAGTTACTATTCGGTCGTCACGAAAAGCACGACACTTGCCAATATGGTCTGGTCCTATGAGAACCCCAATGAGAGCGTCGCGCGGATCAAGGATTACCTTGCGTTTTACGGTGGGGGCGACATCACCGTAGAACAACTCTGATCTGCTCAGGAGTGCTCTTCGGCGGCGGTCGCGGCAAGCGCGCGGTTATAGACCTTGAGCGCATCCACATGAAATAGCGCACCTTGTAACTCGGGAGGTGCGGCATCCGCGCTCAGCGTCACCACCGGAATGAACCGCACGCCGGTCTCGAAAATTGGCATGGCGGCCTCCAGCGTGGCGTTGGTATCGATGTAGACGCCCTCCCCGATCATCTCCCAGCAATCCTCCTCGCTGGCCGCGCGTGGATCATTCATGGCACGCATCACATTGCCCACGCGAAACATCGCCAGCAGATATGCCTGCGGGCCGGCCGCAAGGTGAATGCCGCGCCGTTCAAGTTGCGTCAGGAAAAAGCTGCGATGCACCAGCCGCGAGGCCAGGGCGGTGGACATCGAGACGGCCACCATAACGGCCAGCCCGGTCTGCCAATCCCCGGTCAACTCAAACACAATGAGCGTGGTGGAAATCGGCGCTCCCAAAACCGCCGCCGCCACCGCCCCCATGCCCGTCAGCGCATAAAGCGTGACCGAACTGGAGACATCGGGAAAAACGCTGGTGGCAATCAGCCCGAAACTCAGCCCCGATAGCGCGCCCACCATCAGCGAGGGGGAAAAAACACCACCCCCCATCCGTCCGGCCATGGTGATCGCCACAGCAACCGCCTTGAGGATGGCAAAGACAATGGCATTCCACAGCGCCAATTGCCCGGTGAGCGCAAGCGATGTCGTCTCATATCCGACGCCGATGATATGCGGGAAAAAGATCGCCAGCCCGCCCAGCATGGCCCCCGCAAAGGCGGGGCGCAGATAGCCGGGCAAACCGGTCTTTTTCTGGACCCTGGTGCCCAGATCATCAGCCCAGAATATGGCCTTCATGAAGGCCACGGCAATCAAGCCGCACACCAGACCCAGCAACAGATAGGCGGGCATTTCCTGGTAAAACTGAACGGCACCGGTGGTGGCCAGCGTGAACTCCGTGACATCGCCAAATTCAAGCCGGTTGATCACGGTCCCGGCGGCACTTGCGATCACAATCGGGGCAAAGGCATGTACCGCAAAATGGCGCAGCACTACTTCGAGCGCAAAAAGCGCACCCGCAATCGGCGCGTTAAAACTCGCCGAAACGGCGGCGGCCACAGCGCAGCCCAGAAGGTCGCGCCCGGTGATCCCATCCGCATGCAGCCGTCGGTTCACCCAAGTGGAAATGACGGCGGCCAGATGCACGACCGGCCCTTCGCGTCCCGTCGAGCCCCCCGTGCCCAGCGTGATCATCGAGGCCAGCGAGGAGGCAAGCCCCGCGCGCGTTTCCACCCGCCCATCGTGCATGGCTGCCCCGTGGATTACATCGGCGACCGAACGCGCGCGCCCGTCGTCCGTGAAAAAATGCAGGATCAGCCCAACCACCAGCCCCCCGCAGATCGGGATGACCAACACCAGATACCACGGCAGGGATTCCGCGAAGCTGTGCAGCAGGCGCACGTCTTCCGTGCCATAGAGATAGGTTTGTAACGCATTGACACCCTTACGGAAAAACAACGCGGCGAAACCGGCAGCGATACCCACCAAAAGAGCAATGAACCAGAATTGTATCTGGTTGGGCCCGCGGTGGCGGATCACACGCAGGCCATTGGCGCAGGCCGTCAGCGCCGCATCAAGCTGCTGGGAAAGGAAGGGTGGCTTCGGGCTGGGCATCAATTCGGTCTCTTGCTGCATCCTGTCTAGGGCACGGGTGCCGCTGTGGAAACCCCCTGGACCGGCTTAGCCCGCCAGAAGGGCGCGCGCCGCCCCGCGTGCCTCTTGCGTAATCGTGTCCCCCGCAAGCATCCGTGCGATTTCATCGACCCGGTCCCCGGAGGCCAAAGGCGTTACCGTCGATGTCGTCATGCCCGCATCAACGCGCTTTTCCACCCGCCAATGATGCGCACCCAGAGCCGCCACCTGCGGGGAATGCGTGACAACCAAAACCTGCCCTTCGCGGGCCAGGGTGGCGAGCCTGCGCCCGACGGCATCCGCTGTGGCCCCACCAACGCCCCGGTCAATTTCATCAAAAATCATCGTCAAGCCGGTCTGATCCTTGCTCAGGCAAACTTTGAGCGCCAACAGAAACCGGCTGAGTTCACCGCCCGAGGCAATCTTGTTCAATGGACCCGAAGGGGCGCCGGGGTTCGTGGCCACGGTGAAGGCCACAGCATCCGCGCCCTCCGGTCCCGGCGTGTCCGGGCTCACTTGCGTCTCAAATACCGCCCGCTCCATCTTGAGCGGGGCAAGCTCTGCGCTGACGGCTTTGTCCAGCGCCTTAGCCGCACGTTTGCGGGTCTGAGTGAGTTCCGCCGCCGCCGTATCATATAAGGCATCCGCCGCCGCCAGATCCCGGCGCAATGTGACCAGATCCGCGTCCCCCGCATCCAGAGCCTCCAGTTTTGCACGCAGCGTATCTGCAAAACCCGACAAATCATCCGCCAGAACATCATGTTTGCGCGCCATCGCCCGGATCGCGAAAAGCCGCTCCTCGGTGTCTTCCAACTCGGTTGGGTCAAAGGACAACCCGTCAATCGCCCGCGCGATACCGTCAACCGCCTCGTCCAGCTCCACAAGCGCGCGCGAAAGGGCCGCCATCGGAGCCTCCAGAACCCCCTCGGCTTTCTCCGCCGCGCCGTCCAGCCAGCGCAGCGCGTCACTCAAGGCGGCCTCTGCCCCGTTCCCACCCAATATTTCATGAGCGCGCAGCACATCACTGCGGATTTTCTCAGCCCCCTGCATGCTGCGACGCTGCCGATCCAGCAGGGCCTCCTCGCCCGGTTCGGGGGCGAGCATGTCCAACTCCGCAACGGCATGGCGCAGGAATTCCTCTTCGTCGCGAATGGCCGCCATCGCTTTTTCGGCAGCTTCCAGCGCCTTGGCCGCTTGCCCCTTGGCCACCCAGGCCGCACGCAGCTGGGTCTTTGCCGCGCCCAAATCGGCGAATTCATCCAGAATGACCCGATGCCCACGCGGGTTCAGCAATCCGCGATCATCATGCTGGCCATGCAGTTCCACCAGCGTCTCAGAGAGTTGGCGCAACACCTCACCCGAACAGCGCCGATCATTCACCCATGCGGTTTTGCGCCCCTCCACCGTGTTGATACGGCGCAGGATCAATTCATCGCCCCCCGGCAGACCGGCCTCTTGCAGAATGGCATGTGCCGCATGATCGGGGGGCAAATCGAACCAGGCCGTGACCTCGCCCTGTTGCGCCCCCTGACGGACCAAATCCGCACGCCCGCGCCACCCCAGAACAAAGCCCAGCGAATCCAACAGGATAGACTTCCCTGCGCCCGTCTCGCCGGTCAATACGTTCAAGCCCGGCTGAAACGCGAGTTCCAACCGGTCAATGATCAACATGTCCGAAATATCAAGTCCGCGCAGCATTCGCCCTATCCGTTACCCCCGCCGGGTCAGAGCCAATTGCCCTTGACCGTTTGGCGGTAAACCTGGCGCAACCATCCGTCGCCCGCAGCCTCCAGCGTCAGCCCCTGCCCGGTGAGCAGCGCAAAGCTGTCCTCATACCAGTCGGTGGAGCGGTAATTGAAGCCCAGGATCGCGCCAGCCGTCTGCGCCTCATCCGTCAGGCCGAGCGATAAATATGCCTCCACCAAACGGTGCAGGGCTTCGGGCGTGTGGGTTGTGGTCTGGAAATCCTCAACGACCACACGGAAACGGTTGATCGCCGCCGTGTAATGGTTGCGCCGCAGGTAATAGCGCCCGATTTCCATTTCCTTGCCCGCAAGATGGTCAAAGGCCAGATCGAATTTCAATACGGCAGCGCGCGCATAATCGCTGTCAGGGTAACGCTCAATGACTTCGCGCAGGGATTGCAAGGCCTGGAATGTCAGGCCCTGATCGCGCCCTACTTCGTCGATCTGATCATAATAGCTAAGCGCGAGGATGTATTGCGCATAGGCGGCGTCTTCATCTTCGGGATAGAAATCAATGAAGCGTTGAGCCGCGGAGCGGCTGTTGGGGTAATCCTGATCGCGGTGATAGGAAAACGCCTGCATAATCAAGGCTCTGCGCGCCCAGTCGGAATAGGGATAGAGCCGCTCGATTTCCGCAAAATAAAACGCCGCATCTTCAGGCCGGCTGCGGTTCAGCTCGAACTCGCCGCGCTCGAAAATCTGCTCGGCAGTATAGGTTTCCAGCGGGATTTCCTGTGGGTTGAAGAAATTGCCGGTGGTGCGACCCGAATTCCGGTCCCCACACGCCACAAGCGTCGCTGCCAACAACACCGCAACCACAATCCGCTTACGCGACCCAAGCCTACTCATGCTCTGCCACCTCTGCTCCGTACCCTGCGCCACAAGTCAAATGCGCTCCAGCAGGTCCTAGCATAGAAATTTAGCATGCAAAACGCCCATTGCGCTCATTGTGAGCAGAGTTGTCATAAAGGTTACAGAAATGAGCGTGATGACCCTGCATCAGGTCCCTTGCGTCATTATGCGACGGCGGGAATTTCATCCCAGATCAGGCCGTAGCCCGGCAGGCGGGATGCGGTACGGCTGTCACATACAACCATGCGCACGGCCCCCGGTGTCGCGAAAACCTTGCGCAGCAGGGTATTGGTGAGCGAATGACCGGCCCGCACACCAGTATAATGTCCGATCAACGGCGCACCCGCCAAAGCCAGATCGCCCAAAGCGTCCAACATCTTGTGGCGCACAGGCTCGTCGCTGTGGCGCAACCCACCCGGGCTCAACACATCCGCCCCGTCAAACACAACCGCGTTTTCGCCCGGCTCACCGCCCAGGGCGAGACCATTGGCGCGCATCGCATCAACGTCCGCCTTGCGGCAGAAGGTACGACTGTCGCAGAGTTCGCGGGCAAAACTGCCGTTGTTCATGACAAGGGATTTCTTCTGGTGGCCGATGGCCTCGTCGTTGAAATCGATCTCGAAATCAATCCGCAGAGTATCGGCAGGTGCCAATGTCGCGGAGGCCAGCCCATCGGTCACGGTCACGGTTTTCAAGATTTCAAAGGCACGCACGGGAGCGGAAAGGACGCGCAAACCCCGCTGCATGATGCCGCGCACAAAAGGGGCCGCCGACCCATCCAGGATCGGGACTTCGGGACCGTCGATCTCGACCAAAGCATTGTGGACACCGCAGCCTGCGAGGGCCGCCATGATGTGCTCTATCGTGGATACCTGCACCCCTGCCGCGTTTTCAATCCGCGTACAAAGCGGCGAGCGTAGGACATTGTCCCAGCGCGCCGCGATCAGGCGGTCCCCGATGAGGATGTCTGTCCGGCTGAACCAGATGCCATGCTCGGCCATTGCCGGTCGGATCGTCATGGTCGATTTACGGCCGGTATGAAGTCCCGGACCCGTAAAGCTCACCGGTGATTTGATCGTTGTCTGCACTTAAGCCCCACAGTCTTTTGGACATTTTTGTCCGATTGCATCCTAATTAGGCGCTGGTGCCTCGGGCCTCAACTCAAACTTTGCAACCGACTGAAACACATCTGTTACATTTGAGCGCAATGACGCTTGCATTCCCGTAACGCGTTGCTTTTCATAAATAAAGGGCCGCGAAATGCGGCCCCCACTTTAGATTTCGTGATGATTTCAGTTTGCCTGACGGCGCAAAAACGCAGGAATCTCGATCCGTTCCTGATCTGGGTCGGCCTGTTCCTGTGGCATGGGGGCCGGTTGCGCCGGGCGGTGCTGAACCGAGGGCTGCTGGCGCGATGCTTGCTGCGGTGCCCCTTCGCCATGTCCCGTCATCCGGTTGATCAGCGAGTTGATCCCGAACCGTGGACGCTCTCCCTGTGCCCCTTCCCGCGGGGCCGGAGCCTCATTGCGATCCGCCCGCGGCGCAGCTTTTTGCGCGGCGGCGCGCAGACGCATCATGGCTTCTGGCGAAGGCGTTCCGGGTGTCGGCGCGCGCGGTGCGACAAAACTCTCCGGCTCCATATCGGTATCCACCCGGCGCGGTTCAAATGCAGCGACTTTGGGCTGATAGGCCGGTGCGGGCAGGCCGTCATCCGGTGCGGCATAAATATCTTCGTCAAACATATCCGCTTCGGTTTCCTGGGAAGTGGCGACATGCTGTGCGTCCATGGCCTCAAACAGGCTCGGCTCCTCTGCGGCTTCGGCCACGATGCTTTCCTGAGGTTCCGGCATTTCGACGCTCGCCGCCGCAGCAACAGGCGCAATATCCTGTGCTGTCACGGTTGGCTTCAACGGCTGGGACAAGGGACGACGCGGCACCGGCATTTCGGTGTTTACATCCGTGGCATCGATGCCCGTGGCCACAACGCTCACCCGCATCAGACCGCCCATATCCGTATCCAGCGTGGAACCGACGATGATATTGGCCTCTGGATCAACCTCTTCGCGGATCCGGTTTGCGGCCTCATCCAGTTCAAACAGGGTCAGATCGTGACCGCCGGTGATGTTGATCAACACGCCCTTCGCCCCGCGCAGGCTGATTTCGTCCAGCAGCGGGTTGGCGATGGCCTTCTCGGCGGCCTGGATGGCGCGATCTTCGCCATCCGCCTCGCCCGTGCCCATCATCGCTTTACCCATCTCGTCCATCACGGCGCGCACATCGGCGAAATCGAGGTTGATCAAACCGGGGCGGACCATCAGATCAGTGACCCCCTTAACCCCTTGATACAAAACATCATCCGCCATGGAGAAGGCTTCGGTGAAGGTGGTTTTTTCATTGGCCAGACGGAACAGGTTCTGGTTGGGAATGATGATCAGCGTGTCCACGACCTTTTGCAGCGCCTCAACGCCGTCCTCCGCCTGGCGCATCCGCTTAGCACCCTCAAACTGGAACGGCTTGGTCACAACCCCAACCGTCAATACGCCCAATTCCCGCGCCGCCTGCGCGATGATCGGGGCCGCGCCGGTCCCGGTACCACCGCCCATACCGGCGGTGATGAAACACATATGTGCGCCCGCCAGATGGTCGACGATTTGCTCGATGCTTTCCTCGGCTGCTGCGGCACCAACCGCTGCGCGCGCGCCCGCACCCAGACCCTCGGTCACCTTGATGCCAAGCTGCACCCGGTTTTCCGATTTCGCCTGCTGCAGCGCCTGCGCGTCGGTGTTGGCCACGACAAACTCGACCCCATCGAGTTCCTTGTCGATCATGTTATTGACCGCGTTCCCCCCCGCGCCCCCGACACCGAAAACGGTGATACGTGGTCTCAGATCCGCCTGTCCGGGCATGGTAAGAGTGAGTGTCATGGTAAAGTCCGCCTGTGCTGCTGCCCCGCATTCGCGAGTGTTTTTAATGCCTGTTCAGGGTTGACCCTAGCGGCTGCGTCCCCCTGGGTCACGCAAAAAACGCAAATTTTATACAAAATAGAGCGTATTTTTACCCTGATTCTGCTTCGGAGTGTGGAGGTCGGCAAGATGTTGCGCAATTTGCCCCACACAGCACCAGACAACCGCCATCCGGGGCGAAAAGATACGATGTATCCGCATCACCCGGGGGACATAAAACCTACGATGTCGTGACGCCTGCTCGGTCGCCTTTCAGCCTCTTATGGGCCTTTCCAAAACACTATCATATCCCGCGCATCTCGTCACCCTCACGCGGCCTGCTTTTTACCAATTGTCACGGAACCAGCGTACCGCACGCTTCAGGGAGCGTTGCGGATAGCGATCCGCGGGGATGTCAAAATCCCACCATTCATCCTGCGGATGCGCCGCAAAAAGCGACAACCCGACAACCGAGGCAAATCCGGGACCTGTCGCCGCCTGCGGCAACCCGTGCACCCGCAAGGGGCGCCCCAAACGGACCTGCTGACCCAGAATTTTGCTGGCAAGACCATCCAGTCCGGGAATCTGGCTGCCCCCCCCGGTCAAGACAATCTGCTGGCTGGACAGGTGATCAAAGCCCGCCGCATCAAGGCGCGCGCGCACTTCTTCGAGAATTTCTTCGACGCGCGGGCGCATGATCCCGATGACCTCGGCCCGGCTGGCGGTGCGGCGGTCATGCTCGAAATCGCCGGTATCCCCGCCAATCTCAATCATTTCACGATCATCCACGCCAGTTGCGTGCACGCCGCCATGCATTGTCTTGATCCGCTCCGCCATGGGCATCGGTATCTGAAGCCCCATGGAAATATCACCGGTCACGTGATCCCCACCCATACGCACGGTATCTGCAAAGATCATGTGTTTCTTGATGAAAATCGACACGCCTGTCGACCCCCCCCCAAGATCAATACAGGCCGCGCCCAATTCCTGCTCATCCTCCACGAGTGCAGAAATGCCGCTGACATAGGCCGAGGAGGCAATCCCCGCCAGCTCCAGATCACAGCGTTTGATGCAATGCGCCAGATGCTGCACCGCATCACCCTCAATCGTCAGCATATGCATATCGACCGACAGCGTATTGCCCAATTGCCCACGCGGATCACTGAGACCGGAGCGGTGATCAATGGCAAAATTCACCGGCTGCGCATGCAGAACATCTCGGCCCGATCCATAATCAGGCACATCACAGGCGGCCAGCACCCGCGCCACATCCTGTTCGTCCACCATCTGGCCTTCGAGCGGGATTTGCGCATCAAGCCCATAAGAGCGTGGTTCAGCCCCGGCAAAACAGGCGATCACGTGATCCACCCGGATGCCGGCCATTTTCTGCGCCCCCTGAAGGGCCGTGCGAATGGCGCGTTCGGTCTCCTGCATCGCGCAGATTTCACCGAAACGCACACCGCGCGAGCGCGTTGTCGCCGCCCCGATCACACGAAAGCCCGATTGCCCGGCCAGCGAGCCGATCTCGCCCTCGTCATCCAAAGTGCCAGTGCCATCAAAGCGCAGCACCAGGCAGGATATTTTGGAACTACCCACGTCCAGAACCGCCATGACGCCGCGCTGCATGGCTGCCTTGCGCATATTGCGCATCTGGCGTTGGCTGTCGTATAAATCCATGCTCTTTATTGTCCCGAAAACTGTTTTATGTCCCACCACAAGGCGGTGGCTTGTTCACTCATCTGTACCGTCGGGCGCGCGCCAAGGCGCAGATCGACCCGCACCACGTCGCGCGTCAGAACATCCTGCGCCCCATCCAGCGCGATCACCCGCTCCAAGGCCTCCACGGCATCGGTTTCGGGCAACAAAATCCGCTGGCCGCGATCCAGAACCACATCCCAGCGCCGCTCGCCCATCCGCACGATCCCGCGCAAACGGTTGCCCAATGGGGCCGCCGCGCGATAAAGGTTCAGCGCCTCTTTGACCTTGGACGGGGCCCCCGTTCCCGCGATAACCATCAGGTCGGGGCGGTCTATGCGTTTAGCCAAGGGGCTCACATGGGTGCCGGTCACATCGATCAGGGTCAGCCCTGTGCGGCTGCGCCAGATGGCGACAGGAATGCGCGGCGTGACATCGACCTGCAAAACGCCACCGGGGCGAATGCGCAGGCTCACCGCCTTGACGGGGGCCAGATCGGCAATCGTGCTGCGGATTTCCGCGAGATCCAGATCAAAGGAGCTGATCGGGAAATCAAGCGGGACGACTTCGCGGATGTCACTGGCCAGCGCGTCATCGCCGCCATCGATCGCCATCAGTTGCACCATGAATTCCGGCCGGGTCTCAAAACTTGCGCGGGCCTGGGCGACCGCATCCGTGATCGCATCGCGCCGCCCTTCATCGCCCAGATACCACCCCGCGCCCGCCAGGATCAGCACCACAGGAATCCCCGCGCGCAGCATCAGCAGAAAAGCAGGCGTCAGCATCAGCCGCTGCATCCGCCACGCCCAACGCGACGGCGCGGGATCATGCGAGGAGGGCTTGCGCGGTCTCAGCGATCGCATGAGGCGTCCTCCACCATCCAGGCGCAAAGCGCACCGAAACTCATGCCGCAGGCCTGTGCCTGTTCAGGCGACAGCGAGGTCGCGGTCATGCCCGGTTGCGTGTTGGTTTCCAGCAGGATCAGACCCGCAGCGCCGCGGCTTTCATCCCAGCGATAATCCGTCCGACTGACCCCGCGGCACCCCAATGCCGCATGCGCGCGCAGGGCATACTCCATGCAGAGGTCAAAAATATCGGTCGGAATCTGCGCGGGGATCACATGGCGCGACCCCCCCGGTTTATATTTGGCGTCATAATCATACCAGCCATCTGTCAGGATATCTGTCACCGTCAAGGCGCGATCCCCGATCACGGTGGTGGTCAATTCACGTCCGGGCGCGAAGGCCTCAACCATCACCTCTTGCGGCATGTCCGGCGCAAGTTGCGGCGGCCCATTGGCCGCACCGTGCACCAGATAAACCCCGACGGAGGAGCCCTCGTTGTTGGGTTTAACCACATAAGGCGGGGGCATAACATGACGCGCGCGCACCTCATCGGCGGGGGCCAGAACGCTCTCAACGACGGGCAATCCGGCAGCGACAAAGGCTTCCTTGCTGCGTTGTTTATCCATCGCCAAGGCCGAGGCCAGAACGCCGGAGTGTGAGTAAGGCACGCCCTGCCACTCCAGCAGCCCCTGCACGCAACCATCCTCGCCCCACCGTCCATGCAGGCAGTTGAGGACCGCATCCGGTTTGATCTGATCAAGCACAGCACAAAGATCGCGGCCCGCATCGACCTCGATCACGTCATATCCCTCGTCGCGCAAAGCGGCGGCGCAGGCTTGCCCGCTGGACAAAGACACTTCGCGCTCAGCCGAAGGGCCGCCCATCAATACCGCTACACGCCGGGGTGTCCTGCTCGACTGACCCACTCTGGTGCCTCATGTCAGGCCGTTTCGGCCCTATTATTTGTTGTTTTGTCCGACTTTATGCCGGTTCACCGTCAATTATTCGATCTGCACTTTGGCGCGATTATGGTTAATAGAACCTTAATTCTCACCGATGCGCATGATTTCCCAGTCTAGCGTAATACCGCTTTGGGCGTAAACCTTTTTTCGCACCACTTCGCCCAATCCCTCCAAATCCGCCGCTGTGGCCCCGCCGGTATTGATCAGGAAGTTAGGGTGTTTCTCGCTCATCTGCGCCCCGCCCTGGCGCGTACCGCGCAGACCCGCATCCTCGATCACTTTCCAGGCCTTGAGGTCATGCACATCATCGGCCTGCCCCGTGGAGGAAAAACCCGCCGGGTTGCGAAAGGTCGACCCGGCGCTGCGCTCTTTGGTCGGCTGGGTGGCATCGCGTTTGGCGATCTGCTCGGCCATGCGCGCGTGCAATACGTCGGGCGCTTCAACGGGTGCCTTGAGGGTCGCGCGCGTCACGATCCACCCTTCCGGCAGCTGACTTTGGCGATAGGCGAAATGCATGTCATGTGCGCTCAGCGTGACAATCTCGCCCGCGCGCGTCACCGCCTGCACCTCCTGCACAACATCCGCGGTGTAGCTGCCGTAACAGCCCGCGTTCATCCGCACGGCACCGCCAATTGTGCCAGGGATCGTGCGCAGGAACGTCAGATCAAGCCCCGCATCTGCGGCCTTTTTCGCAACGTGACCGTCCAATGCCGCCGCCCCTGCGTGCACTTGCGCGCCGTCGATATCGATACCGTTGAAGCCCCGGCCCAGACGGATCACGACGGCGCGCAAACCGCCATCCCGCACGATCAGGTTTGAGCCGACCCCCATCGGAAACACGGCCACATCGGGCGGCAATTGACGCAGGAAATCGCGTAGGTCGTCAATATCCGCAGGCTGTAACAACCAATCCGCCGGCCCGCCCACCCGCAGCCAGGTCAACTCGCTCAAGATGCGATTTGGCGTCAGACGCCCCCGGACCTGCGGCATGTCTTGCATGGCCGACCCCTATCGCAGCGTCACACGTTTGATCCAGCGGCCGAAGTAAACCACTGGCCAGCGCAGGACGGACACACCGCCCGCCATCACCAGCATCCCGATCCAGGGACCGTGATGCCATGTCACCAGCCCGACAATCGGAATCCCCAGTGCAATCAACGCATAAGCCCTGCGCCAGTGATTATCCTTGCTCGGCGTCATGGCCAGGATATTCGCCGCCAGCACCCAAAGGGCCGCGAGGGTCAGAGCAAGGCTCATAAGGCGGCCCCCGTTCCAACCGGTGCAAACGCCATCTTGGTGTGACGCGCGCCCCTGAGGCCGCTCATGCCGTTTCGCAATACCGTGATAATACAAGGATAGCGGTTTTGAAAGGCCACTACGCGGCTCCCTTTTGCAGTCTATCAGGCAGGCCATTGGCCCAGGCGCTGATGGTCCCGGCACCAAGGCAGACCACCATATCGCCGGGGCGCGCCTGCTCGCGCACAAGGCGCTCCAGATCGTCCTCCCCCACAACGGCGCGCGCATGACGGTGACCGTGACGGATCAGACCCGCCACCAGATCATCCCGGCTAGCCCCCTCAATCGGGTCTTCACCCGCGGCGTAAACCTCGGCAATGCCGACAACATCCGCGTCGTTGAAACAGCCACAGAAATCCTCAAACAGATCGGACAAGCGGGAATAACGGTGCGGCTGATGCACGGCGATCACGCGCCCTTCTGTGGCCTGGCGCGCGGCTTTCAGCACAGCGGCGATTTCCACCGGATGGTGCCCGTAATCATCGATGATCGTCACCCCGTCAATTTCGCCCACACGGGTAAAGCGACGGTTAACGCCGCCGAAATTCGCCAGCGCGTCCCGGATCTGCTCGCCCTTCATGCCCAGATGCCGCGCCACGGCGATGGCCGATAAAGCGTTGGAAACATTGTGATCCCCCGGCATCGGCAAGGTGCAGCCCTCGATCATGATGCCTTCGGCCTGCAACGCCACGTCAAAATGCGCCACACCGTTTTTATACGTCAGGTTCACCGCCCGCACATCGGCCTGCGCATTGAACCCGTAGGTCACAACGCGCCGGTCAGTGATTTTACCCACCAGCGCCTGCACCTCAGCGTGGTCAGTATTGCACACGGCGACCCCGTAAAACGGGATGTTGGAGACAAAATCGAGGAAACCTTGGCGCAGCCTGTCGAAATCGCCCCAATGTTCCATATGTTCGGGGTCGATGTTGGTGACGATGGCAATGGTCGCGGGCAGACGATTGAACGTCCCGTCGCTCTCATCTGCCTCCACCACCATCCACTCGCCCTCGCCCGCGCGCGCGTTTGAACCATAGGCGTGGATGATGCCGCCGTTCACCACCGTGGGGTCGAAATCGCCCGCATCCAGCAGGGTCGCCACCATCGTCGTGGTTGTCGTCTTGCCATGGGTTCCGGCCACGGCGATGTTGGATTTGAGCCGCATCAGTTCGGCCAGCATTTCCGCGCGCCGCACGATCGGCAAGCCACCAAGACGTGCCGCATCCAGTTCCGCATTGCCCGGCTTGATCGCGCTGGAAATCACTACCACTTCGGCGTTGGCGATGTTTTCGGCGCGCTGGCCCTCAAACACATGCGCGCCAAGCTCTTCCAGACGTTTGGTGATGGGCGTGGATTTCAGGTCCGAGCCCTGCACCGTATAGCCGTGATTGAGCAGCACTTCGGCAATTCCGGACATGCCGATGCCACCGATCCCAACAAAATGGATCGGCCCGACGTCGCCGGGAAGTTTTGTCGCCGCACTCATGCCTGTTGTCCCCTATTCGCCAGCTGTTCGACCATCTGCGCCAGATCCTGCGTCGCATCGGGCCTGCCGAATAACGCGGCAGAGCGGGCCATTTGCATGGCCCCTTCGGGATTGTCCAGCACGGAAAAGATCTGTTGCGTAACGGCCTCTACATTCAACCTGCTTTCGGGCACTAGAATCGCGCCGCCCGCCTCCACCAACCCGCGCGCATTGGCGGTTTGATGATCCCCCGTCGCAGCCGCATAGGGGATCAGAATGGAGGGGCGCCCGATCACCGACAGATCAGCAACCGAAGAGGCCCCGGCACGGCTGATGACCAATTGAGCTTCGGTCATGCGGCGCGGGACGTCCTGAAAAAATGTCTGCACATCTGCGTTGATACCGTTATCCGCATAAAACGTCGCGACACGTTCGAGGTCTTCTTCGCGCGCCTGATGGCTCACACGGATGTTACGCAGCATGTTCATCGGCAAACCGGCAATCGCGGGCGGGATCACGTCGCTCAGGATACTGGCCCCCTGACTGCCGCCGATCACCAACAGTTCCATCGGATAATCGCCTGGCGAAATATACCCCGCCTCCGCGCGGTCCAGAATGGCGCGGCGCACGGGGTTGCCGGTGTGGTGGCCTTCAACCCCCTCAGGCAGATCGGTGGGCCATGTCCCACAGGCGATGGCATCGACCTTACCGACAAACGCCTTGTTCACACGCCCCAAAACGCCGTTTTGTTCGTGAATCATGCGCGGCAGCTTCAACAGATAAGCCGCACAAAGCGCCGGAATGGTGGGATAACCGCCAAAACCGATCACGACGTCCGGCTTGTGCCGCAAGAATACCCAAAGCGCGCTGACTGTACCGGCGAGGATTTTGGGTGCCACGATGGCTTTGGCCAGAATACCGCCGCGCGCAAAGGTTGCGCTGCTGATCTGCGCGATCTCGGTGGTTTCGGGAAAGCCCTGCGTGTAGCGCGCGCCGCGCGCGTCGGTGGACAGCTTCACGCGCCAGCCGCGCGCGATCATCATCTCCGCCAGCGCCTGGGCCGGAAACATATGACCGCCCGTCCCCCCCGCTGCGATCAAAAGAAGCGGTTGTTTGCTCATTTCACCCGTCCACGCGCCAGAAGATCACTGATTTCACCCTGAGGGCGAGTGCGCGAAAACGCAAGCAACATGCCCACTGCGATCCCGCTGGCGATGATCGAGGAGCCGCCATAGCTGACAAACGGCAGCGTCATGCCTTTGGCCGGCAGCAGCCGCACCGCCACGCCCATATTGATCATGGCCTGCACGCCAAGGGTGCACACCAAACCGGTGCCCGCCAGCCGGATAAACGGGTCGCGTTCACGCATCAGCCGCAACAGCGAGCGCACCACGATGGTGCCATAAAGCGCGATGATGACCAGCACGAGGATCAGCCCGTATTCCTCGGCGGCCACAGCGATGATGAAATCCGTATGCGCATCCGGCAGGGACCATTTGACCTGTCCCTCGCCGACCCCAACGCCAAAAAAACCGCCCTCCTGAATGGCGTTTGTCGCATATCCAAGCTGCGTGCGCGGGTCGATATCCGGGCTCAGAAATCCGTCAATGCGGCGCGCGAAATGTTCCGAGTTTGAATAGGCGATAGTGCCGCCAAAAACCACCAGAGCGGCCATGCCCACCAAGAGGATCAACGGTGCACCCGCCACGAAATACATCACCCCCCAGGAGAACAGAACCAGACAGGCCTGACCAAAATCCGGTTGCAGGATCAACATCATCACAATCGCCATGCAAAGCGCAAAGGACCATGTCTTGCCCGGTGGTCCGTTCAATTCCGAGGACGCCGCCATCATCCAGGCCGCGACAATCACGAACCCCGGCTTGAGGAACTCCGACGGCTGGATTGAGGCAAACCCCAGACCATACCACCGCACCGCCCCCTTGCCGAAATCCGTCCCGAAGAAAGGCAAAAGCGCCAGCGCAATAAAAGCCACGATAAACCCCAGAACCGCCAGACGCCGTACGAGCACGGGCGACATCATCGAGGTCAGGATCATCGCGATGAGCGCCAGGCTGCCAAATAGCGCCTGTCGCTGGACGTAGTGGAAGGGCTCAAACCCATTCTTGGCGGCAAGCGGTGGCGAAGCCGCAAGCCCGAGTAAAAGGCCGATCGCAAATAAGATCAAGATGCAGGACATCGCCCATTTGTCGATGGTCCGCCACCATTTGGGGAGGATCGGTTCACCATCGCGAACCGGAACTGCGCCATAGACCATTTCTGTCATGGGTGCCTGCCTTGGATAACTACACTGCCTCGATGCGCCCCTTTTCGGGGTCTGCCGAGGATATAGTAGCGCGAAAACATCCATAACGCCAGCCTGAGACTTGCCATTTTGTGCAATTCGCGCCAGTGGAACGCGATGAAAGTTGATACAGCAATTATTGGGGCCGGGGCCGCCGGTATGATGTGTGCGGCCCATGCCAGCGGGCGCGTGTTGATTGTCGATCATGCCCGCGCGCCGGGCGAGAAAATCCGCATCTCCGGTGGCGGGCGGTGCAATTTCACCAACCTGCATACGGATGCACATGCATTTCTGTCCGCGAACCCGCATTTCGCCAAATCCGCGCTGGCCCGGTACACGCAGTGGGATTTTATTGATCTGGTGGATCGCCATGGCATTGCCTGGCATGAAAAGACATTGGGCCAGCTTTTCTGTGATACCTCTGCCAAGAAGATCATCGCGATGCTACGCGGCTTGATGCAGGCAAATAACGTCGATTTGCATTTGCAAACGACTGCGCGCGACTTTGCAAAGGCACCCGATGGGTTTACTTTTACCCTTGCAGGTGATGGCGCGGACACCAGGGTCACGGCGCGCAATCTGGTCGTGGCCACGGGGGGCAAATCCATTCCCAAGATGGGCGCGAGCGGGCTTGCTTATGATCTGGCAGCGCAATTCAGGGTGCCTGTGACAGCGACGCGCCCCGCGCTGGTCCCATTTACCTTTGACAAGGAACGCTTTGCTGGGCTTGCAGGGGTTGCCACGGATGCGCGTATCACTGCCGGGCAGACGAGTTTTGACGAGGCGCTATTGTTCACGCATCGCGGCCTGTCGGGACCGGCGGTGCTGCAAGCCTCCTCCTATTGGCGCGAGGGCGAGGCGATCAGCGTGAACCTTGCACCGCATCAAAATCTCTATGACGCTTTGCGCAGCCAGCGCGCGACGTCGGGGCGGCGCAACCTGACCACCGAATTATCGCACCATCTGCCCGGGCGATTGGTGGATTTTCTGGCGACACAAACCGACCTCAAGGGCAATCTGGCGGATCAGTCTGACACCAGATTGGCTGAAATCTGCAAGAGCCTGTCGGCCTGGTCGCTGACCCCGACCGGCACCGAAGGCTACCGCACAGCCGAAGTCACATTGGGCGGCATTGATACCAATGCGCTCTCGGCAAAAACCATGCAGGTGACGGCAGTGCCGGGGCTCTATTTCATCGGCGAAGCGGTGGATGTCACGGGCTGGCTTGGCGGGTATAATTTCCAATGGGCGTGGTCCTCGGCCATGGCGGCGGCGGCGGCACTGACCCAATAAGGACGACGCCCCTCAGAGGTATTTCTGCACCTGTGCGACGAAATCATCCCCGCGTTTTTCGAAATTGTCATATTGATCAAAGCTCGCCGCGGCAGGGGCCAAAAGGATCACATCCCCCGGTTCGGCCTGTGCCACCGCCTGCGCGACGGCCGCCTCCATGGTGGTACAAATCTCCGCCTCCACAGGCAGTTGCATCGCGAAATGCGCGGCCTCGCGCCCGATCACATAGGCCTTGCGCACGCTTGATGCCGCGCCAAGCTCCGCCAACCCGCCTTCCTTCTCCAAGCCACCGCAAATCCAACGCACGTGCTGAAACGCCGACAGAGCCTTTGCCGCCGCATCCACATTGGTCGCCTTGCTGTCGTTCACAAACCGCACGCCGTCCTTTTCGCCCACCAGCTGGCTGCGATGGGGCAGACCTGCGAAGCTGTGAAACGCGGCCTCAATGACGCGGGGGGCAAGACCAAGCGCGCGACAAGCGGCATAGGCGGCGCAGGCGTTTTGATGATTATGCGCCCCCGGCAACCCCGGCACCGCGCGTAAATCGATGGACGCGGCCTGTTTCCCCTTGCGGTATTCGGACAGAAACCCCTTGCGTGCAAAGACCTGCCACCCCGGCCCGGCGAGCTTTTCGGCAACCGAGATCCGGATCACCCGGTCATCTGCGCGCCCTTCCGCCAATTGCCCGGCCAAATAGCGCCCTTCGGGTTCATCCACACCAATGATCGCCCGGTCCGGCCCACCTTCGGCAAACAGCCGTCTTTTGGCGGCAAAATACCCCCCGATCCCGGCATGGCGGTCCAGATGATCCGGCGAAAGGTTGGTGAAAACGGCAATATCCGGCGTCAGGCTGCGCGCAAGGTCCGTCTGATAACTCGACAGCTCCAACACCACGACCTCGCCGTCGATGGCCGGATCAATATCCAGAACACCGCGCCCGATGTTCCCCGCAAGTTGGCACGGTCTGTTCACCGTTGTCAAAATGTGGTGGATCAGCGCGGAGGTCGTCGATTTCCCATTCGATCCGGTCACAGCAATGACTCGCGGCGCGGTGTCAAAATTATCCCATTCCTGCGTGGCAAAGGACTGAAAAAACAGGCCGATGTCATTGTCCACCGGCACGCCCGCGCGCAGGGCGGCGTCCACCATTGGGTTGGGCGTGGGATAAAGATGCGCAATGCCGGGGCTGACGATCAGCCGGGCAATATCGTCAAAATCATGCGGGTCGCGCAGGGCCAGACAGGTAAACCCTTCGGCCTCGGCCTTTTCGCGCGCGGCAGGGGTATCATCCCAGCAGATGGGCGTCGCATCCCCCGCCACCAAAGCACGCGCCGCACTCAGACCCGAGCGACCCAGGCCCAGAACAGCGATTTTTTGACCTTGCAAACCTCTAACCGGAATCACGCGGGCTCTCCTTCTTATCGCAGGGCGGACAGTGCCGCCCCGGCCCGTCGGGGGCAAGGTGGTTCCGACGCGCACCCCCCTATGAAGGCCGTAAACCGGAGTGAAAGGCATGGTGCTTATGGGCGGCGGGTGCGTTTTATCACCGGCCAATGGATGCAGCCGACCTCAAAACGTCTGCGGGACCAAAAGCAGACCGCGTTGGGATGATGGGCCGATGGTGGCCCTCAGCGCACCTTCAAGGTCGCCAGCCCGATCATCGCCAGGATCAGCGAGATGATCCAGAAACGGATGACGATGGTGCTCTCCGCCCAGCCCTTTTTCTCGTAGTGATGGTGTATCGGGGCCATCAGAAACACCCGTTTGCCGGTCTTTTTGAAATAAAGCACCTGAATAATGACACTCAATGCCTCGACCACGAACAGCCCGCCGACAATGGCCAGGACGATCTCGTGCTTGGTGCTGACCGCGATCGCACCCAGGGCACCGCCCAGGGCCAAGGACCCGGTATCGCCCATGAAAACCGCCGCAGGGGGCGCGTTATACCACAGGAATCCCAGCCCCCCGCCAAATATCCCGGCGGTGAAGATCAGGATTTCGCCCGTCCCCGGCACGTAATGCACATCCAGATATTCGGTGAAATCCACACGACCGACCGCATAGGCGATCACGCCGAGCGTTCCGGCGGCAATCATCACCGGCATAATCGCAAGCCCATCAAGGCCGTCCGTGAGGTTCACCGCATTGGCCGATCCGACGATCACGATGATCGAGAAGGGGACAAAAAGATAACCCAAATTGATCAGCGTGTCCTTGAAGACCGGCAGGGCGAGCCGGTTGTGCAGCGCTTCGGGATGGTATTGCGCGGCCCAGAAACCCGCAATTGCCGCGATGATCAGGCCCAGCAGCAAGCGCACGCGCCCTGGCACCCCCGCCGTGGTTTGTTTGGAGACCTTTGCGTAATCATCCATGAAGCCGATGGCGGCAAAGGACATGGTCACAAAAAGCACGATCCAGATGAAGGGGTTGTCCAGCCGCGCCCAGAGCAGGGTTGAGGTCAAAAGCGCCCCCACGATCAACAGCCCGCCCATGGTCGGGGTGCCCGCCTTGACGAAATGGCTTTCGGGACCGTCCCCGCGGATGGGTTGGCCCTTGCCCTGCCGGCGGCGCAACACTGCAATCAGCGGTTTGCCAAACAGAAACCCGAACACCAATGCCGTCAAAAACGCCCCGCCTGCGCGGAACGTAATGTAGCGAAAGAGATTGAAGAAATCCCCCCCGTCCGACAGCAGCGTGAGCCAATAGAGCATCCGTTATCCTTCTTCGATATTGAGCGGGGCATGTCCCATTTTGCGGATCGCGTCAACGATCAGACCAAGTTTCATGCTCAAGGAGCCTTTGGCCAGAACCACATCACCACTGTCCAGCGCGCGCTTGAGTTTGGGCAGGGCCTCTTGGGCGGTCGCGAACCACTCGCCGCGCTGCACCTCGGGCAACAGATCATAAAGCGCGCGCATCAGCGGCCCGATGCAATGCACCTTATCAAGGCTTTGCAGGCTCGGCAGATGTGCGAGGCCTGCATGAAGGGCAATTTCATCCGAGCCGAGTTCTTTCATATCGCCCAGAAACGCGATGCGTCGCCCCTTGGAGACGCGCCCCATATCATTCATGACGGGAGCCGCCGCCAGCACCTCAAGTGCTGCCGCCATGGAAGTGGGATTGGCGTTATAACTGTCATCAATCAAATCGAGCGTCAGGCTGGTATCAACCACATCCAGATAAATGCGTTCGCGTTGACCGCGCCCCTTATAGGGTCGCCAGCGCCCCAGCGCGCCCACCGCCAGCGCCATATCCGTGCGCAGCGCCGCCATGACGGCAAGCGCCCCCAATCCGTTCATCGCAAAATGACGCCCCGGTGAGGCAATTTTGAACAGCAAGGGCTCCGCGCCCATCTGGGCCTGCACCACCGTGGTATCATCGCGCAAATCGGCGCGGATGAGTTTGAAATCATGGCCTTCCGCGCCAAAGCTGATGTCGCGCAGTTTGCAATCCAGCGCCTTTGCCATCAGGATCGCAGCGGTTTCGACATCCGCGTTCAGGATCGCGATGCCGCCGGGTTCGACCCCCTCAAAGATCGCGGCCTTTTCCACGGCGATGCCGGTGATATCCTCAAAAGCCTCCAGATGCGCCGCCGCCACCGTCGTGACCAGCGCCACATGCGGACGCGCCATTTTTGCCAGCGGGGCGATTTCGCCGGGGTGGTTCATGCCGATCTCTATCACGGCGAATTCCGTGTCCTGTGGCATGCGCGCCAGCGTCAGCGGCACACCCCAGTGGTTGTTGTAGCTGGCCACGGAAGCGTGGGTGCGTCCCTGTGCTGCGAGCATTTCCAGCAACATCTCCTTGGTGGAGGTCTTCCCGACGCTGCCCGTCACGGCGACGACCATGCCGCTCATACGCGCGCGCCCGGCCCGGCCCAGAGCCTCCAGCCCGGCCAATACATCAGGCACGATCAGCAGAGGCGCATCCTCGGCCACACCCTCAGGCACGTGATCCACCAGCGCCGCCGCAGCCCCTTTTTCCAGTGCCTGCGCGACGAATTCATGCCCGTCGCGCTGGTCTTTCAGCGCGACAAACAGATCGCCGGGCGCAAGCGTGCGGGTATCAATCGACACGCCGGTTGCGACCCAATCCCCTTGTGCGCGCCCAGCCGTTGCGGCGGCGGCTTCCTTGGATGTCCAAAGGCTCATGCCATCCTCCCATCAAGTGCTGCCACGGCGACGCTGGCCTGTTCGACATCGTCAAAAGGCAGGATGTCATCGCCCACCGTTTGCCCCGTCTCATGCCCCTTGCCCGCGATCAGCAAGGCATCGCCCGGCCCCAAAGCGTCCACCCCGCGCAGGATCGCCTCAGCCCGATCGCCGACCTCCTGCGCCTCGGGTGCCCCCAAAAGAACTGCAGCACGGATGGCTGCGGGGTCCTCGGAACGCGGATTATCATCACTCACAATCACCAGATCGGCGTTTTCCGCCGCCGCCTGCCCCATCAGGGGGCGTTTGGTCGCATCGCGGTCCCCGCCTGCCCCGACGATGGCAATAAGCCGCCCCATCACATGCGGACGCAACGCCGTGAGCGCTGTGGCCACAGCATCCGGTGTATGCGCGTAATCGACGAAAACCGTGGCCCCATTGTCGCGCGTCCCGGCCAGCTGCATGCGGCCCCGCACCGTGCTCAGATCCTCAAAGGTGTCAAACACATGGTTGGGTTTTTCCCCGCAAGCCACCACCAAAGCCGCCGCCAGCATCACATTTTCCGCCTGAAAATCGCCGATCAGGTTCAACCGGCGCACATAAGATTTGCCCAGATGCATGAATTGGACCGTTTGCCCCGTGGCGTCGACCTGCACCTTGCCGATATGGAAATCCCCGATGTTGCGCCCAACCGAAATAACCGGACACCCGCGCGCATTGGCGATGGCCGCCATATCCACGCCGCGCTCCTCTTCGATGTTGATCACGGCCTTGGCCTCTTCGGGCAGAACGCGGGCAAACAACCCGGCCTTGGCGTCAAAATAGGCCTCGAAACTCTCGTGATAATCCAGATGGTCCTGTGTGAAATTGGTGAAACCGGCGGCCTTGAGCGTCACCCCGTCCAGGCGGCGCTGATCCAGCCCGTGGCTGGAGGCCTCCATCGCCGCATGGGTCACGCCGTTTTCCGCCGCTTGCGCCAAGGCGCGGTGCAATGTGATCGGCTCCGGCGTGGTGTGCATCAAGGGGGCGGACCATGCGCCCTCCACGCCGGTCGTGCCAAGGTTGATGGCTTCATGCCCCAGCAGGCTCCAGATCTGGCGGGTAAATGTGGCAACGGAGGTTTTGCCATTGGTCCCGGTCACGGCCACCACAACTGGGGGTTGGCGTTCAAACCACAGCGAGGCGGTGCGCGCCAGAGCCTCGCGCGGCTCAGATGTGATCACCACGGCCACATCCGTTTGCGCCAAGACATCCGCCGCAATCCTCGCGCCCTCATCGTCCGTCAGGATCGCCGCCGCCCCCATGCGCAGAGCGTATTGGATGAACTCCCCGCCATGTATTTTGACGCCCGGCATGGCCGCGAACAGAAAACCGTCTTCTACATCGCGGCTGTCCACGGCCAGACCGGTGATTTCGGGGTTGCGCCCGCCCTTCGCGGTCAGGCCCAGGGAAGAAAGTGTCTTGACGTGTCCGCTCATGTCCCGGGGCCTCTTTGGCTTAATTCTGTTCCAGACTTATATCGGTCAATTCCACAGGTTCAACGCTCGGTCGTAGCCCCAACAAGGGTGCAACGCGTTTGATCATCTCGGCGGCAACGGGGACCGCCGTCCAACCCGCCGTGCGGCGCGGCTCATCGCTGATCGTATCCACCGGTTCATCCAGCGTAACGATCAACACATAACGCGGGTCATGCGAGGGGAAAATCGAGGCAAATGTCGCGATCACCTTATCCTCGTAATACCCCCCCTGCGGGCGCGGCTTATCCGCAGTGCCGGTCTTGCCGCCCACCGCATATCCGGCCACATCGCCAAAACTGGCCGTGCCATCCGTCACCACCCGGCGCAGCATCTTGCGCGCCGCCGCCGTTGTTGCCTCAGAAAAGACCCGCTCGCCCAACCGGGGACCGTCCTGTTTCAGAATGGTCGGCTGGACCTTGAGCCCCCCATTTGCAATCGCGGCATAGCCAGCGGCCAGATGCATCGGCGAGGTCGATAGCCCGTGACCATAGGAGATGGTCATCGTGCTCAATTCAGACCAGTTTTTCGGCAGGAGCGGCTTGCCGGTGCCCGCCTCAACGATTTCGAAATCCGTGGCTTCCAGCATGCCCAGCTTTTTCAGGAAGGCGCGCTGGCGGTCAGTGCCGATTTGTTGGGCCAGCCGCGCCGTACCGATGTTGGAGCTTTTCTCGATGATCTTGGAGACCGTCAGCCTGTCGCCGTAGTTGCGAAAATCCCGGATACGGAATTTACCCCAACGCAGCGGGCCTTTGGTGTCGACCAAGGTACCCGGATTGGCCAACCCCAGGTCCATCGCCTGGGCTACGGTGAATATCTTGAAGGTCGAGCCCAATTCATACACGCCCTGAACCGAGCGGTTGAACAGCGGGCTGTCAGAGGCATCCCCTTTGGTGGCCGGACGGGGTCGGTTGTTGGGATCAAAACTGGGCAAGGACACCACGCTGAGCACTTCGCCCGTATAGATGTCCATCAGGATGGACGTCGCGCCCTTGGCATTCATCAGCTTCATACCGCCTTGCAGCACACGCTCGGCCGCCGCCTGCACGGTCAGGTCGAGCGAAAGCTCCAGCGGCGCATTGCCATTCGCCGGATCGCGCAGGTAATCGTCGAAATATTTCTCCACGCCCGCCACGCCGATCACCTCGGCGGCATGCACGCCTTCGCGCCCATAGCTGGCACCGCCCATGATATGAGCGGCCAGACGCCCGTTGGGGTAAAGCCGCATGTCGCGGGACCCAAACAACAAACCGGGATCGCCGATGTCATGCACGGCCTGCATCTGCTCGGGGCTGATCTTGCGCTTGATCCAGATGAATTTGCGTTTGCTGGTGAAATCCTCCAGCAAATCCTCGGCCTCCAGATCGGGGAAAATCCGGGCGAGGCCTTGCGCGGCCTGGACCGGGTCGATCATCTGCGGGGGTTGCGCATAAAGCGAGTGGGTTTCGAAATTGGTCGCCAGAAGCCGCCCCTGCCGGTCAACGATATCCGCGCGGCTGGCGTGGATGCGCGCGCCGGGGGCCTCGGCGCGTGGCTCCATCGGCTCGGAGGTGGCCAAAAGCCCCATACGCGCGCCCACAATCCCAAAGGCGATCACGAAAAACAGCCCCAACACCAAAAGCCGCCCCTCGGCACGCTGGCGCGCATGATCGCGCATCTGCTCATGCCGGATGCGGATGTTTTCGCGCTCGATCGTATCGGGGTTTTCGCCCTTCGCGCGGGCTTCCAGAATGCGGGCCAAAGGACGCAGGGGGGTACGGATCATGGGCGGGACTCCTGTGGCGCATCCGTGGGTGCGGTATCGGCGTTGGTCTCAACAAGCTCCGGCAAGGCAGGCGGCACAGGGTAGGCGACCTGATCGAGATAGCCGAATTGATCAGGATGCAGCGGCAAGAGCCCGAGCCGGTCAAAATTGATTTCCGCCAGATCCCGCAACCGGTCGGGGCGGTTCAGATAGGCCCATTCGGCGCGCAACACGGCCAGGCGATCATAGGAATGCCTGATATCCTGGCGCAGCTTTCTAGTGTCGCTGAGCGCGGCCTGCGTGGCGTAATTCTCGCGGTAGGCCCAAAAGGCCAGACCGATCACCGCCAATGTTGTCAGGATATAGAAAATGGTGCGCATCTAGAGCGTCTCCTTCAGCAGGGGCATGCCGATGGCCTTGGCATCCACGGCCTCAAAAGGGGCATCCGTGCGCGTGGCGAGGCGCAACCTGGCAGAGCGCGCACGGGGGTTAGCGGCGATTTCATCCGCTGTGGCGGCAATGGCCTTGCGTGATTTCACCGTGAAACCGGGGGCAGCACGCGCGATCTCAGGGGCGTAGCGGTTTGCATTACCGCCCGTCCCAGCCCGTGCCGTCAGGAAGCGTTTGACCATGCGGTCCTCGACCGAATGGAACGTCACCACGGCCAGTTGGCCGCCCGGCTTCAACGCCCGCTCCGCCGCCATAAGTCCTTCAAAAAGCTCACCATATTCGTTGTTCACCGCGATCCGCAGCGCCTGAAAACTGCGCGTGGCAGGGTGGGATTGCCCCGGTTTGCTGCGCGGCAAACAACCCTCAATGATACCGGCAAGGCGCAAGGTGGTCGTGATCCGCTCAAGCGCCCGTTCGCGCAGGATCGATTTGGCGATACGGCGGCTGGCGCGCTCTTCCCCATAAAGGAACAGGATATTGGCGAGGGTTTCTTCTTCGGCGCCGTTGACGATATCCGCCGCAGAAGTCCCCGATTGGCTCATGCGCATGTCCAGCGGCCCATCCCGCATGAAGGAAAACCCGCGCTCGGCCAGATCAAGTTGCATGGAGGAGACCCCAAGATCGAGCACCACCCCATCCAGGTCGGTGCCATAAGTGTCCATCTTGGAAAAAACACCCTGTTGCTGAACCAGACGTGCGCCATATCCACCTGACCATTCGGCCGCCAGATCAAAGGCCAGCGGGTCGCGATCCACGGCAATGACCCTCTCGGCGCCCGCCTCCAGCAGCCCGCGTGTATAACCGCCCGCGCCAAACGTGCCATCCAGCCACACGCCTTGCACCGGGGCCACCGCGTCCAGAATAGCCGGCAAAAGGACGGGAATATGGGGGGGCGTGTCAGACGGGGCCGCAGCAGCCATGGCTTACTCCCTCGTCTTGGGAGGCAACAAGACCAGCGGGTCAAAATCATCTGGCATGTCGTCCAGATAGGCTTCGGTCTTGGCGACCTCATCCGTTACATAGGTGTCAGGGTTCCAAATCTGGAACGTGTCCCCTGCCGCGAGGAAAAAGGCTTCATTGGCCAGCCCGATTTTCTGGCGCAGCTTGGCGGGCAGCACCAGACGGCCTGTTTCGTCGATGGAGGTGGCGAAGGATTGCCCCTGAAACAGGGTTTGCAGCAGTTTGCGCTCCCGTGAGCCACGCGGCAAGGTGTCGATCTGCTCATCCACCTCTTCAATGGCTTGCATCGTGTAGCATTCCAGAAAATTGCGCCGGTGATCGCCGTAAACGATAACCAGTTCCGGGTTTTCGCCAGAGGTCCAGTTCGGGTCAGAGGCCTCGATCACACGGCGAAAAGAGGCAGGGATAGAAACCCGCCCCTTGGCATCGACCTTGTGATGGCTTTCGCCTCTGAACCTGCGGCTCACTGCCTTATCCCAACTTCATGCGTCACTTAAAGTTCGACGCGTATCCCCCTATTTTGAAATGGAAACGGCGAGTTGATCTGCTGCCACTGATCAACTCGCCGCCCTCGTCCCGCTTCGCGGGGAAGTCCAGTCACGCGCGCCATCTGGGGGGATGTCTGCTCGCTCGCGCGCCGGATCTCTTGGTCAGTTGAAAGCGAGGGCCTGTATGAACCTGCTAGAGTTTTTATTTAGATGGGGTCGTTTAGCGCCCCGGTCTCGTTCTCATCTGATGCAACAGGGATACAATGGGAAATTATGGGTGGCAAGGTGTTTTTAGTTACCAAAACCTTACTTATAAGGGATTTTTTTAACAATTAGGTAAAAATCCTGTATATTTTGCAAGACCTCTCTCTATAAATTGCGGCTGAAGGAAACTATCACACCACATATGGGAAAATTGCAAATATTCAAAAATTTCCCACAAAATCCCACTTTTTTCTAGAATGTAGATAACTATCATCATGTTCTATAAACGTTCTCGTCGCAAGTCATAAAATCTCTTCGGTCAAAAGCCAAAATTCCAGCTTCTTTTGATTCGAAGCAGGAAAATTGACCAATTACCCCGACAGCCCCAACACTCCCCGCATCCGTCCCATAACTTCCCATGTGCCATAAACCATAGTCGAAATGGCCGCTTGCGGGTCTCCTATGGCTGCACTACCCCGCTTTTGAGATTTTATTCGGGGAATTTTCCATGAAGACTGATATCGCGATCCTGCAACGTTCTTTCAGATTGATGTTCGCAGACCCCTTGAAAACCTTGAAAGTGACGTCGCCGGGATTGGCTTTTCTTATTGGTGCGGGCCTGCTCTTTGACGCGCAGCCCATGATTACCGCCGCAGAACAGCGCGTCGCGCTCGATCCCGGCCCCGCGATAGTGCAGGCGATCATCGGGGGAGTGGGTGTGCTGCTCATTGCCGTATACTGGCATAGGTATGCATTGCTGGAGGGTGACGCGCGGGATCAGATCATGCGACCCGGAGTTGGCGTTTTGGCGCAGTATCTCGGTAAGCTGATTGTGGTCTTTCTGGTTCTCTTAATTGCTGCCATTCCGGCAATTCTATTGATTTTTGGCACCACGCTCATCTTGAGCGGCGGCTCCGCCACTCTCGTAATCGTGGTGGGCGTTGGGATCGGTATATTGTTTTCGTGGATCGCCATGCGGATCAGTCTGACGCTGCCCGCCGCCGCTTTAGGCACACGGCTCGCGATCGTCGACAGCCTGCAGGCGACAAAACCGCTGTCAGGTGCAATTCTTCGGGTTGCCGTGATCCTTGCGGTCATGAACACCATGTTGGCAGGTGTGATCACCTCTCTGGCGGCGGCGTCCCTCGCCGCTGCGGTTGTCGGGCAGCTGGTGCTGAGCTACTTCCAGATCATCGTGTCCATCAGCGTTCTCAGCACCCTTTACGGCCATCTGGTGCAGCACCGCCCTTTAACCTAGGCCATACCACCCCGGATTAACCCTTCGGCGATGCGGCCATAGGCTTGCGCCATCGGGCTGTCGCCCACCGCAATTGGTGTGCCGCCATCCCCCGCCAGCCGCGTGTCCAGATCAATAGGCAATGTGCCCAACAGCGGCACGCCGAGCCTCTCAGCCTCCGCCGCAACGCCACCCTGCCCGAAGATCTGATGCTCGGATCCGCAATCGGGGCAAACAAACATCGACATATTTTCAATCAGCCCCAAAACGGGTGTCTTCAAGGTATCGAACATATCGAGCGCCTTGCGCGCATCAATCAGGGCTACATCCTGCGGGGTGCTAACCACAATCGCGCCGGTCAATTCGGACTTGGTACATAATGTCAGCTGCACATCCCCGGTGCCGGGCGGCAAATCGACCAGCAACACGTCCAACTCGCCCCACTCAACCTGCCCCAACATCTGTTGCAGCGCACCCATCAACATCGGACCACGCCAGACCACGGCCTTGCCCTCTTCCAGCATGAACCCAATCGACATCAGCGTCACACCATGCGCGTGCAGCGGGATGATCGTCTTGCCGTCAGGCGAAGCGGGCCGTTTGTTCACCCCCATCATCCGCGGCTGGCTGGGACCATATATATCGGCGTCCAGCAACCCCACCTTGCGCCCTGCCCGCGCCAGGGCCACCGTGAGATTGGAGGAGACAGTGGATTTACCCACACCGCCCTTGCCCGAGCCAATGGCCAGAATGCGTTTCACCCCGCTGGGCTTGGTCGGCCCCTCCTGCGGTTTGGGATGGCCGCCTATCTTGAGGCTGGGGGGGGCGGGTTTCTTTTCCGCCGGGCCATGTGCGGTCAAGGCCACGGTCACAGTGTCCACACCCGGCAGGTCGGCCACGACCTTCTCTGCGGCATCGCGCAAGGGGGCCATCTGGCGCGCCACTTCCGGGCTGGGCGCTTCGATCACGAAGCGCACGGATCCCCCATCGATGTTCAAGGCCCGAATCAAATCATGCGCCATAAGGCTCTTTCCGTCCGGCAGGACGACACGGGCCAGCGCTGCCTCGATTTCGGCTTTGGTTATCGACATGCTCAAATTCTCCTCAGGGGCGCTTGTTTGTTAAGCGCCTGTTTCCGCTAACATTATATAGGGCTTCTTTATGCTTAACCCTATAGCACTACGCATAAATTTACGCTAGGTCGCCTATGCAATTGCTGCATAGCAGCATTGATAATCTGGGTATTGTGCACGTGCAGCAATCTCTTAAATATGGAGCACAACAAACGAACGTATGGAATAACGAGGACAGGCACATGGCCTATTACACACAAATCAATACGCGCTCCGAGAGCGTGATCGAACGGACGCTTATCACGGCGGCCAACCTGTTGCAGGCCGCATCCGAGCGTTACGCACGAAATAGAGTATTCCGCGAAACCTATGCGGAACTGTCCAAGCTGGGCGAGCGAGAATTGAATGATCTGGGAATGTCACGTTCCATGATCCGCGCAATCGCGCTGGACGCAGCAGAGCAATACGCAGGCTGAACGGCCTGGCACAAGATCGGGTGTCCGTCTCCTCCCCAGGACACCTATACCACAGCGGCGGTATCATTCCTCCCCGATACCGCCGCCAGGAATAAAGCGCCCAAGTGCGCGCCTGCCATCGGGGTTTGCCTCGCCAGCGGGTCACAAGATCAGGCATACCAATCCTCCTCCCTGGTGTGTCTGTAACGAGGCTGCGGCATTCATCCTCCTCCCGGATGCCGCCGTCGCTATTACGTCAGATCCAGAAGGGTCTGTAGTCATATATATCGCCGACCACCTCCTCCCGGTCATGCGATATGGACACGAAAGGCGGCCCCTCCTCCCGGGGTCGCCTTTTTCGTTTCCTGAGGTTTTCGCGGTTCTTGCCGATTGAGGCCGCAATGCCCCTACGTGACAAGAGGAACGGGTGCTGTCGTCAGCGCAGGTCCAGGGCGGACCCCGTCAAAATGGGATGTCGTCACATCCGGTAATGAATTTCGCCACGACCTTCTTGATGCCCGCCTTCTCAAAGGCAATCTCCAGCTTGTCGCCCTCGATCCCCTGAATGGCACCATAGCCGAACTTCTGATGAAACACCCGCTCGCCCACGGTGAAACTCGACACGGCGGTCATGTCGATCACGGTATTCTTAGTTTCGCGCGGCTGGCTCATGCCCCGCTCCTGGCTACGCGCCTGCAAACGACGCCAGCCAGGTGAGTTATAGACATTCGCCTCTGCCGCGGCCTCATGCAGGTTGGATGTCGGCGCGGCGGCACCGTAACCACCGCCATAAAGGCCGGGCGGGGTCAGCACATCGACATGTTCAGGTGGCAATTCATCGATGAAGCGCGAGGGCAGCGCGCTTTGCCATTGGCCGAACACGCGTCGATTGGCGGCAAAGGAAATCGTGCAGACCTCTTCGGCGCGCGTGATCCCGACATAGGCCAGACGTCGTTCTTCTTCGAGGCCCTTAACGCCGCTTTCATCCATCGAGCGTTGCGAGGGGAACAACCCGTCCTCCCACCCTGGCAAAAACACCATCGGGAATTCCAGCCCCTTGGCCGCGTGCAGCGTCATGATCGACACCTTTTCGCCGCCCTCCTCGCTCTCATTGTCCATGATCAGGCTGACGTGCTCCAGAAACCCCTGCAGGTTTTCGAACTGCTCCAGCGCCTTGACCAACTCCTTGAGATTCTCCAAACGCCCCGGCGCTTCGGGCGTTTTGTCGTTCTGCCAATGGGTTGTGTACCCGCTTTCGTCCAGAATGATTTCGGCGAGCTCCATGTGGCTCAGATCGCTCGACCCCGCCATCCGCCCCCATCGATCAATTCCGGTGACCAATGTGGCCAACTCCTTGCCCCCTTTGCCGCCGATGCCCTTGGCCTGCACGACCAGCCGCGCGCCCTCCACAAGGCTCACCCCATTCTCGCGCGCGACGCGCTGGATCGTTTGTTGCGCCTTGTCACCAAGGCCGCGTTTGGGCGTGTTCACGATCCGCTCGAAGGCCAGATCATCATCGGGGCTGGTCACGATGCGGAAATAGGCCATGGCATCCCGGATCTCCATGCGCTCGTAAAACCGTGGGCCACCGATCACGCGGTACGGCAGGCCGATGGTCAGGAAACGATCCTCAAAGGCGCGCATCTGATGGCTGGCACGCACCAGAATGGCCAACTCATCGCGACCATATCTTAGGAACGCAGGTTCAAGAGAATGCCCCTCACTCTGCCTGGTTGCCAACTCCCACACCAAATCCCGCCTGCTTTCATCCGCCAAAAAGCTCTTTTGCGTTTTCAAACGATCGAATAATTGATCTCGACTGTTCAATCCTCGCAAAGCATCCAATTCAGCAAGCCGCTTAAATTCGCGGATCATCTGTTCAGATCGAGAATTTTGCCTTCTCTTGGCCAGGATTGAACTTCCATCATTCAGCGCCTCGATCTCGTCTCCAATCCAGCGCGCCTCTTCCTCGCCGTCCCAGTGACCGATTAGTCGAATTTTTTCACCTTCTTCGGCCGCAGTCCAAAGCGTCTTGCCCAGACGTCCCTCATTGCCCTCAATCACACCTGATGCAGCGGCCAGAATATGCGGGGTCGAGCGGTAGTTCTGTTCCAGCCGCACCACATGCGCGCCGGGAAAATCCTTTTCAAACCGCAGGATATTGCCCACTTCGGCCCCGCGCCAGCCATAAATCGACTGATCATCATCGCCCACGCAGCAGATGTTCTTATGCCCCCCCGCGAGCAGGCGCAGCCAGAGGTATTGCGCAACGTTGGTGTCCTGATATTCATCCACCAGAATATAGGCAAACCAGCGTTGATATTGCGCCAGAATATCCGGGTGGTTCTGGAAGATCGTGACCATATGCATTAGCAGATCGCCGAAATCCGTGGCGTTCAGTTCTCGCAGACGGGTCTGGTATTGCGCATAAATCTCGGTGCCGCGATGGTTATAAGCCCCAGCGTCACTGCTGGGCACCTTGTCGGGCGTCAGCGCGCGGTTTTTCCACCCGTCGATGATCCCGGCCAATTGCCGCGCAGGCCAGCGCTTGTCGTCGATCCCTTCCGCGCGCACCAATTGTTTCAGCAGGCGCAATTGATCATCGGTATCCAGAATGGTGAAATTGGATTTCAGCCCAACCAATTCGGCGTGACGGCGCAATAGTTTCACACAGATCGCATGGAAGGTCCCGAGCCAGGGCATCCCCTCGATCTGTTGCCCCATCATCGCACCTACGCGATTCTTCATCTCCCGTGCGGCCTTATTGGTAAAGGTCACGGCCAGCACCTCATTGGGCCGCGCCCGCCCGGTATTCAACAAATGGACGATGCGCGCCGTCAGAGCGCGGGTCTTGCCCGTCCCCGCCCCGGCCAGCATCAAAACAGGCCCGTCCAGCGTTTCAACGGCCGTGCGTTGCGCCGGGTTCAGCCCATCCAGATAGGGTTGTGGCCGCGCGGCCATCGCGCGCCGGGATAGGGATGCGCCATCGAAGGCATCCATTTCATCAAAATTGCTCATAACGCGCAATGTACCGCCTGATGCGCAAAAGGAAAAGAACTGTTCTTGATGCGTTCTGGTTTTATGGCTGCACGCCCCAAGGCGCATAATGAGGCGAAGCTTTTTATTCCGGAAAGTCGATTTTTGACGGCGGAACCCTTATATGGGCTACATCATGTCGCTTTTTCTATTGTTTTAAGTCGTTTGGGGATCTTTGAATTTGTTAGCATTCCGGATTAAAAGGTATCACCGGGTAAATTTTTAAGTTATTGATTTTATTCAGGTAATTTTTGATTGCGGCAGGTATTATGGAAGGTATTGCGGCATATCGTAACAAACTTACTGTTTGGTCTCGAAGACCTCTTCGTAAACCACCAAGTTGACGCATTCTGCTGGGTCTTCAATTCCACGTTCTTCCATGTGAGCAACCACGTCCAAAAAAGAACGCTCCAATAAAATCGTGAACTTGGCCCAGAGTAAACCAGAGTAGCTCAAGAACTCAGGGTATTATGTCAAAGTGCCCTCTTTCTCGCGGATGATCCGATACAGGGCGGATTTGGCACGCTCGCCTCAGAGGCACGCGCAGATCGGGGCAAGCGGCGTGTTCTGATATCCCGAAACTGGGATGGGAACATCGACCTTGATGACGACGCGAAAGAGCGTGTGTCCGAGGCGATGGAAAGCTATGCCAAGGCCTTTATCCGCAGCGATGGCAGTCTGCGCAAGCTGGCGCATATCGGATCCCGCAAGCTGGTAGAACTCTGCCAAAGCGAAGGCTCTGACATTGCGGCACCGGTTCTGTCACAGCTCTGCAAGCTCAACGCCAAATGGACCAGCCGTTTCACGGCATTCAAGCGGGTTGCGCGCAAGGATCGCGACGCCAAGTTACATTTTGACAAGGATCAACCTCGTATCGCACGCCACGGCTCTGCCCTGCCGGGTCAGGTTGTATTTGGCGACGTGCACCCGGTCGATATTTGGGTCCTCAAAGAAGGAACGCGCGAGCAAGTCCGGGTGCGCCTGATCGCATGGCATGACGACTGCACACATATGATGCATGTGACGCCGGTTTTGTTCCTGAAAGGCCGTGGCGTGCGTCAGAGCGATATTATCGACAGCTTCTATGATCTGTCGTGTGATCCGCAGTTCGGACTGCCCGGCACCTTGTATTTGGACAACGGCGGCGAGTATGGATCGCTCTTTGGATCATTCCAAAGCTTCCCGGACCTAAGCATGATTGTGCCAGAGCGCGGTGTGATCAAGGCAAAGCCCTACAATGGGCCTGCGAAGGGTCTGATCGAAGGGGCGTTTGGGTCAATTGAACGCCAGTTTATCAAGCACTTACCCGGATACATCGGCGGCGACAGAACCAACAAGAAAACGCAATCTGTCGGCAAGCCGCCAGCACCCTACAGTGGCACCTATGGCGACCTGCTTACCCAGCTTGAAGAGGTCGCGGCCGTTTGCAGGGTCTTTCGCCCAGACAGGCCTTGGCGCGCGCGGTCGAGAATGGATGGCAAGCCAGCCGCATGGATGATCAGACCTTTGATTTCGTGTTCTGCAAACAGACCAGTGCAATGGTGTCACAAGGTGCTTTTCAGTGCTTGGGCGAGCGGTTCTATTCTGATCAGATCGCCCAGCTGGGCCATGGCGAACGGTTGGAAATCAGGGTTCCACTGCGCAGCTCCGCCGAGGGTGTGGCGGTTGTCCGCAACCGCGACATGCTGGGCTATGCTTATCCGCGCCGTTGCAAAAGCGCTGCGCGCGCCGCGCGCCACCTGCGCGAACACCGCCCCGGCCGGCCCTCCAAGATCGACAGCGATCCGGAGCTGCATGCGTTCATCAACGCGCGTATCGAAACGACGACTTTCCCGGCGCTGGAAAAGGCGGTCGCAAAGAAGTTCCCGCCCAAACGCCGCGTCGGCAAGAACGCCATTCACCAGTGATGGCAAAAGCAATCCAGCCCCCCCAAATCCCATCCTGAATAGCCCGTGGTCACCGAGGGTCCTCCAGATTAAAAGGTATCACTCCAGATTAATTGGTAACACTACAGAGGCGGGTGCGCTTCCGCAGCTTACCAATCAGGTCCAGACGAATGGGATAAAACATTTTGCATTTAATCTGAGGCATATCCGGCAGCTTTGAGGAGGTTCCGGCATTCGTTTGGATCAAACAGATCACAAATGTCGCCGAGGACCTGGAAGTTTGTATCAAACGTTTTTGGTCCGATCCGTCTCAGATGGGCTTTGAGCTTTGAGAAAGCCATCTCATCCGCTGGCTGGCAGGGTATTGCGCAGCAATGTCCCCAGAAGCAATAAAGACCAGTCTGTGTGGCTCCTGGCTCCTGGCTCCTGGCGCATGCGCGGCTGGCGGTGGTTGATCCACCCCCGCCTTGCCCTGCGCAGCGCAGGCCGATTACGTTCCTGTGCGATAAGTCCTTTTTTCATATGAGAACCCGGCGCGTGCCAAGGCGCGGTGAATTGATCAGAGGTGAACGGATACGCCGTATGCGTCTTCCAGCGCGCCGGATAGTGCATGCAATGTTATGTCTGGTTCGATACGGATAATCCCGATTAAGAAATCCTTATACGGTTAAGAAATCCTTATACGGTGCCAGCTGGCCAAATCCGGCCCACGGGCCTGCCCTGTGGTCTGGGCGTGATGTCGCGCCGCTCTCGTTTGTCCGCAGCATAACGCGCCACCGTTGCCGCACTGACACCAAAAATGCGCCCTGCTGCATGACAAGAGTTCCCAGCAGCAACATACCCGCAAATCCGGTGCCGAAAATCTAAAGAAAGAGGTTTGCCCGTCATCCACCTCCACACTGAAAATGAAGCAGACAAAGACTCCTTTGGGAAACACAAATCAATTCAGATTAAACGCAAACCGCTTTAGCTGTGATTTCACGCCTCATCCCGCCTGCGTTTGAGGCATTCTTCAACGGCACGCAGGAGATCAT
Source organism: Roseobacter fucihabitans (assembly GCF_014337925.2). Taxonomy (NCBI): domain Bacteria; kingdom Pseudomonadati; phylum Pseudomonadota; class Alphaproteobacteria; order Rhodobacterales; family Roseobacteraceae; genus Roseobacter; species Roseobacter fucihabitans. Next base: position 1,116,372 of record NZ_CP143423.1, on the reverse strand, counting down.
CACGCGATACGGGCTTCATCAGGCGGATGTCTTCGGGCAACAGACCATTGCCGTGCACCGTGGCCTCGGATGCATATCCAGACAAAAAGATGAAAGGCGTTTGCGGGCTCAATGCACGGCATTCACGCGCGAATTCAGGCCCTTGTAACCGGCCCGGCATAACGATGTCTGTCAGCACCACATCAAAACTGGGATCAGCCTTGAACACTGCAAAGGCGATATCGCCCGTGATCGCCGTGGTGACATCATAGCCCGCCAGCACGAGGGTTTTTTCAAGAACCGCCATGACTTCGAGCCTGTCCTCTGCCAGCAATATGCGCGGGCGTGGGCTCTGGAGGGGAGTATCGGGTTGCGGGCGGCTCTGGGGTTTTGGAGCGACGGGACTGCCTTGCATTACAGCTCTGAAATAGAGCTTGAAACTGGTCCCCTCGCCCGGCTCGGAATAGACGCGAACGGTGCCACCCGATTGACGGACAAAGCCCTCCACCATGGACAGACCAAGCCCGGAGCCTTTCCCCACAGGTTTGGTGGTAAAAAACGGATCATATATCTGGTCGATGACATCAGGTGCGATACCCTCTCCGGTATCGCTCACCGCGATCATCACATAGCGCCCCGCCGGGATTTGCTCGCTGCGCGCCTCAAGATATGTGTCGTCAATGCGAAGATTGGCAGTCTCAATCGTCAATTTCCCACCACCCGCCAGCGCGTCACAGGCATTCAGGATCAAGTTCACAAGGGCACTCTGGAGCGAGGTTTGGTCGACTTTGATCGACCAGATTCCGGCCTGCAACACGGTTTCGATCTGGATGTTTGCCGCAATTGTCCGTCGCATCCAACGTTCGGTGTCACGCACCGTTTGATTGATGTCCAATACCGTCGGCTCCAGACGCGCCTTGCGTGCATAGGCCAACATGCTACTGGTCAAATCAGCACCGTGTTTGACGGCGTCAATTGCCGCATCAATCAGCGCATTTTGTTCCTGCTGATCCAGGCTCCCCGCTTCCGTCTCGCTTTGCAACAATTCCAGATTGCCCATGATGACCGCAAGCAGATTGTTGAAATCATGTGCAACGCCGCCCGTCAGCTGCCCGATGGCCTCCATTTTCTGCGCCTGATGCAGTTGTTTCTGGCGCAACCGATCTTCGGTCACATCCTCGATGATCGAAATCATCCCGCCACCGCTTGTCGGAAACTCTGAGGCGATGATGATACGCCCGCTCGACTGTTCATGAACCGATTTTTTCGGCTTTACCAAAACGGAGGCAACGCGATTGCGCACATAGGTTTCGCGATCATCATACCCGAACTGAGGTGCCATGATATCGGCAGAATTACGGATAAGCTCTTCAAAGAGAACGCCGCGCTCCAGCAGATGCGCGCTGCGCGGGAGCATGTCGGCATAAACCGAATTATGCATCACCAGCCTCACATCCTGATCGTAATAGGCCACGCCAAGCGGCAAGGCTTCGCTGCCTGCAAACAGGATTTCCTTGAGGCGGCGCAGGGACCTTTCCTGCCTTTTGCGGTCCGATATATCAACATAGGTGCCGACAATGCGTGCCACCTTGCCGTCCCGCAGTATCTTGAAATCGCGCGACAGAATATCGACCCAATGCCCGCTTTTATGTTGGATACGAAACTCCACCTCCGGCGCACTGCCTTCCTGCGGTTCCGGGTCAACCATTGATGCCGTGACATCCGCGCGATCCTGAGGGTGGATCGCAGCCAGGATCGTTTCCAGATCAGGCGGCGGCATCTGCGCGCTGTAGCCCAGCATTTCAAGCCAACGTGGCGAAAAGTAGATCTCACCGGTCTCAATGTTGCGATCCCAAAGCCCGTCATTGGCCCCCTGCATTGCAAGGGAAAAACGCTCTTCGCTGACCCTCAGGCTTTCACTGCGCTCGGCCACACGCTCTTCGAGATGCGCGTTCAGCTCAAAGAGCTCCTGGCGCAGCCTGACAAGGTCGGAAATATCATCTTCACTCAGCACCACAACCGCATCACCGGTTGCAGGATCTCTTCCCGCGCTGGCCTTGACCCGGTGCATAGCATGCCCGGCGAGACACTGAACCTCCAACTCCGCATCAAATGGGGTGCCGCGCGCAACCGCCTCGAGCAGGCTTTTTCTGACGGGAATGCTGCCCAATCTGCGGTCTAATTCGCATCCCGCGTTCTTTGCCGCACCGTAACACTCAAACGCCGCGGCATTCTGCGCCAACAAAACACCCGATTGCGAAAACATGCTGAGCATTCCGCCAGAATAGCGAACGGCCTCCTCCAGCCGCGCCCTCCGGGTGTCTTGTTCCAGAATGCCACTGACAAGCTCGATCAATACCGCATCACGGCCCTGCTCGATTTGCACAGGCTGACAGGATAGCGTCACCGTAACGGGTGTTTCCGCCGGATAAAGCGTCCAGGTATCTTCAAATTTCGATGACGCCTGCGTCTCCAGCATGATCTGGCGCAAACGCTGGTACACCATTGCAGTGTCGGAAGAAAAGTCGCGCGCTTTCAGCGCATCCAGGCTGTCCGCCTTCCAAAAGTTAAGAGCGGCTGAATTTCCCCACCAGATTTCATACCTGTCCACGTCAAATATCCAGACAGGCGTCGCCAAGACACCGAAAACTTCGGCGTTTTTTTCATCTGGAAAATGCAATTTCATCATTACAATCTTGGCATCCTAAGGGGTCAAGAAAATCGGCAGTCGTCAAAAAAAATATGTTTGGTCGAAAAGCCATCCGATCCCTCGGGTTGCGCGACCACGTTCTTAATAAGGTAATCCTAGACCGTTTCTGGTTTTGTGCAACGGTTGGCGTATTCATGGTTCTCGCCAGCGAAAGAAAACAGCCCTACCCGTTTGGCACATGCGACACGCAGCATTCCATTGCAGGGAAGGCTGGGAGGGACCGCCATCGGCAGCAAAAATAGCAAAAAACCGCGCCCTCGCCCTCCAGCGGTTCGTCTTCAATTGCGCGCGTCTGATGGGTCAAATACGGATCCGCCTACCAACCTGAGGCAACCGGCCTAGTTTACGGCGTCACAACAGTGTTAAATCGAGAAAAATGACCCAATTTCCGGCAAATAGAGCAGAGCCCATCGACGCAGTGATCACCTGGGTCAACGGGAATTCTAACAATCACCGCGTCAAACGCCGTAGCTATATGGCTGATGCAGGCGAGGTGTTGCACGAAAACGCGATCAATCCGCATCGGTGGCTTTGCAACAATGAAATCCTGTTTTGTTTGCAATCCATTCACAATCACGCGCCCTGGACGCGCAAAATATGGATTGTGGTTGACGAGGAGACGCCCGACCTTTCCAGCTTGCCCCTTGAGCTGCGCGCGAAAATCGAATTTGCATTTCATCGCGACCTCTTTCGCGACTTCGAGGAAGCCTTGCCAACCTTCAACTCGCTGGCGATTGAAAGCCTGATCTGGCGCATCGAAGGGTTGAGCGAGTGTTTCATGTATTTCAACGACGATGTGTTTTTGACATCCCCCTTGCTGCCAACGGATATGTTTCGCGGTGCCATGCCGGTCCTGCGGGGCAAATGGGTGGATTATCGAGATCTGCTGGCGAACACCGGGGCGCGCGATGATCCCGCGAAATTCAATCATTTCATGCAGATCAACGCTGCCACCCTGATGGGTTTTGATGCCACGCGGCTTTTCGCGGCGGCACATGTCGTGCACCCGCTGCGCCGCAGCGTCATGTTGCATTTGTTTGACGCGCATCCGCAGGTCTTTGCAAATAACATCAGGCACCGGTTTCGCGACCTTGAACAGTTCCTCCCGCAGGGGCTGCACAATCATGCCTGCATCCTCTCAGGTGTCGCCGTTTTGCATGAAGAAAACGATCATCTGCACATCAAAAGTGGACAGGGAAATGATCATACCGCTGCGCAAACCGTTGATCTCCTGCTCGGCCTGCCGGGTAGCGAGATCAAATTTTTATGCGTCAACGACCTGCCGCAGTTGGAAGAAATCATGCCGGAGGCGCGCGACTGGCTTGCCCAGGTCATCGGCGGATTTTCACCCCACCCCATGAGCGACGCCGGATAGCTGGCGCGCCTCGGGACCAACAACGGCTCAGCGCCATACGACGGCGTTATTGTGACGCGAGATGCGCGCCAACACCTCCTGTATTGTCGCGGCTGTATCCGTTAAACCCTACGCAGGCCCAAAGGAGCGTTTTTGATATGGCGATCACGAAACGACAGTTTGTAATGATGCTGGGCGCATTCGCGCTTACCGGTTGCGTCAATGCCACGTCTTCCAATACCGCCCGCGGCACGGGCAAATCGGGGTTGCCGGATGACCTGCGCCCTGTTGCGAATTCGGGATATGCCACGTGGGTCACAAATTTCCGCGCGCGTGCGCGTGCGCAGGGCATATCCGATGCGACCCTTTCAGCCGCGTTCAGGGGCACAGGGTATTTGCCCGGTGTGATCAAACGCGACCGCAACCAGACCGAATTCAAGCGCAGCCTGGAAGATTACCTCGCCATTGCCGTTTCTGACGAAAGGGTCACGCAAGGGCGCGCGGCCTTTGCCACGCATAACCGGACGCTCAGGGCGCTGGAAAATACCTACGGCGTGGAGGCCGAGATCATCACGGCGATTTGGGGGCTGGAGAGTTTTTACGGTGCGCGGCGCGGCGATGTCCCTGTTATTTCGGCGACCTCGACGCTCGCCTATGATGGGCGGCGTGGTGCGTTTTTCGAAAAGCAACTGCTCGCGGCGCTGGCGATCCTGCAAAGCGGTGATATTTCTGCGGACCGTCTTGTCGGCAGCTGGGCGGGTGCGATGGGTCACACGCAATTCATACCGACCTCTTATCAGGCCTTTGCCGTTGATTTCACCGGGGACGGGCGGCGCGACATCTGGTCGGAAGATCCAAGCGATGCGCTGGCCTCCACCGCCGCTTATCTTGCGCGCAACGGTTGGGTCGCGGGGCTGAAATGGGGCGGCGAGGTGGGCAATAACGCGCCCGCCGGTAAGACCATCCAACCACAGGCAGAAGGGCCGCGGTTTTCGGTGACGCGCAATTTTAACGCCATCAAAAGGTATAATAATTCGGATTCCTATGCCATCGGGGTCGGCCATCTGGCGGATCGCATCGGCGGGGCCGGACCTTTGATTTCGAGCTTTCCGCCCGATGAAAACGGGATGACAAAAGCGGACCGCACGGCGCTTCAGAAAGCCTTGAGCGCGCGGGGGTTCGATACGCAGGGCAGCGATGGCGTCATCGGCCCCAACACGCGCAAAGCCATCAGCGCCTATCAGGCAAGCCGGGGTCTGAATGTGACAGGTGAGCCGTCGTTGGCGCTTTTGGCTGGGTTACGCTAACCGCCTCCCTTCGGATCACGTCCGACGTTTGTTACGTCATTGCATACGCGCGGTGATTCGCCGCGCTCGGGAGTCCTGAAAAAGCGACACCGAATAGAGGCAGAGCGCCAACCAAATGATCGGAAACGCAATCCGGCGCGCCTCGCCAAACGGCTCTTGAAACACAAAGACAGCAACCAGGAAGATCATGGTTGGCGCAATATATTGCAACATTCCGATAGTCGAAAGACGCAGGAGTTTCGCCCCGTTTGCATAAAGCATCAGAGGGACCGCTGTCACCACGCCACATCCAAGCAGCAACCAGGTGTCCTGGGGCGTCCCCGCAAGAAAGTGGCTCTCACCCAAAAACGCCTGATAGATCACATAGCCCGCAGCAGGCGGGGCCAGCAGCAAAACTTCGAGCAGAAATCCCTGATTGGGGCCAATCGCCAAAGATTTTTTGAAATAGGCGTAAAATCCCCATGAGACCGTCAGCGCAACAGCCACCAGAGGCAGTTCGCCGTTTTCAACAGTCAGGAACCCCACGGCTGCCGTGGCCAATGCAATCGCGCACCATTTCATGCGGTTGAGCTTTTCACCCAGCAACACGGCGCCCAGCAGAACGCTGAAAATTGGATTGATGTAATACCCCAACGCCGCATCAAGCGCATGTCCGGACATGATGGCCCAGATGTAAATCGCCCAATTCACCGAGATCAGCGTCGCCGTCACCCCCGCCATCGCCAAGGTCCGGGGAGAGCGCAACGCGGCGCGCAATTCAGCTGTCCGTCTCAATAAAAGCAACACGATAGCGGCAATGGGCAAGGACCATAAAACACGATGCGCAAGAACCTCAAGCGGTGCAAGATGCGACATCGCCTTCATGTAAATGGGCAAAAATCCCCAAAGCACATAAGCCGATATCGCAAATCCAAACCCGCGTGGGTGATCCGTATCATTCACCTTTGCAGATGCCTTTTATGACCCTTGATAGAGGCCCTGTCGTGGTGATCGGCGATCATCAGGACATGCCCACCGCGCAATTTGCACGCAGCGGGCAGCAAGTCCAGAGGTTTGATCAGGCGGTCAGGATCGGATGCAGTACAACGCGCGAATTCATCGGCACGCGGTCGTAAAGTTCGATCATCTGATCGTTGACCAGCCGCGCACAGCCGTTTGAGACACGACGGCCGATGGTCTTGGGCTCATTGGTGCCATGCACGCGCAGGAACGTATCCCCGCGTCCAGGCTGGAACAGATACAAGCCGCGCGAGCCAAGCGGGTTATTCAACCCGCCGGGCAGGCCGTCCTTATACTTCGCATAGCTTTCAGGATCGCGTTCAATCATTTCGGGCGTCGGCGTCCAACTGGGCCATTCTTTCTTGGCCCCGACATAAAACTCGCCTGCCTCGTAAAGCGCCGTGCGACCAATACCGACCGAGTAACGGATCGCTTTCTTTTTCGGCAAGGTCCAGTAGAGAGCATATTGTCCGGGATCGACGTGGATCTCAAAGGGCGCAAAATCATTCTTGATCCGCACTTCACGCGGCAAAAACTCTTCCGGCATGTTGTAATCAGGCAGCTGCGCCGGAACGGCGGCCCCCGCGGCCCCTGCCCCGATCATGATTGCAGCCGAACCCGTACCAATTATAAATTCACGACGTCTCATCGCACTTCCCCCAAAACTTCGCGGCCACCCCGGCGCGCTTCACTCAAATGTAACCCATCTCAATCTGGGTTTTGCCAAAAAACGGTTTCACTGGCGTTAATATCGTCAGTTTAGCACGCTATATTGAAATTCAAACTTACTGATTGGTAAAATTATCGTTGGGCGGACCCGCTGTGCAGCCTTGGGTTGCGCACGCGCCCGAAAAAGGCAAAGCAATGGCATCGACGGTGCCCAACATCGACTTAAAATCCGTTTTGAAATACTCAAAGCCGCAGCAGCAAAAAGAAGGCATGGCTACGAGGCAATTCGCATTAGTTCGTAAAGGAGCATGAACCGCGCGCCCGGACCGAACACAGATGTCACGACAGAAAACAGTCACGCACAGAAGTGCCCATGATTTACGCAAAGGTCTGTTTTCATTCCAACCTTTTGAAGAAAATTACTTTACCACCGATACATCCCCGCATTTTCGGCAAATCCCCGACGTGCGCAACACCCCAAGCGGGCCGAACATGTCAATGAATGCCGCCTGAGGGGCTGTCCATACAGATACCTCCCGCCGCGCGACGCCAACAGGGATGATATAAGGTAAAACTAGCGAGCTAAAATTTACCGCACTCACCGCTGCCGCCCTGAGGGGCCGCGCCTCACTGGCCTGTGCCGAAAGCGGCGATCTCATAAAGGTCGGGGGCTGCATTGGCTCTGAGGCCGCATGGCAATTTCCGAAACCACGCTCAAAGCCACGATTCTGATCTCAAAACAAAATACTGCGGGCGATGACCTGGGATGCCAGATCGAAGCCGTCGTGGTGAATCCGGTCTCTGACTGGTCGCTGTTTGCCGAAAAAACGCGCGAATTGCTGACCGTGCGGGAGGTCGGAGTGATCTTTGGCAACTGGACCAGCGTGAGCCGCAAATCCGTCTTGCCCTTGATCAACGAAGTTAACAAAGTTCCAAGAACGCCTGCTAAACAGGAACAGGAGCCCCAACCAACCAACAGACGATCTCAGCCATCAATTCAGCACTTGCAGAGATCGGTGTCGAGATATTCCCCTTTTGGCCACGGAATACGCTTAACTGCGCACCACAAACAACGGTATCGCAGCGAATTGCCTTTTCCTCAACTGCACGCCTTTTGGCCATTCTGACTGGGCCACAATCGTCGCGGATATGATCGTTTTGGGCGAGAAAGGAAGACCTTTTACGGGCTGGACACATCCAATCTGGTCGGGCTTCTGGCGGCATGGAATGGCTTCCAATCCGCTGAAACTGAAACGGAAACAAAAGCAGAATTCAACGCCGCCTGAAAGGATTTCGCAAACGCGCGAACGCGCGACACATGACCCGATGCAATCGCATTGCATTGATTTTAACGAGGCACCGGCGGAGTGTTTGATTATCCCGTAAGGAAACCGTCATGAGCGCACTGCCGGAGGTCGACGGTGTCACCGTCAGCTTCAACGGGTTCCGCGCGATCAGTAGCCTGTCCATCCAATTCGCCGAGGCCGAATGAAGCGCCATCATCGGACCCAATGGGACGGGTAAGACGACGGTGATGGAAATCGATATCGACAAGACCAAACCGGACCCGGAGAACGTGATCTGGGGCGAGCGTGACATCTCCTTTCCGGGCATGTCCGAAAGCGAAATTGCGATGGAAGGCATCGGGCGCAAATTCCAGAAGCCAACCGTTTGCAAGACGCAGATGGTTCGTGAAAGCCTCGCCGTGGCGCTCAAGACCCCGCGCGGCCGCTTCGCTGTGTTGATGTATAATAGCAGCGCACAGAACGCGGCGCAGATTGAAGAAAATGCGGAAGAATTCGGCCTGACCGACAGCCTCACGTGCATCGCGGAGGAGCTCAGCCGCGGGAATAACCGTTGTGGAGCGGGAGAACACCACCGACATTCCGAAGAAAGCCACCAAACCAGCGCGGTTGTTGTCGTGGAGTACAAAATGGAACGCGTGCGCCGCCGCGCGTGCAAGGTCACCTTGCCGCATGAGGTGGTGGTGCTGGCCGAAGGCAGCCTTGATCACGTGACCTCCAAACAGAAGGTGATTGATGTCTATCGCGGACGGGGCCATGCCTAGAGTCGATAATCTTGATCTGCATTACGGCCAAAACCTGCTTCTCTATGATATCTCGTTGGAGGTCGGGCGGGGCCAAATCATCGCGCTGATGGGCAAGGCTGGCGTCGGCAAACCCAGCCTTCTCAAGGTCATCTTCGGGCGGCAACCTGGCAACAGTGGCAAGATTGCAATGGGGATTCAATCATAGGGTAATATCCCCGCTGTGATCATCGGTATCGCCTATGTGCCACAAGGGTGCGAAGCCTTTCCAAGGATGAGCGCGCTGGAGAATTTGCAAATAGGATTTGCGCATTTGCAAAGAGCAGAACATGCCATCCCGGACTCAGTCCTTGACCTCTTTCCGGTGCTGCGCGATATGCATTGGCGACGAGAGGGGGCGACCTGTCGACCGGTCAACAAAAACAGCTTGCAATAGTCCACACGCTGATCATGAAACCCAAAGTGCTGCTGCTGGATGAACGGCGCAGACTCTCTCATCAAAACACTTTTGCAAATGGCCTCCATAAGCTCTTTGCAAATTTCAGGATATCATAAAGGCACTTTGCGGCGGCGCTGGATACGAATCCCGAAATGACTATATGCTCTGCGTGTTCGAGGGGGACCTCTTGTACGACGGCTGGGTATTTCCGCATGAAACGCGATATTTCAGGCGCGCTTTTCGCCTCACGCCGGGCTTTTGGGCCACCTTTGCAAATTTGCATAATGCCCGCAAATTGGGCTCGGGCAACCTTCATGTTCTGGGGTCACGCGACGCATCATCTGCGTCAAAAATCCCCGCTTAAGGGCGATATCACTTGTATCAGCCAGGCCGCCCAGGACAGCACCGCAGCCATACGCGCAGCACGCGCCAACAGCGGATAAATCACGACACCGGTACAACTGGCAAATACGGCACGGGACCCAAGCCAAACCTGCACCGCGCGCCTTGACACGCCCGCCCCCCGTGACATTGATGCCGCAGCAAAACACCTCATCCCCCAAGATGCCGCCCTGACGACCGGGGTCGGCACTTTTTGGCGATCTGTGCCAGATCCCTAAACAGATCGCCACCAAAACAGGGGGCCGCGTGATGGTGGACACGCTCATACCGCGCATCTCCAAGGCAGCTTGGGCTGATTTTGTTGAAAAACTCCTGTTGATTTGAGGGCCTGTGGTGATTCAATCTGTTTATTGAACGGGGAGATTTGGTGATGATGGGGCCCAAGCAGGAAGCGCAAGCGGCGCTGTTTTACGAGTTCTCGCTTGAGGATCATATTCCGCAAGATCACCTGCTGCGGTCCATTGATCGGTTCGTAGATCTGAACAGCGTTTGCGCGCATCTGGCTGATTTCTACAGCCACACTGGCCGCCCGTCCATCGACGCAGAACTGCTGGTCCGTGGGCTACTGCTGTGGTATTCGGTCCGAACAACAGCTGTGCGAAGAGGTGTATCTGAACCTGGCATACAGATGGTTTTGTCGCCTGGATTTGGCGGACCGCATCCCCGATCATTCTACCGTTTCAAAGAACCGCCCCTCTCGGCAGATTGCTTTGCAATCGCCTGCCGGGCAATGCACGGGCGTTTCCGTGAGAGTGAACTGCTGCGCCATGTTTTTGAGACGACGGTTGTGCGCTGTATGAAAGAAGGGTGGGTTGGCGGTCAGGGCTTTGCCATGGATGCTAGCTTAATTTCTGTGGATGTTCAGAAACAGAACTCCAGCAATCCCGACGACTGGGCGGCCCAAGATGCTGATTCTCAAGATGCGCCGCGCGCGGTGCGTGAGTATCTCAGCACTCTTGATGATGAGGCCTTTGGCAGAGCAAGTGAGGTCACGCCCAAATTTATCGCTCATGCTGACCCAGCCAGTCAATGGACTGCTGCCCGCAAAGGCCCAGCATTCTTTGCATATTCTGACAATTACCTCATCGACACTGATCATGCGATCATTGTGGATGTGGATGCCATACGAGCAATCCTACAGGCGGAAGTGGGCGCAATACGCAAGGTGATTGATCGCACCAAAGACCGCTTCGGCATCACGCCAGATTGGGTGGCCGCGGATACGGCGTACGGGTCTTCTGACAATCTTGTTTGGCTGACGCTAAAGCGGCAAAGCCTCCCCTTCATCCCGGTCTTTCACTGCCCGGCAGGGCATTGCGCAGTAATGTCCCGAGAGGGGACAATTCAAAACGCAAGGACGGCACATGGTCACGGGCTGATTTCACATGGGACGAAGACAATGACCGCTACATCTGTCCTGAGGGTAAAGAACTCCGCCACACTCTACGGAACCATTCCGATCCTGCGTGGCGCGCGGCCAAACTGGACGTCGCCAATACCGCAGCCTCAAACTCGAGTGTCAGGTCTGCCCTTCAAAAGCCAAGTGCTGCCCCAATACCCCCACATGCAGCATCAGCCCCGAGAAATACGAAATCGTCAGAGACTTCGCCCGGCAATGCACTTCATCCGAGTTCAACACGGCAGCCCAGAAACGTCGAAAGAAGGTCGAGATGTTGTTTGCACATCTCAAACGCATCTTCGGCCTGGGCAGGTTCCGATTACGAGGACCATGTGGTGTCCAAGACGAATTTACACTCGCCGCCAACGCCCAAAATCTCCGCAAATTGGCAAAGCTCAAGCCGTTGGTGCCCGCCACAGGATAACAGGGTGGGCGAGCATCGGACATCCATTATAAATCAATGCAGTAGCCCGTTCCAACGCTCCGAAACCAACAACTTTTTTAACAGAATCGGCCAATTCTGTTGAAAAACTCTTGCTTGATCGGGTGCCTATTCGCTGATTCAATTTTCCTTAGCAACGGGGGTGATTTCGATGCTGGGACCAAAGCAAGAAGCACAAGGCCTGATAGAAAAAGCGCTCGCGCCCTGTTCAGGACGCGAATTTCTGCGCCAGCAACACGTTGTTTTTCCACAGAATCAGCCAATGCGGGCTTTCTCCGCTTCGCAGCATCCAAGCGGATCAGCCCGAGCAAAGTCGACACGAACGGCCCATAACTGCCGTTTACTTTTCGTAAACAATGCTGTGTTGCGGCCCCCTTTATGAGACATTTGTTGCGAGCACCAATCTGAGACGGACGGACTTGCTCAACTTTTGATATAACAACTATCGCGGTGTGTTGTGCAAAAGGGCGCTGCGCCGATAGGTTTTTACTATACTCAGAGTTGTAAGCGTGCTTATCTACGCAACGCCAACAAACGAATTTTAATCAAGGCAATTTCGATGGAGGTTGCTAGAATTGGCATAAAGAATTTCAGACGTCTCAAGGTCTAGGCGTTCCGCAAGTTAACGACCGGCGGTTACGGGTCGTTTCTTCCCTAAGCCCACAAGATGCGCTTAAAGGCAATACAGAGCTATTCTACAATGACCCAGACAGCGACCACTCGCTTGCCGAAGCATACAACGGACTCGGCTTCAAAAACCTAGTCTTTAGGACTGTCCAAATTGACCACTACAACAGGCAACGGCTTGCAACTGCAGAGAACCGGCCGCTTTGTAATGTGATCTTTGTAGAAGAACCGGAAGTACATTTACATGTTCAAGCACAACAAACGTTTATCAGGAAAATATGGGGATTGCTCAACGCCGCGTCTCCAGAAGGCGTGAAGTCACCACAACTTGCGATCACGACCGACTCGTCGTAGGCGTTGTACTGACCCCACCTTCCTGATGGCTACCTGATCTGCGGTTCCGTTTCCATGTGTAGACTTGGAATAGAGACGGAGTTGGTAGGACATATAGAGCACCATATGAAGGACATTAGCCGGATGGAGGTCATGGTTGGCCCTTCCGGGAAACGGAACTGGTCAGATGCTTTCAAAGGGCGTGTTGTGGCAGAGACGCTGGTACCCGGTGTTACGGTCGATGAAGTGGCCCGGCGGCATAATCTGCGGCCCAATCACCTTTCATCATGGCGACGGCTGGCGAAGGACGGCGCACCGCTTACGCTGGATTTGGCGGGTGCAGCATTTGCGCCGGTGGTGCTGGAACCGAAGATGACACTTTCGGAATCGACGCTAGATCATGCTGTTGAGATCATTCATGGTGCCGTCACCATCCGTTTGGATGCAGCAACTCAGCCTGACCGGATTGCCGAGATTGCCCGCGCGCTGTCCGCAACCCCATGATACTAATATCAAATCGTGTGCGGATCATGGTGGCGACCAAACCTGTGGACTTCCGCAAGGGGCATGAGGGGTTATCGCCCTGAACCGCAAGAATGCGCTCTTTGCGGGTCACGATGCAGGGGCCGCAAACTGGGGCGTCATTGCCTCCCTGATCGAGACCTGTAAGCTCAACGACGTCGATCCGTATGCCTATCTGACCGACACGCTCTCAGCGATCGTCAACGGACATAAACAATCCGATATCGACGCACTGCTGCCATGGAACTACAACGGGTCATGTCGGAAGGGGAGCAGCCGTGAGCATCATCGAAATCAAGGTCGCGCTTGAGTATATCGAGCCCGCCGTCACCCGCACACTGCAGGTGCCCACTGACATCCGCCTCGACCGCCTGCACCTGACGCTGCAGGCCGCCATGGGCTGGACCAGCTCCCATCTTTATATGTTCGAGGCAGAGGGCGCGACCTAGGGGCTGCCCGATCCGGACTTTGGTGGCGATGATCTGCCTGCCAACAAAACCACATTGACCGAGGTGCTCGAGGACAGCGGCGCGCGCAGCATTCGCTATATCTATGACTTCAGTGACAGCTGGGAACACAGGCTGCAAATCGGGGCGTTCACCGACGCCAAACCGGGCGATCTGTATCCCCGCCTGACTGACATCTCAGGTCGATGCCCGCCAGAAGATGTGGGCGGCTTCCCCGGATACGAAGAGTTCCTCGAGGCGATGGCTGACCCCAAACACCCCGAGCACGCAAATCTCACAGAATGGTACGGCGGCGTGTTCGACCCAGACACGCCCCAAGAAGACGAACTGCGCTTCCAAGCGCTCAAGCTGGCAAAACGCTGGAAGCCCAAAAAGACGATCAACTGGTCAACGTGGGGACAAAGCACCGCTTACGACTCGTCTCACATTCTTGACACTGTGGATTTCGCGAAAGTTCGGTATTTCCGGCGTTGCTCTGAAGAGGCTTCCCCAGATGACGAACCAGCGAAGCTAGACCTTACGACTATTCATAGCCTCAGGGACTTTTCGCCGGAGGAAACCGACGATGAAGGCAATGCGGTTGACCCGACTGAGGTCATCACCTTCCTACAAAAGTATCTAAAGTTAACCCACTGCGATCTGTTCTTCGCGGATGCCGTCATTCTTGTAGAGGGCTCCGTCAAGAGGCTGTTTGGACCTGTCGCGGTTTCGTGCCGCCTGTCCAAGCCAGGTTGAGGACGTTCACGGATCAGGTCACGTTTAACTTTCGAGATGGCCCAAATGACATTAACGACGGCATTCAACCAGGCGTCGTACCGGCGATGCACCCCTTCAGCTGCCTTTGACCGACCGCTCCTCCTCGATACTCAACAGATACGTATCCATGATCCAGCCGTGGCGGCTTCTGGCCCTATGCCGTTTTTCCAGGATCCGCGCGCCGACATCACGCACAAGACCGTGATCGAGTATCTCTTCGGCCATCCCCAGGTAAGCCCCCCACCAGATTGTGAGGTCTTCCATACCAACCGCCTGAAAACTCGCCTCGGCGTCCAGCATGACAACCACGCGCCGCGCGCCTTCTGGCCAGCCGTGATCGCGCAACTGTCGGCCCGTCGTGATCAGAACCGGCGCGTTGAGGCCATTGAGCGGAATGGCATGGGCCGCCGTCAGCGCCTGAATGGCCGTGATCCCCGGCACGACGCGCATGGCGGGTTTCGGCTCAAGACGCTCCGCGATGCGCAACGTGCTGTCATAAAGCGATGGATCGCCCCAAACCAGAAGCGCGACAGGCCCCGCCGCGTGCCGCGTGCTGGCCGCACCCTGCCAACGCCGCGCAATTTCATCATGCCAGCGCGCCACCCGTTCAAGGTATGGCAAAGCCGGGTCGCGCACCGGGTATTCAAACGCGATGACTTCTGCCTGTGATCCGCTGGCGGCAATGATGCGGTGGCGGATCTCGGCCAGATCATCCTTGCCCGCGCCCTTATGCGGCACCAGAATAACCGCAGCCTCGCGCAGCGCCGCCATGCCTTGTCCGGTGACATGATCCGGTGCGCCGGTGCCAATGCCAACAAGCCAGAGCGTATCAATCACAGGCAAAACCTCACAAAAAATCCCGGACCCCGCGAGGGACCCAGGATTATTTTTTTTCAATGGCTTACGCGGCGTTGTAAAGGCGCTGCGTGAAGAGGCCCTTGAGCTTGCCCGACCGGATCGCCTTGGCACCGGCAAGCGCACCCAGATCAGCAATCGGTTCGATCAGCAGGACCAGCATGTAAGCGGCACCGAAGGTTGCGACCGACTGGAAGGCATCGACGCTGACGCCCTGGCCATAAAACACCCAGAAAGCGACCCAGGCAACGACACCACCCTGATAGAGCGCGGAGAGTTTCAGCACATCCGAATAGGCCAGATCAACATAGGCCTTGTCCTCAGGGATGAAGCGGCTGGCCACAGCGTGCATCGCAAAGAGCGGCACCAGCAAGGTGGTCACATTGACGAAGAACATCGGCATGTCGCTGGGCGCAAAGAAGGTCCCCTGCACCAACAGACCAAGCGCCAGACCCAAAGCAGCCGGAGCGGCCCCCATCAACAGGAACAGCGTGGTCCCGAGAATGAAGTGCACCTCAGACACGCCAACCGGGAAATGCGGCAGGATTTCGAAGAAAATGAATGTACCGATGGTCGCGATCGCCGTGCGCAGCGCAAATGAACCCATGTTGCTCTTGGCGAGATCATCCCACGCCAGTTTGGCGGTATAACCTGCGGCACCCGCGGCAGTGGTATAGGCCAATGCCATTTTGGCCCCGTCTACGATCCCTGGTTCGATGTGCATGTGTGTTCCTTTCTGAGCTGCCCCTCCGGCAGCGAATGATCCGCGATATCGCGGGCTATGATTTGGTACGGCAGGTCTCCTGACTTGCGGGTCGCAGCGCGCGGGTCCTTCCCAGCCGTATGGCCAGTGGTCTTACCGTTGCGCTCGCCGCTTACAGTTGCGGGGGCAGTCCGGGGCTCACACCCGGTTCCCTTTTCAGCCACAGAATATGGCACCGTGTCTTATTGTTATCTCTGTTCGGCCCGCGCGAACAAGAAAAAAACGACTCTCAACTTTGCGCAAACGGCCCATAGAGGATCAAAGCCGGTTTTTCACCGATTTCCTGTTCCAGTGTTCTGGCCAGTTCGGCGATCGTACTGCGCGTCAGGGTTTGATCAGGGCTGCTGACGGCTTCGGCCAGAATCGCGGGCGTATCCTGGGGCAGGCCCTTGGCGATAAGCGCGCGCGCCAGACCCGGAAACGTGCGCTTGCCCATGAACACGACCGTGGAGGCGAAAGGGTCCGCCAAAGCGTCAAGATTAAGGTCCTGCGGCAATGCGCCGGTCACGTCATGACCGGTCACAAATTGCACGCGCCGCGCGGTCATGCGCCGCGTCAGCGGAATGCCCACCGCCGCCGCCGCCGCAAAGGCCGAAGGGACACCGGGGATGATCTCATAAGGGATGCCGGCCTCCTTGAGCGCGACCAGCTCCTCTTCCAGCCGGCCAAACAGCCCGGAATCACCTGACTTAAGGCGCACAACCCTTTGATCCAATTGTGCATATTCAACCAGCAACCGGCTGACGTGACGCTGGTTTGGCGAAGGCCGCCCGGCGCGTTTACCGACCCCGACGAGGTCCGCACCGCTGCGCGCATGCGCCAGGATGGGACCCGAAGAAAGGTCATCAAAAAGCACCGCATCCGCGCGTTTCAGACGATCCACGGCCTTGAGGGTCAGCAGTTCAGGATCCCCCGGCCCGGAGCCGACAAAGCTGACAAAGCCACTCATGCGCCCTCTTCCGCCGTGATCAGATGGAAGAACGTCCCCGTCACATTGCCCCGGTAGGACCCGGTTTCCGGCACCGCATTGCCATCGGCATCCGCGACCTTTGCCAAGGGTGCGTCGGGCTGTTCGAGAATGGTGGAGTAGTGGAACTCATGACCCCGCAGCGCCGCACCGACGCCATATCCGGGCAGCGGGGCATCCGGCAGGGCGCGACGATAGCCAAGGTGGAATTTGCGCTTTTCATAGCTGGTGACGAGGCCAAGCAGCCCGGCCATCCGGTGGGCCACGCCCTCCTTGTCGATCAGCGTTTGACCCAGCGCCATGTAGCCCCCACATTCGCCGTGCACGGGTTTCGTTTTGGCATGTTTCTTAAGCGATGACAGGAAGTTACCCGCCGCAGCTAATGTACCACCGTGTAATTCGGGATACCCACCCGGCAGCCAGACGAGATCAGCCGACGCGTCCGGGGCCTCATTGGCCAGCGGCGAGAACGGCAGGATTTCAGCCCCCGCCGCGCGCCAGCCCGCCAGCACATGCGGATAGGTAAAGGAAAACGCCGCATCCCGCGCCAGGGCAATACGCTGTGCCGGGGGAGTGGGCAGCTTTGCGGTGGCATGATCCGGAATGGACCCGCGGGTCGCGGCGCGGATCGCGTCGATATCCACATGCTCGCGCAAGAACTTGGCATATCCGGCAATCGCCGCCTCCAGATCGGGGTGTTCGACCGCTTGAATAAGGCCCAAATGTCGCTCCGGCAGGGTCAGATCACCGCGCCGTGGCAACACGCCCAGCACCTTCATGCCCGCCTTATCCATACCCAGACGCGCCAGCCGTTCATGGCGCGGCGAGGCACAGCGGTTCAGGATCACCCCGGCAAAGGGCACATCCGGGTTATAGGCGCGAAACCCCATGGCGGTGGCGGCGGCCGATTGCGCCTGACCGCTGACATCGACCACCAGAACCACCGGCCACCCCATGCGCTGTGCGGTTTCGGCACTGCTGCCAAAGCCGCTTTGTCCGCGCGTGGCGACCC
Organism: Roseobacter fucihabitans; assembly: GCF_014337925.2. NCBI lineage: Bacteria > Pseudomonadati > Pseudomonadota > Alphaproteobacteria > Rhodobacterales > Roseobacteraceae > Roseobacter > Roseobacter fucihabitans. The sequence continues at coordinate 1,098,323 of NZ_CP143423.1, read as the reverse complement.
CGTCATACAGGCCCATCGAACCTTCGGCGACGCAGATCTGTGCACCCACCGCCTGTTGCGATATCCCGGCCAGCAAATCAGGCCCCATCGCCCATGTATCCAGATTAAACGACGCACGCCCGCTGGCCGCATGATGAAAGGCCGGGTCAATGTAATCAGGCCCGGATTTAAACGCCTGCACATGCAGCCCGTCATCTGCCAAAGCGCGTAAAAGCCCCAGCATCACAGTGGTTTTCCCCGTCCCCGAGGAGGGTGCGGATATCATGATCCCCGGCATATCAGTCATCGTTGTGGCTCCAGCTTGCCCAGGGGCTTTCAGCGCTTTGTGGGCGGTATCGGCGGTCATAATCGGCAGCGTAAAGGCAGCTTTCGTCAAACCCTTCGCCCGCCAGCGCCGGGCCGACCAGGATCAAGGCCGTGCGGGTGATGCCCGCGTCCAAACGACCCGCGATGTCGCCCAGGGTGGCGCGAATGATGCGTTCATCCGGCCAGCTGGCGCGGTAAACCACAGCCACCGGGCAGTCCGGACCATAGGCAGGCGAGAGCTCGGCCACGACGCCGTTGATATTTTGGATAGACAGGTGGATCGCCAGCGTGGCCCCGGTGGCGGCAAAATTCACCAGCGTTTCACCCGGTGGCATGGAGGAGGCGCGCCCCTGTGTCCGCGTCAACACAACCGATTGCGCCAGCCCCGGCAGCGTCAATTCCGCCCCAAGCGTAGCGGCGGCGGCGGCAAAAGACGGCACACCCGGCGTCACCGAAACCGGAATTCCCAAGGCGCGCAGGCGGCGCATTTGTTCGCCCATGGCCGACCAGACCGACAGATCACCAGAGTGCAGCCGCGCGATATCCTTGCCCGCACCATGGGCCAATCGGATCGCCTCGATGATGTCATCAAGCGCCATTGCGGCGGTATTAACGATTTCCGCACCCTCCGGGCAATGCGCGAGGATCGCTTCGGGCACCAGCGAGCCCGCATAAAGGCACACAGGACAAGCGGCGATCAGATCGCGCCCGCGCAGGGTCAAGAGGTCCGGCGCGCCGGGGCCTGCGCCGATGAAATGGACGGTCATGATGTTTCCCCTTTGGCAAGCGCGCAGGTGGCCAGCCGGTCTGCGGAAATATGGCGCTCAGTTATCAGACGCGCGCCCTGCCCCGCTCCGGCCAGTGCCGCGGCCTCCGCAACCGAGCCGATACCGCGTTCCTTTAGCGTTACCTGCGACTGTGTGAGCGTGTTTTGACGCGCCAGAACATCCGGCGGGATTGCTTTGATCGGCACGCCGATTTCCTCCGCGAACAGGCGAAAAGCCTCTGCGGTGGCTTTATCCTCGGGCGCTGCCAGATAGTCGGGCTCGACTGCCACGCAGGCGCGCTCGAAAGCGTTCTGCAGGCTGGCAACACTTGCGCTTTTGCGAAATCCGAAACCCGCGACGATCATAGGGTCACACTCCATTGCACGATGGGATAGCTGGCTTTCCAGCCGCGCGCCGCTCCCAGAGGGTGCGACCGCGAAACCGCGACCCGCATCAGATCCCCGCCAAGCCGGCCATGCGCGCCTGACAACACGGCTTCGCTTTCCAGCGTCACCGCATTGGCCACCAGCCGCGTGCCGGAGGCGAGGTTTTCCTCAATCCAGTGCAGTAGATCATCGCACAACCCTCCGCCAATGAACACCACATCGGGCCGATCCAGTCCGGCCAAGGCATCAGGTGCAATCCCTGTCACCACGCGCAAATGATCCACCCCCAGACGCGCGGCGTTCTCGGCAATCCGCGCGGCGCGCTCCGGGCGCGGCTCGACTGTGCTCGCGCGCAGGCTGGGATGGCACAGCAACCATTCAATCCCGATAGACCCCGACCCGCCGCCGATGTCCCAGAGGTGTTCGAAGGGCACCGGGGCCAGCGCGGAAAGCGTCATGGCGCGGATCGGGCGTTTGGTGATCTGCCCATCACTTTCGAACCAATCATCGGCCTGCCCGCGCGCGCACGACATCGCCCGCCCCGGCCCGGCGATATCACAGGCGACACAGACGGGATGCTGGTAGTCCAGATCGGGCAATTCCTGCGCGGGCGTTTGGGTGATCCGTTGGCGCGGCCCGCCTAGGGCTTCGAAAATGGTAAGTGTTGTTTCAGCGTAGCCCTGCGCATCGAGGTATGTCGCCAGATCACGCACGCCCCCCCCTTCGCGCAGCAGGACGATCACCCGCACCCCCGGTGCCAGATCGGGGCGCAAGCGGGCAAGCGGGGCCGCATGCAGCCCGATGCACCGGGTATTTTCCAGCGACCAGCCCAAATGGTTCGCCACCCGCGCAAAGGTAGATGGCACCGGAAAGCTCTGCCATTCACCTGGCGCGAAATGACGCGCCAGCGTGGCCCCGGCCCCGTACCAGAACGGATCGCCCGAGACCAAAACCGCCACGCGCCGCCCGCGCAGACCCATCAATTGCGCGATGCCGTCGGCAAAAGGCACCGGCCAGGTGAGGGTTTCACAGGCAAGCCCCTCCAGCAGGCCAATGTGGCGCGCCGGACCCATCACGATTTCCGCCGCCTCCAGCGCGGAACGGCTTGCACAGCTCAACCCTTTGAGGCCATCTTCGCCCAAACCGATGATGCTCAACCAAGGGGTCTCAGACATGGCACCAAACCTGCTTGTGCTTGGCGGCACCACCGAAGCCACGGCGCTTTGTCGCGCGCTGGCTGAAACCGGCCTGAACGGCACAATATCCTTTGCCGGACGGGTGGCCCGCCCGGTGCGCCAACCCCTGCCCCAGCGTGTCGGCGGGTTTGGCGGCGTGGCGGGGCTCTGTGCCTATCTGCGCGCGCAAAACATCACCCATGTGGTGGATGCCACGCATCCCTTTGCCGCCCAGATGAGCCGCAACGCCGTGGCCGCCTGCGCGCAGACGGGCGTGCCGCTGGTCGCGTTGAGCCGTGCGCCCTGGATGGCGGAGGCTGGCGATCACTGGAGCCAGGTTGCGGATATGGACGGTGCGGTGGCAGCCCTCGACCGGCCCGCTGAACGCGTCATGCTGGCCATTGGCCGGATGCATCTGGCCGAATTCGCGCCCCATCCGCAACATTTCTACCTGCTGCGCCTTGTTGATCCGCCCGAGATCGCACCGCCCCTGCCCGACACACATGTCGTGGTGGATCGTGGCCCGTTCAGCATGCAGAGCGATCTGGCCCTGATGCGCGACCACCGCATCTCGCTGGTGGTGTCCAAGAATTCGGGCGGGACTGGAGCCTATGCCAAGCTTCTGGCGGCGCGCGCGGTTGGGGTGCCGGTGATCATGATCGACCGCCCCACTCTGCCGGAACGGTGCGAGGTCCATTCGGTACAGGCGGTTCTGGACTGGATCGCTCATGCCCCCAGCGACCTTGGCGTATAGACAATCGGCGCGCCGTCGCGTTCAATCAACCGCGTGGTGGAGGAGCCGACGATCACCATGGTGCGCATATCCGCCATCTCCGGGCGCGCCTGAGGCAGCGGTACAACGCGGATGTGCTGCTCCGGCGTGGAGACCGCGCGCGCGAAAATCACCGGGCGGCTGTCGCCGCAGGCGTCGTTCAGGATGTCGAGTGTCTTGACGAAGCCCTCAGGGCGCGATTTAGAGCGGGGATTGTAAAACGCCATGGCGAAATCGGCCTCCGCCGCCAGACGCAGGCGCTTTTCGATGACCGCCCAGGGTTTGAGATTGTCACTGAGGTTGATCGCGCAGAAATCATGGCCCAAAGGCGCGCCCACCGCCGCCGCCGCCGCCAGCATCGCCGTGATACCGGGGGCCACGCGAATGTCGAGATCGCGCCATAGCGCAGGCCCCGCCTCCACCGCCTCGAAAACTGCCGCCGCCATGGCAAAGACACCGGGGTCGCCCGAGGACACCACCACGACGCGCGCACCGTTCGCGGCCATCTCCAGCGCATGCCGGGAGCGGTCAATTTCCACGCGATTATCGCTGGCGTGGAGCGTAAGCCCCGCGCGCGTCGGGATCCGCGCCACATAGGGGATATAGCCGACCACATCCGTGGCCAGGTCAAGCGCTGCCTGGACTTCAGGCGTGACCAGATGTTCTGCCCCCGGCCCCAGGCCCGCGATGACCAGCGATCCGCTCATGGGCGTCGACCCTGCCCATGCACCACGATGATCGAGAAATAGGGCGTGATCTTGTCACCGGCATCAGCAAGCTTCTGCACCGTCTGGTTGGGCATACTGGCGAATTCGATCAGCCATGCGGCGTCAAATTTTCCGGCCTGTTTCAGCGCGGATTTGACCTTTTCGATGTGGCGTCCGATTTTCATCACCACGATGGCGTCGCTGCTTGACATCTGCGTGGCAAGCGTCTCTTCGGGCAAGGTCCCCATCATCACCGTCAGGATGTCATCGCCCCATGTGACCGGATGACCCGTCGCCGTCCAGGCCCCCGACATGCCGGTGATCGCGGGCACGACTTCAACCGGGACATGATCGCGCAGGCGTGTGTAGATATGCATGAAAGAGCCGAAAAAGAACGGATCGCCCTCACAGAGGACCACCACATCCTCCCCGCTCTCGATCAAGGCCCGCAGATGCGCCACGCAGTCGGTGTAAAACGCCGAAAGCGCCGCGTTATAGCCCGGATCACTGACCGGGATTTCGGTTGTTACCGGGTATTCCATCGGAAATTCAATGGCATCCGCGTGCAACATGCCATTCACAATCCGGCGCGCCTGCCCCGAGCGTCCTGCCTTGCGGAAAAACGCAACGTGACGCGCGGCGCGCAGCAACCGGTCCGCGCGCACGCTCATCAGGTCGGGATCCCCCGGCCCCAGCCCGAGCCCGTAAAGCGTACCGGGCTTCATTCTGCGCGGCTCGCGACGGCGTTGATGGCCGCAACCGTGATCGCGCTGCCGCCCAGGCGGCCCTGTACGATGCAGCAAGGTACGGGTTGATCGGCCCAAAGCGCGTCCTTGCTCTCGACCGCGCCCACGAAACCCACCGGGCATCCGATGATCGCGGCGGGGCGGGGGCAGTCTGGGTCCTGCAACATATTGAGCAGGTGAAACAGCGCCGTGGGTGCATTCCCGATGGCCACCAGCGCGCCCGCCAGATGGGGTCGCCACAGCTCCAGCGCCGCCGCCGAGCGGGTGTTTTGCATCTCGGCGGCCATGGCGCGCACGTCGTCATGGTGCAGCGTACAGATCACCTCATTGTGCGCGGACAAACGGGTGCGCGTCACACCTTCGCTCACCATGCGCGCATCGCATAGGATCGGCGCGCCCGCCTCCAACGCGCCGCGCGCGCTGACCGCAAAGCCGGGCGAAAACCGGATGTGTTGTTCAAGACCCACCAGCCCGGCGGCGTGGATCATGCGCACGGCGATTTGTTCCTCATCCGCCGCAAAAGCGGCAAGATCGGCCTCCGCGCGGATCATCGCAAAGGATTGTTTGTAAATCGCCGCGCCATTCGTTTCGTAGGTATAGGTCATTTTCGGCCTGTCAGTTCCGCCATAAGGCTATCGGGCAACAGCCCTGATTTTTCAGGGGCATCCCATGCATGACCGTTCCGGACAAGATCAAAACGCCCCTGATTACCGACAAAGGTGATATCGGCGCAGGATTTGCGCGCGCATCCCTTCGCGCATCCCGAAACGTGAAGGCTCCCCGTGCAACAGGCGGCCAGACGGCGCGCCAGATCGCGGGTACTTACCGTAGCGCTGGCGCAATGAGGCGCACCGGGACAGGCATCGACATGCAACAGCGGATCATCGGCGCAGGTGATGAAATCACGCGTTTCTGGCACTGAAACGCCTTCCAGCAGAAACAACCGCCAGGGCGTGACGCGCAAGGCCCGTGCGCCGGTTTCTTGCATCAGCCGCGACACAGCCGCAGCGTCCAGCTGTCCGAAGGCGGCCCCGAGCATCACGCCCAACGGATGCGGCCCCGGCACCACGGGCGGCGCGGCCTGTACCTCTGCGCCCGGCGCATCGTCCCCTGATACGAATGCCGCCATCCTGCGCTGCTCCGGGCGACGTTGCCGCGCGAACTCCTGCGCCATGTGGTGTATCGCCGCCACGGCTGTGCCCCGCGTCATGGGATGCCCATATGCGGCACCGTCTGCGCGCAGGATCAGGCCATCCGCGCCGCGTTCAATGCGGATATCCCCCGAAGCACCGCCCAATACCGGCACCTCACCGGCATCAATGACGAAGCCGAATTTCGCAGGCAATTCCGGCAGGTCACAGAGCGACCCAGTTAGGGCATTATAGAGGAAATGGCTGTCATCCCCTGCCCTCCAGAATGGCGTCAGGATAATGTTGCGCCGGGTTTCCAGCGTGGGGGTGTGATCCAATAGATCCAAATCACCCAAACCCGCCAGAAGATCATCCAGCCCATTCGGCTGCACGCCCCGGATCTGGATGTTTGCGCGGTTCGTCAGGTCCAGAAAACCGTTGCCATGCACCTGCGCCAAGGCACAAAGCCCCAGCACCTGCGCCGCCTCTAGACGGGCGAAAAACGGGCGTATCCGCATGATCAGCCCATCGCCCGACATCATGGGCCGGTAGGCGCCTGGGCACCATCCCTTGATTGTGGGCTGGGCGGTCATTGCGCGGCCTCAAGTGTGGCGAGGATGGAATTGCGCCGCGTTTCCCAAAGCCCGGCGGCATGCAATTCACCGAAACGTTGCACCATAGCCTCGCGTGCTTCGGGATTGGCGTCCTGCAGGAATTGATCGGTTTCCGCCTCGCCCAGTGTTTCATCATAGAAAAGGTCAAACAGATGCGGTGCGACCGCCCCGGCCAGATGCGCAAAGGCCGCCATGTGATCCAGCGTCGCGGCAATCTCGGCGGCACCGCGAAACCCATGGGCGCGCATGCCCGCGATCCAGGCAGGATTGGCCGCACGGGCCTGCACTACGCGGGCGATTTCCTCTGGCAGGGCGCGTGCACGGGGGCGGTTTGGGTCGGTATTGTCCAGATGATAAAGCGACGCCTGCCCGCCGGTGATCGCCTGTGCTGCGGCAAATCCGGCCTCATGGGCGGCATAATCCGCCGCCAGCAGCAGATCGGTTTCGGGCAAATCCTGTGCGTGCACGAATGTATCGGCCTGCGCCACACGGTTTCGGATACCGGCTTCGTCCCGTGCAACATTGTCACCGTCCAGAGCCCAGGCGCTGGCCTTGAGCCAGGCCTCTCCCGCCGCACGGCGCCCTTCCGGGGTGAAGGTCTGCGCCGCATCACCCAGACCAACGCCAAAGCTGCCCGGTGCCGGGCCGTAGACGCGCGCCAGATCCGCCCCCCCCGCATAGGGGTTCCAATCGGGGGCCTCATCACGCGCCGCCAGCGCCCGCACGGCCTGCGCAAAAAACGCCGAGAGCGTCGGGAACACATCCCGGAAAAGTCCCGAGACCCGCAGCGTCACATCAATGCGCGGGCGCTCCAGCTCGGTGATCGGCAATACTTCAATGCCGGAAACACGTTCTGATCCCTTGTCCCACAGCGGCCGCACGCCCAGAAGGTGCAGCGCCATGGCAAAATCCTCGCCCGCCGTGCGCATCGTCGCCGAGCCCCAGAGGTCCACGATCAACCCGCGCGGGTAATCGCCTGCGTCTTGCAGATGGCGGCGCACCAGTTCATCCGCCAGCCTGACGCCCTGCGCATAGGCCGCCCGCGTCGGAACGCTCCGCGGATCGGTGGTAAACAGGTTGCGCCCCGTCGGCAGCACATCCGTGCGCCCGCGATAGGGCGAGCCGGAAGGGCCCGGCGCAATGCGCCGCCCGGCCAGCGCATCCAGCAGCGATTGTTGTTCGGCCCTAGCCGAAGAGGTAGTGTCAAAGGCCCCCGGCGTGTCGCGCACCCGGCCCCAGATGTGCAGACCCTCGCCAAACTGGCTTTCCTTGATGTCACAAACAAAGCGGTCAATGCGCGTGATCGCCTCCGCACTACACGCCGCGCGCGCCAGTCCAAGGTCCTCCTCCACGCCGAGCGCCTGCGCTTCTGCGCGGATGTCCTCCTGCAAGCGGTCGCGGCGCCGGGGATCCAACCCATCGGCATTGGAAAACTCATCGAGCAGCGACTCAAGCCGCACCAGCCGATCCGGCGTCCCGCTTTCGCGCAGCGGTGGCGGGATATGGCCCAGCGTGATCGCCCCGATGCGCCGCTTGGCCTGCGCCGCCTCACCGGGGTCATTCACGACGAAGGGGTATATGACCGGCAAAGCCCCGGTCAGCGCTTCGGGCCAGCAGGTATCGGAAAGGGCCACGGATTTACCCGGCAGCCATTCCAGCGTGCCATGCGCGCCGATATGCACCAACGCATCCAAGCAACCCTGTAACCAGAGATAAAATGCCACATAGGCGTGGCGCGGCACCCGCGACAGGTCGTGATAGTCATCCCCGCGATGCTTGGGCGTGCCGCGTTCGGGTTGCAGCGCGATCAGCACCTTGCCGCATGCCAGCGCCGCGAAATGGAACGCGCCTTCTTCAAAATCGGGATCGTTTTCGGGCGCACCCCACGCCGCGCAAAGATCATCCCGCAAGGCGGCCGGAAGCTTGAACAATGCCGTTTTGTACTCCTCAACGGACCAGGAGGTCGCACGCGCCAACAACCGTTGCGGCAAATCCGCGCCCAGCGCTTGCGTGTCATATCCCGCCGCTTGCAGGTCTTGCAGGATCGCTTGCGCCGAGGCTGGAGCATCAAGGCCGACCGCATGGCCCATGTTCCAATCTTTGCCCGGATATGTGGAAAGCACCAGCGCCACACGGCGGGCATGGGCGGGTTTTTGCGCCAGCGTCAGCCAGCCATGGACGCGATCCGCGACGGCCTGAACCCGGTCAGGCATGGGACGATGCGCAAAACGCGCATATTCCAGATCAACGTCGCGCACACCCGGCTCCTTGAAGGAAACCACTCCGCCCATGATCCGCCCGTCGACTTCGGGCAAAACCACATGCATGGCCAGATCAGACGGGGACAGCCCGCGTTCCGCCTGTCCCCAGGCCTTGCGGGTCGAGGTGGCCAATGCAACCTGAAACACCGGGACGTTGCCTGCGTCCAGCGGCGATGTGCCGTCTTTGCCTTTGCCGCTGAAAGCCGTGGCATTCACGATGGCCGCCGGGGCCAGAAACGCAATCTGCCGCTGTAACCAGCCGGCGGCCTCCGGAGCCTTCAGCGAGGGCGCAAAGAGGCCGATCACATCATACCCGCGCGACCGAAATGCCTCGAAAAGCGCTGTGATCGGGGCCAGATCTGCGGCCACCAGATAGGAACGGTAAAACATGATAACAATGCGCGGCCGCAGCTGCGCCGTTTGCGCCAGAACCGGGCAGCTTACCCCCTGCTCCGGCGTCCAGGCCCCGACGCTGGGCAAGGCCTTTGATCCGGTAACGGGTCCCGCGTAGAGCCCCGCCGCCAGCGAAAGCTGCGCCAATGCCGCCTGCGCCGCAATCGCACCCCCGGTATCGCACAGATGCGAAAGACGGCGCAGCGTTGACACCGGCAGCGTCGAATATTCATCAAGCCGCGTATCCACCCGCCCATCCGCGGGCAGCACCGCCAAGGCGATCCCGTTGACCTGTGCCAAAGCGCGGACCTGCTGCAATCCATAAGCCCAATAAGGCACACCCCCGATCAGCCGGATCAAAATGCCCTTGGCCCCTGCCAATGTCTGTTCAACATAGGTATCCACCGACAGGGGATGTTTGAGCGCCACCAGATTGGCGAGCCGTAGGGTGGGCCTTTGGGCCACCGCTCCGCCACCGCGTCGCCAGCCTTCCGCAAAGGCCCCAAGGTCGCTGTCTGAAAACGACAACACCACCAGATCGGCAGGGCTTTGCCCCAGATCCATCGGTGTCTCTGTCTCCTCCAACCCGTGGCTTTCGCGGAAAACGACGTGCATGTGGGCTTACTCCGCCGCCTCGACGGCCCGCACACCCAGTACCGATTTGATCGTATCGCTCTTGATGTCATCATGTTCTGCAATCACCACCAAACGGCCCTGACGCGCCTCACCCGCGACCCAAGGGCGATCATATTGATGGCGCACCCGCGCGCCCACCGCCTGCACCAAAAGGCGCATCGGCTTGCCCGCCACGGCGGCATAGCCCTTGATGCGCAGAATGTTGTGCTCATTGGCCAAGACCTGAACCGCCCGCACCAGGTCCTCTGGGTCCGCAACCTCCGGGATGTCCACAACAATGCTCTCGAAATCTTCGTGATCGTGATCATGCGGACCATCGTGATGGCTGGGGCGGGCATTCATGTCATCCTCTGCCGCCGCTTCCAGACCCAGAATGATGCGCGGATCGACCATACCCTCGGCGACCTCAACCACCGGCAAGGGGCGCGGCGCATGGGTGGCGATAAACGCCTTGGCCTTCGCGACACCCTCAGGACCGGCCAGATCAGGTTTGGTCAGCAGGATAATATCGGCACAAGAAATCTGATCCTCGAACACTTCCGACAAAGGCGTCTCGTGATCAATGCTCTCATCCGCCGCGCGTTGCGCATCGACCGCCGCGACGTTGGACGCAAAACGCCCCGCCGCCACGGCCTCTGCATCCGCCAGAGCAATGACACCATCCACTGTAATTTTCGACCGGATATCGGGCCAATCAAACGCCTTCAACAGCGGCTTGGGCAAGGCCAACCCAGACGTTTCGATCAAGATGTGATCGGGGCGCGGCTCCAAGGCCATCAGAGCCTCAATAGTCGGAATGAAATCATCCGCTACGGTACAGCAAATACAGCCATTCGCCAGTTCCATGATGTTTTCCGCCGGGCAATCGGGGATCGCGCAGCTTTTGAGGATATCCCCATCCACGCCCACATCACCGAATTCATTGACGACAATGGCCAGACGTTTGCCACCCGGATTTTGCATGAGGTTCCGGATCAGCGTGGTTTTACCCGACCCCAGAAAGCCGGTGATGACGGTAACGGGGAGTTTTGCAAGATCAGTCATTTTCAATCTCCAGCGGCGGTATGCGCGCGATACAGTTGCGTTTGAAATGGTCGGGCCGTTCGCGCCACGGGATCAACCCATCGCTCGTGGCGTTGTAGCGCGCAGCCCCGTCGAGAAGGATGTCAGGATGCGACACTTCGTCGATGTTTCCGTAAATATAGGTCCACCGGTCCCCCCCGCGCAGCGCGATGGTGCAACCGTGATCACAGTTTTGCAGACATTCGACCGGTTTCACACTCACCCCTGCGGGCATATCCTGCGCCCTCAGCGTATCAAACAGGCGCTGGCCAGGACGGCGTTCGTCCTCGGGGATTTCCAGACCGCGCCTGCATTTGACGCAGACAAGCAATTCCGTGGTCTGGGTTTCGGGCACCGTGATCTGTACTTTGGCCTGTGTCGTCATAATATCCTGTCCCATTGTCCATGGAACGTGGGTCTGATGGCGAGAAGAGCCCCGTCGCGCGGAGCATGTCCCGACACCGGAGCACCCCGCCCGGTTTCTTCACGTCACGCTGGCAGGTCTCCCGGCTCACGGATCCCGGCAGGGTTTCTGCCTGTGCTTTGGGGCCCCTTCCCGGACATATATCCAGTGGCATGGCCGAAGCTTTCCGTTCACGGTCGCGGGGGCGGCTGTGTTTATCAAATCGCTTTGAGCACACATTCCCTTTTCACTTGGCCAAGCCAAGCACCAGCAGGCTCCAATGTCTCTGAACCCATAGCATTGTCAAGCATAACGGGGCGTGGGCGCGTGTTTTGCCCGTCGCGCTAAACCGGAGCGGATGCTTTTTGCCCGCGCCACAGCGTAAAGAGGCCCGAAACCACAATCAGCGCGCATCCCGCAAGCACCGACCAACTCAGTTGCTCCCCAAAGAGCATAACCCCGAATCCAATGCCGAAGAGCAGTCGCGTGTAGCGAAACGGCGTTACCGCTGAGACCTGCCCCATCCGCATCGCTTTCATCAGGCTGGTATAGGCGAGCACCCCCGCAAAGGTCGCGCCCATAAGATAGAGCGCCGCGCCGCCGCTCAGGGGCTCGAATGTCTGCCCCGCCCATAGCGTATAGAAAACGCCCGCCATAACGACCGACAAAAACCCGTAAAACCCCAGAACCGACGCGCTCAGCGCGCGCGGTGCCGCCCGACTGGCCAGATCCCGCCCGGCAAAGCCAAACATGGCGATCACAGCCAGAAGCGAGAGTAAGGAAAAGCTGTCCGAGCCCGGCTGCACAATCACCAGGACCCCCAAAAGTCCGATACCGATTGCGATCCAACGGCGCGGGCCCACTTTCTCGCCAAAAACCATCGCCGCCCCGGCAACCACAACCAGCGGCGTGGCCTGTAAAATAACGGTGGCCGAGGACAGCGGCGTCAGCGTGATCGCCAGCGCAAAGAACAACCGCCCGGTGATTTCGAACCCCACGCGCAGGCGCATCGCAGGAGAGATCGCATCCGCCGTGCACAGCCGATCCCGTTGCATCCGCGCGATTCCCGCAAAGATAAGTGCGCCCCCCAGACCGAAGAGGACCAGTATCTGTCCGACTTCAAGGGTTTGCGCCGCCAGTTTGATCAGCGAATCTTCAAGCGCGAAGGCCGCCATCGCACCGACCATCCACAGGCTCCCGAGGGTATTGGTACGGGTATCGGTCGCGATGTCGATCTGCATGGTGTCTCCGCGTGGCGATCCGGGCTGGCTTATGCGCTCGAATGACCGATTGCGGCAATACCGTCAACACGCATCGCGTCTGCGCCGCAAGCGGCAACGCGCCTTTCTCCTGTGCGCCCAGAGAGGCGGCCCCCTGCGCGTAGATTTGAATTGGTCGAAATACACGCTTGGGTTAGGCTGGCCAAAGCCAAGCGCGCTGTGCCTTGGCCAAGGGAGGATTTATCAGATGACAGACCGTATGCGTTTTGGCATATTTTTAGCCCCGTTTCATAAACCGGGCATCAATCCGACACTGGCACTTGAACAGGACCTCGAACTGGTCGAATGGCTGGACCGGTGCGATTATGACGAGGTTTGGTTTGGCGAACACCACTCTGCGGGCTCGGAAATTTCGGCCAGCCCGGAGATCATGATCGCGACCTCCGCACCTCGCACGCGGCGCATCAAGCTGGGCACCGGGGTGGTGTCGGTCAGCTATCACAACCCGCTCTGGGTCGCCGAAAAGATCGTGCAGCTTGATCATCTGACGCGCGGCCGCGTGATGTTGGGGCTGGGGCCGGGCTCGCTGCCCACGGATGCGGCCATGATCGGGCTGTCGCAAAAGGACACGCGCGGGTTGCTGGCGGATGGGCTTGATGTGATCACGCGGCTGTTGCGCTCTGAGGAGCCGGTGAATTTCGAAAACGACCGCTGGACCCTCAAGGACGCGCGCCTGCACCTGCGGCCCTATTCGAACTTTGATCTGGCCACCGCCGCTGTGGCCTCGCCGACCGGGCCGAAATTAGCCGGTAAATATGGCACCGGCATGATTTCGATTGGCGCGACCACGGCTGCGGGCTTTGATGCGCTGGCGCTGCATTGGGATGTGATCGAGGAGGAATCCAAACATTACGGCCACACGCCGGACCGTTCCAAATGGCGCCTTGTCGGGCTGTGCCATATCGCCGAAACCATGGAGCAGGCACGGCGCGATGTTGAATATGGCATTGAGCATTGGTTCAATTATTTCCAGGAAATCGCGGCCTTTCCGCAGATGTCCATGCCCGGCCAGAACGCCAAGGAGATGATCGATTTCATCAACGACAGCGGCTTTGGTGCGATCGGTACGCCCGAGATGTGCCGCGCCCAGATCGACCGGCTGTGGAAACAGAGCAACGGAGGCTTTGGTGCCTATCTGATGCTGGCGCATAACTGGGCCAATTTTGACGCAACCCGGCGCAGTTATGAGTTGATCGCGCGCGAGGTCTTCCCGCATTTCCAGGGCCATCACCTCTCTACGATGAATGCGGCCATGCGTGCGCAGAAGATGCGCCCGGAACTGGCAGAGATTCACGCCAAGGCGGTGGAAACGGCGCAGGATAACTATGCCGCCGAAAAGGAAACACGCAGCCACAAGGCCAGTGAACCCGCAGAATAGCCACAAAGGGGCAGTGCGTGTCAGGCGCACTGCCCCCCCGGATAGGCGGGTCTCAGCATGACACAGGCGCTGAAAATGCGCCAAGACCCCTGGATCGGATATGATCGCAGAGATCAAAGCCGCGACTGCTCACTTAACCACCAAATTGCGGCCCCCGACGCATCCGTTTGATTGCCTCGCGCAGGCCGAATAGGTCCGATGCCGTGAAACTGTGAAGCAGAGTTTCGCCCTCTTTTGCGGCAATTCGCTCGTTGCGCAGGGCTTTCTGAGCAGGTCACCACCCTTGATTGCCCCCCTCCTCACTCAGCATCAGGCGCGGTTTGACCGAATTTTCCATGAGGATCATCGCCTTTTGGGCTATGGCAGGCGATTGGACAGGGCGCTGGGTCCAATAAATTTGCCGCCATCGAAGAGCGTGGCGGCATCGGTTTTTAACCAATGGTCAGCCTATTTCGGTGATCCAGAAGCGTAGGGGCGCAATTTGGGGGCCGCCCTTCATGAGTTTGCATTTCTTTGATCACAAATTTCTGGCTGAATGTCGCCGTAAGACACATTGGCATGTCAGAAAGTGTATCGCGCGCTAAGGTGCGGTGCGTGGCCAGCGCGACGCCCCTGACCCGGCGCATCTGGACGATCCGGATCGCCTTGCGCGGCACCGCGTTTAATACGATCGGGTATCGTTGCGTCTTGTCGGCTGCGCGCGCAGGTTAACGATCTCTGGACATTGCCTTTGCGCAAATTCTGCCTCTGGGCAAAACGTCGCAGCACTCTCACAGGCCTTTAAAAGCAGGCGGCTTTACGCACAAACAGGCAGTTTTTTGCCGATTTGCAACATTTCAACGCGAAGTTGCAAACCGGTGATGAAACAGGCTTGCTCAGAAAAGTTCCGAAGATTAAGCACTTATTTGCAAAGTGTTAGTCATGATAAGAAACGGACACTTTGAAGAAACAGGCAATGAGGCGGCTTTGTGCGGACACGGATGGCGATCAAATTTCATGGCATGCTGGAACGGCATTTCCCTGAACGCCGGGTGTTTTTGAAGTCAGACGTCGATACAAGATTTATTCGCCTGCGCCCGGAAACCCAGTTGATTGCCGTGACTGGTGCGTCGTTACTTGTCGCCTGGACGATTGTCGCAACGGCCGTACTCTTGATGGATAGTATTGGGTCCGGCAATTTTCGCGATCAGGCCAAGCGGGATGTTCAAACCTATCAGGCGCGCTTGAATGACCTCTCCGCGCAACGCGATGGGCGCGCCGCCGAGGCGCTCGCGGCACAGGAGCGGTTCAATGCGGCCCTTGACCAGATTTCGGCGATGCAGTCGGAATTACTGGAATCAGAAACCCGCCGTCACGAGCTTGAGACCGGCATTGAAGTCATGCAGACAACCCTACGCAGCACCATGAAAGACCGCGAAGCGGCGCGACAGCACCTCGCCCTGCTACAGGCAGAAAGCGGTGATGAAGCGGCGCGCGGCCTTGCTGAGACCCAAGAAACGCTCGCTCCGGTCGATTTTCTCGCGGAGGCGCTGGCACGCACCGCCGAAGAACGTGATGCGGTTGTCGCGGATGCCCGGGCCGCAATGGATCGTGCGGATGACTTGAAACTCGAAATCGCGCTGATGCAGGAAAACAACGATCAGATTTTCCGCCAGCTTGAAGAGGCGCTGACGGTTTCAGTCGCGCCCCTGGACAAGATGTTCAAAGCCGCAGGCATGCCCCCCCAACGTATTCTGGACCAGGTCCGGCGTGGGTATTCCGGTCAGGGCGGACCGCTGACACCATTGTCTTTTTCGAGCCGTGGAGAAGAGTTATCTGCGGATTTCACACGCGCCAACCGGCTGCTGGAACAGATGGATACGCTTAATCTCTACCGTATCGCTGCGGAGCGGGCACCCTTCGCGCTTCCCGTGAAGTCGGCCTTTCGCTTTACCAGCGACTTCGGCTTTCGCCGCGACCCCAAAACTGGCGGTCGCCGGATGCACCGTGGGGTCGATTTTGCCGCTCCCGCGGGCACGGATCTCTTTGCCACGGCGGATGGAACCGTCATCCACGCCGGTTGGCAATCCGGCTACGGACGTCTCATAAAAATCAAACATGATTTCGGAATTGAGACCCGATTTGCACATCTTTCAAAAATTCGCGTTAAAGTTGGGCAAAGGGTCTCGCGTGGAGATCATATTGGTGATATGGGAGCATCTGGACGGGTGACTGGCGTGCATCTCCACTACGAGGTGCGTGTCGGTGGGAAAGCTGTAAACCCAATGATCTATATCAAGGCTGCAAAAGATGTTTTCTAAGAGCAAAATCAACGAACCAGGCCAGAAACCGGCTGAACCGAACCCGGCGACAAAGCCTCCCTCTTCTTCCGCGCCGGCGTCACCGGCTCCGAACGAGTATAAGGCGAGCCCTCCGAAGGCCAAGCCGCCAGCGTCTGTGCTGTCAGCCGACCTGCACGTGACCGGTAACATGAAAACCACCGGGGACATCAATGTCGAAGGGACGGTCGAGGGCGACATCCGCGCGCATCTTTTGACAATCGGTGAAACCGCCACGATCAAGGGTGAAGTTGTCGCGGATGATGTGGTGGTTAATGGTCGCATCGTCGGTCGCGTACGCGGCTTGAAAGTTCGACTGACGTCGACTGCCCGCGTTGAAGGGGACATTATCCACAAGACGATTGCAATCGAATCGGGTGCCCATTTTGAGGGCTCCGTGCAACGCCAAGACGATCCGCTCAACCCTGGCGCAAAGACCGCGCCGGCAGCGAAGGCCAACCCCGCGTCCTAATTATTCCTTCGCAAATTGTCAGAAAGCGCCGCGGATGCGGCGTTTTTTTTGCGCCGGATGTCTGTATCTCGAGAATCACCTTAGCCAATTTGGCCACTCAGCACGTAAACTTCTGTTGAATCAGAGGTCATTTTTGAGAACGAGCGCTACCCAGAGTAGAATGTGACGGCGATATGAGGTTTTTAGCTCAAGTTTATTGCAATGATTCTTAGCGTAACGTATTTATTTGGAGCGATGTGTGTTGAGGAATAGTTATGTTGTTAATGAAAATTCTACCCGCTTTGGGGATAACGGTTGCTTTGGTACTTCCTGCAGCCGCTACAACGATCGGAAATGTCGCCGGTGTCTATGATGAAAGCGCCAAAGCGCGCTCAAATGGCCCCATAACGGCGACACAATTGCGAGACTTTGACGAAACGGGCGGAGATCCGCTGCTCGAAATCGTCGGCAACACTCACATCTTCGGCTTTGTTGCACATCGAGCAAATTTCTCTGGTTCGCGATTTACCGACAAATGGGCGATGGATTTTGGCACTGATACATATAACGTGGTGTTTCGTTGGGATGCCTTCGCGAATTACAATGTTCCGGTTGAGTTTGACGGTCGTTTTGGAATGAACAATGTCTATACTGACCTTGGCACGAACGGTGTCCTGAAACTGGGCAACCTGACGGGTCTCGTCTCATTTGATTTGGATCCAATCCACGGGAATTTCAGGTCCACGAAGGACGAGCGTGCCGTCTGGGACATCAAAGCTGAAAAAGTAAGCGCAATTCCTTTGCCAGCCGGTGCGGTCTTGCTGATGACTGGTCTTGCAGGCTTGGCTTTTGCGCGCCGCCGCAGGACTTAAAGCGATACGCTAATTTTGATCATCGAAGCGAAAAAAGACTAAGGGTGCTCTAATGATTGCCCCTTAGTCCTTTGTTTAATCGGTCGCGGTCACTCTTTCCATTCGGTCGGGCGCGCCAATAACGGCCCCATTTGGTCCCGCTCCCAGCTTGATAGCATCCAGAACCTCAAGCCCCTCCGTCACACGGCCTACAACTGTATATTGACCGTTCAAAAAGTAGCCTTCGTCAAACATGATGAAAAACTGGCTGTTGGCGCTGTCGGGGCTCTGTGAACGTGCCATGCCGACAACGCCGCGATCAAACGGTACATCCGAGAATTCAGCCGCCAGATCGGGTTGATCAGAACCGCCCGTTCCCGCACGTCGCATATCCCCGCCGGTCTTGCCATGCTGTACATCACCGGTTTGCGCCATGAAACCTTCGATGACGCGGTGAAATACAACACCGTCATAAGCACCTTCCGTCGCAAGCGCCGTGATGCGGGCGGCGTGTCCAGGTGCCACATCTTCGAGAAGATCGATGACAATCGTGCCATTGGCCTCCCCCGCCACCTCGATTTCGATGCCGCTGGCCAAAGCGGGTCCGGCCAGCATCACAGATGCCACAGCAGCTTTATACATCAGCCGCCACCTTCATCGAGATGATCCGGTCCGGCTCTGCGGGCGGCTCACCTTTGGTGATGGCGTCGACGTGCTCCATGCCCTCGATCACCTGCCCGTACACGGTGTATTGCCCGTTCAGGAAATCATTATCCTTAAAATTGATGAAAAACTGGCTATTGGCGGAGTCCGGGTTTTGCGACCGCGCCGCCCCGATCGAACCACGCGCATGTGGGATCTTGGAAAACTCAGCGGGAACATTCGGCAAATCCGATCCGCCGGTTCCCGCCATGCGCAGGTTGAAATCATCTTCCATGTCGCCGTGTTCCACGTCACCCGTTTGCGCCATGAACCCATCAATGACACGGTGAAACGCAACGTTGTCATATTGTCCCGAACGCGTCAGCTCCTTCATCCGTGCAACATGTTGGGGCGCGACATCCGGCAGCAATTGAATCGTAACGGTGCCCCCGTTCAATTCCAGCAGGATCGTGTTTTCGGGGTCTTTGATTTCGGCCATTGGGCGCTCCTTCGTTAACTGTTTGACGTTTACCTAAGGCGTGGCGACACAATTGCCAAGCAAGTCCATTGACCTCTGGGCTGATAAGCGCAAAACACAGGCGCAGGATACAGCGAAGGATCAAGAGATGGGTTGGAAAACACTGGATGACATGGATCTTTCGGGCAAACGTGTCCTGGTCCGCGTGGATATTAATGTCCCCGTTGAGGCCGGTGTGGTCAGCGACACCACCCGGATCGACCGAATTGTCCCAACGATCAAGGATATCCTTTCCGGCGGTGGTACGCCCGTTCTCATGGCCCATTTTGGCCGCCCCAAGGGAAAATATATCCCCGAAATGTCGCTGCGTGTGACCCTGCCCAGCCTTGAAAAAGCGCTTGGACAGGAGGTCGTTTTTGTCGAGCGCCCTGATCCGGCGGCGTTAAAAGCACTGCCTGCCGGCTCCGTCGTATTGCTGGAAAACACGCGCTTCGCCGCAGGTGAGGAGGCAAATGATCCGACTATGTCACGCTTTCTGGCAAGCCTCGGAGATATCTATTGTAACGATGCGTTTTCCGCCGCCCACCGCGCCCATGCCTCAACCGAAGGGGTTGCGCACCTGCTGCCGTCCTGTGCCGGGCGCTTGATGCAAGCCGAACTCTCGGCGCTGGAAAAGGCGCTCTCTCACCCGCAACGCCCCGTCGGTGCCGTCGTTGGCGGTGCCAAGGTCTCCAGCAAAATCGCGCTTTTGGAAAATCTGGTCGCGCGCCTTGACGTCCTGGTGATCGGCGGCGGCATGGCCAATACATTTCTGGCCGCGCAAGGTGCGCAATTAGGGGCATCGCTCCAGGAACCGGATTTCATGGATACCGCCAAATCCATCATGGCGCGCGCCGATGAGACCGGGTGCCGTATTATTCTGCCCGTCGACGGTCTGGTCGCGCGGGACTTCAAGACGGGGGCCGCACATGAGATCGTCCCACTCGGGCCCGAAACGGTTCTGGAGGCGGATCAAATGGTGCTGGATGCCGGACCGCTCAGCGTAAAAATCGTATTGGGCAGTTTTGCCGATCTGAAAACCCTGATCTGGAACGGCCCGCTTGGTGCTTTTGAAATCGCGCCCTTCGATCAAGGAACCAATGCGGCCGCAGCGGAGGCCGCGCGCCTGACACAGGCGGGATCTCTGATTTCGGTTGCCGGGGGCGGGGATACGGTCGCCGCTTTGAACCAGGCAAATGCGGCGGATGGGTTCACCTATATCTCGACCGCGGGCGGCGCGTTCTTGGAATGGATGGAAGGTAAGGAGCTACCTGGGGTCGTTGCGTTAATGTCCTGATCGCCTGCGATTTACGGAACGAATTCTGTCCTGCTGCGCAACAGGACAACCCCAATCAAAGGGGATTCCCATGCGGGATTGCCTGTGCCATACTGCGCACACGCCCGGTAAGAGGCGAGCATGAGGCAATGACAGATGACCCGCACCCCCCGGCCCGCTCTGGGCACTTTCATGTTTTTTGCCTTGGCCATGGGGCTGGCCACGTATTTCACATTCGCGGCCGTGCAGGGTGATTTTGGACTGTTCCGCCGTGCAGAAATCGTGGCCGAAGCGGAGGCGCTTCGCGGACAGCTCTCAGAGGTAAAAGCGCAGGTGGCCCGGATGGAAAACCTGACGCGGCGCTTGTCGGATGGCTTTCTCGATCTTGATTTACTCGACGAGCAGGCGCGCTCCGTTCTGGGTTTAATCCGCGCCGATGAAATCGTCATCAGATAGTGTTTTCGTATCTAAAGCAGTACCTTAACAAGCATCAAAACCATATGCCATATTGCCTCTCGCATTAGCCGTGCGAATCCGATATTAAATAGTTTAACGCTAAACTATCTGCCCGACATCGGGCGTGACGAGGGAGAACCGCTCTGATGGCACCGCGAAAATCCACCAAAACCCCAAATGTATCTGCGGAGGAGTTAACGGCCTTTTACCGCGATATGCTCTTGATCCGGCGATTTGAAGAAAAAGCCGGACAGCTTTACGGCATGGGTTTGATCGGCGGTTTTTGCCACCTCTACATCGGCCAGGAAGCGGTTGTCGTCGGTCTCGAAGCGGCGGCCAAAGAAGGCGACAAGCGCGTGACGTCCTACCGCGATCACGGGCACATGCTGGCCTGCGGCATGGACCCCAAGGGCGTGATGGCCGAATTGACCGGGCGCGAGGGTGGCTATTCCAAGGGCAAGGGTGGCTCCATGCATATGTTCTCCAAGGAGAAACATTTCTACGGCGGACATGGCATTGTGGCAGCACAGGTACCGCTGGGTGCCGGTCTGGCGTTTTCTGACAAATACAAGGGCAATGACAACGTCACCTTTGCCTATTTCGGCGATGGTGCGGCGAACCAGGGACAGGTCTATGAGGCTTACAACATGGCCGAAATCTGGAACCTGCCCGTCATTTTCGTGATCGAGAACAACCAATATGCGATGGGCACGTCGACCAAACGCTCCACACATTCCCCAAGCTATTGGGAACGCGGTGCCGCTTACGGAATAAAGGGCGAAGAGGTTGACGGCATGGATGTTCTGGCCGTGAAGGCGGCGGGCCAAAAGGCGGTCGAGACCTGCCGCGCGGGCAAAGGCCCGTATATTCTGGAAATCAAAACCTACCGGTATCGCGGACATTCCATGTCGGATCCGGCCAAATACCGAACCCGCGAAGAGGTTCAGAAAATGCGCGACGAACGCGATCCGATTGAGAATGTGCGCTCCCTTCTGCTGACGGGCAAACACGCCTCAGAGGAGGATCTCAAGGCGATCGACAAAGAGATCAAGGAAATCGTGAACGAGAGCGCCGAGTTTGCCAAGACCTCGCCCGAACCGGCGCTGGAGGAACTTTGGACCGATATTTATGCGCAAGCAGGGGAGGCTTGATCCATGGCAACTGAAATTCTCATGCCCGCCCTCTCGCCCACCATGGAAGAAGGCACGCTGGCCAAATGGCTCGTGAAGGAGGGCGACACTGTCTCCTCCGGTGACATCATGGCCGAGATCGAAACCGACAAGGCCACGATGGAATTCGAAGCCGTCGACGAAGGCATCATTGGCAAGATCCTCATCGAGGAAGGCACAGAAGGCGTGAAAGTGAACGCCGCCATCGCGATCCTGCTGGAAGAGGGCGAAGACGCCTCTGCGATTGGAAATACAACACCTGCTGCGGCACCGGAGGCTGCTCCAGCAGCCGACGCGGGCGGTGAGGTGTCCCCTTCAGGGGCCGCCGAGGCGCCCGAAACCGACAGCTCTCCGGATTGGCCCGAAGGCACCACGCTGAAACAGCAAACGGTGCGTGAAGCCCTGCGCGACGGCATGTCCGAAGAAATGCGCCGCGACGATTCCGTATTTCTGATGGGCGAGGAAGTCGCGGAATATCAGGGGGCCTATAAAATCTCCCAAGGCATGTTGGACGAATTCGGCGAAAAACGCGTGATCGACACCCCCATCACTGAACATGGGTTTGCCGGCATCGCGACCGGTGCGGCCTTTGGTGGATTGCGCCCCATCGTTGAATTTATGACCTTCAACTTTGCCATGCAGGCGATGGATCAGATCATCAACTCCGCGGCCAAAACGCTCTATATGTCGGGCGGTCAAATGGGCGCGCCCATGGTGTTTCGCGGACCCAACGGCGCTGCGGCGCGTGTTGGTGCCCAACACAGCCAGGATTACGCGGCCTGGTTCATGCAGATCCCCGGCCTTAAAGTGGCGATGCCCTACTCCGCGTCAGATTACAAAGGGTTGATGAAAACTGCGATCCGCGATCCCAACCCGGTGATTTTTCTGGAAAATGAAATTCTCTATGGGCGCACATTCGATGTGCCCGATATCGACGATTATACGGTGCCATTTGGCAAAGCTCGGATCTGGCGCGAGGGAGACGATGTGACCATCGTCAGCTTCGGGATCGGCATGCAATATGCGCTGGCGGCCGCCGAAAAGCTGGCAGAGGAAGGGATTTCTGCCGAGGTCGTCGATCTGCGCACACTCCGCCCGATGGACACCGGGACGATCATCAAATCGGTGATGAAAACCAACCGCTGCGTGACCGTTGAGGAGGGCTGGCCGCAGGGTTCCGTGGGCAGCTATATCAGTTCGGTGATCATGCAGGAGGCCTTCGACTATCTGGATGCGCCCGTCATCAATTGCACTGGCAAGGACGTTCCCATGCCCTATGCCGCAAATCTTGAAAAACTGGCGCTGGTGACCACGGATGAGGTCATCGCCGCCGTGAAACAAGTCACCTATAAATAAGGAGCGCGCAAGATGCCCACAGAAATTCTGATGCCCGCCCTGAGCCCCACCATGGAAGAAGGTACTTTGGCCAAATGGCATGTGAAGGAGGGAGACACGGTTTCCTCCGGCGACATCATGGCCGAGATCGAAACCGACAAGGCGACAATGGAATTCGAAGCCGTCGATGAAGGCGTCATCGGCAAGATCCTGATCGCCGAGGGTAGTGAAGGCGTGAAGGTGAACACGGCCATCGCCGTCCTGCTGGAAGATGGCGAAACAGCCGATGACATAGAGAGCACATCTGCGGCTGCGCCGACTGCGAAGGAGGCGCCTCAGAAACAGGCCGAACCCGCCGCGCCCACCCCCTCCGCCTCTGCGCCAGCACCGCAAGGCAAAGACGGCGCGCGTGTTTTTGCCTCCCCCCTGGCGCGCCGGATTGCCGCTGAGAAAGGTCTGGACCTTGCAACGCTCAAAGGGTCCGGCCCCCATGGGCGTATCGTGAAAGCCGACCTGGAAGGCGTGCAGAAAACACCGTCCAAACCAACGGTTGATGCGCCCGCACCTGCCGCGCAAAGCAAACCGGACGTGTCAAAAGGCCCAGCCGCGGACGCGGTCATGGCGATGTATGAGGGGCGCGCCTTCGAGGAAGTGACCCTCAACGGTATGCGCAAAACGATTGCCGCACGTCTGACCGAAGCCAAACAATCCATACCGCATTTTTACCTGCGTCGGGACATCGAGCTGGATGCCTTGCTTAAGTTTCGGAGCGATCTCAACAAGCAGCTTGAGGGTCGCGGCATCAAACTGTCGGTGAATGATTTTATAATCAAGGCGTGTGCACTCGCGCTTCAGGCCGTGCCGGATGCGAATGCGGTGTGGGCCGGTGATCGCATTTTGAAACTCACGCCGTCCGACGTCGCCGTCGCGGTGGCTATTGAGGGGGGGCTTTTCACGCCCGTTCTCAAGGATGCAGAGATGAAGTCGCTTTCCGCGCTGTCATCGGAGATGAAGGATCTGGCCGCACGCGCACGGGACAAGAAGCTTGCACCC
The DNA here is from genome assembly GCF_014337925.2 of Roseobacter fucihabitans. NCBI lineage: Bacteria > Pseudomonadati > Pseudomonadota > Alphaproteobacteria > Rhodobacterales > Roseobacteraceae > Roseobacter > Roseobacter fucihabitans. The sequence continues at coordinate 1,074,239 of NZ_CP143423.1, read as the reverse complement.
CACGAATACCAGGGCGGCAGCTTCGCGATTTCCAATCTTGGGATGTTTGGCGTGGATAACTTCGACGCCGTGATCAACCCACCGCATGGTGCCATTTTGGCCGTCGGTGCCGGTATCAAAAAGCCGGTTGTTAGCAAAGATGGAGAATTGGGAATAGCGACCGTTATGTCCGTCACCCTGTCAGTCGACCACCGTGTGATTGACGGTGCGCTGGGTGCTCAACTGCTGCAATCCATCAAAGATAATCTTGAGAACCCGATGGTGATGCTGGCTTGAAATGGCACTTCTGAGACCTGGCTAAACAGTACCGTGATGCCACGGCGATCACCGTCGCATTGAGGAGTAATCACTAAATAGGGTTAGAGCGGTCTGTGTTGATCGGATAACTTGGTAAATGTGGCGGGCTGCAAATTCAATGTTGGTGCTTCGTGCCTACGCGCCACAGGTGAATTTCCTGTGGCGATTTTTTATGACCGTATAGAAGTGACCTTCACCCATTTCCCAATTCCTTTGTATCTCCCACGCGCAATAGTCCGCGCCCTAACAGTACGGCTCATGGGCAGATTCAATAAACGAGACCTCCTATCCTTCGCGCGGAACCATCTTTTGAACCCCATTATTTTGACTGTTCTTAAACGCGCGGCGCATCTTCTTGTCGTTTAGCAACACACCAGACGCCTGTGGCCATTCAAGATGATCTTCTTTACCAATGGGCCAAAGTTTGTGGCGACCAAACTGCCATAGGTTGCACTCTCGCACTAAAGCGTTTTGTATTTAATCTGAGGCATAACCTTCAAGCCATAAACTTCTTCAAGGTGGGCGCGAATATCGCGGGTCGACAACCCGGCGGCATTGAGCCCGATAATCTTGTCATCCATCCCGTCGATCCGGGTTTGACCCTTCTGGATTAGTTCTGGTTCGAAACTGTCATCGCGGTCACGCGAAATGTCGATGGGCACTGCGACGTCATTGCCCCCTCCCGGCAGCATGCTGCGCATGCGCCTGTCGGGCAGTGGATGCCTCGCATCAGTTGCTCGGGACGCGAGGCAAAAATGGTGAGTAAGGAGCACAAGCTGAGTGTACGCCGTCAATGCAAGCTGCTGACGCTGACCCGATCCCACTTGTACTATGAACCGAAGGGGGAGAGCGCTGAGAACCTACGGTTCATGGAAATCATTCACTGCCCGGCAGGGTTATGCGAAGCATGATCCCGAGAGGGGATAAGCAATTCCTCGAAACGCCATGGTAGGGGTCACGTCAAATGGCGCGGTGCATGCAACGCAACAACCACAAATGCGGTCGCCATTGCGTGCGCCCTCTCATGCGGCTCATGCGTTTGGTCCCGATCTATCAGGAACCCAACACGAGCAAGAAACATCCCCAGCATAAGATCTGGCCGTATTTGCTTAGGAAAGCCGTGATCGACCGCCCGAACCAGGTATGGTGTGCTGACATTACCTACATCCCGATGCGGCGTGGCTTTCTGTATCTGGTGGCAATCATGGATTGGTACAGTCGCAAAGCCCTTGCTTGGCGGTTGTCCAACAGCATGGACGCGGACTTCTGCGTTGAAGCCTTGAAAGAGGCACTGGCAAAGCACGGCAGGCCAGAGATATTTAATACGGACCAAGGCAGCCAATTTACCAGTGGTGCTTGGATCGACGTGCTCACGGATGCAAAGATCAAGATCAGCATGCCTCTCGTGACATTGCTACGCAATGCACTGACGGTAATAGATGGCAAAGCTGCCTGGCGGGACAATCGCATGATTGAAAGGCTTTGGCGATCACTGAAATACGAATGCGTCTACCTGAACGCCTTTGAGGCGGGTTCAGAAATGCGGGCGGGGATCAGCAAATGGCTGACCTATTACAACTCTGAGCGCCCACATTCGACCCGCGGCATATTGACCCCCAATGAGGCCTATGTCAGCAAAACAGAACCAATGAGATTGGCAGCCTAAATGAAACCCTGATCCATCTTAACAAGGCTGCAAACTGGTCGGAAAAGTAAGACCAACTCTCTCCATGAATTGCTTACCCACTCGATATCGTTCGATCCAGAAAGCTCTGTGTGAGCTCATCATGATGAAATTTTTGCAGCCGATGCATGTTCCCGCTGAGCGATTGCTTAGATCAGGTTCATGATCATCCAAGTACTCCGGCGTATCGTTTAGTTCTTTGCAACGCATCTCGGATGGAGCAACATTTAAACATCCTCCATGAGAACATTCGTGAAAGCGCAGGTCGTGTTTCTGAATCCATTTTTCGGTTTCGATCCAAATTTGTTGGCCGCCATCTTTCGTTACGGCCTTCAACTGCTGGAATTCGTTATCTATGGCAAGTGCAGAAGCAGCTCTACCAGCGACCGGTTCACCATGTATAAGCTCTTTCATTCGTCGCAGCGTCAAAGCACGCTCGACTTCACCTACTGCGTCAAGCTGTTTAGGATTGTGGGTGTACTGATAGGTCATCGCCAACGATGAATGGCCGTATTGAACACGCAGCACTTCGACAAGGCGCGGATCCGTAATGTAAGCAAAGTTGGCATAGAGCTTTCTTATCATATGGCTCGACACGCCCGCTTCCTCATCGCCTATATTCTCTACCCGCAGAAACTCTCTCAGCCTCCGGTTATATCCCCCATTCGTAAGACCAGTAATACTTGCAGCCGAGAAAGGGAAAACGCGTGTTGCTTGTAAAAAGAGTCGATTGGATTCAGCAATTTTCTGCCAATTTCTGAAGAGAGCTGCAGCAACCTTGCCCTGATCCCCAAGTCTCATCCGGCTTTGCGCGGAATCCTTTGGGTTAGATCTTTGGCGTTAGGCGGCCATTTTGTCCATCGCCTTTCTGTGCGAGAATTCCATCGGGGTCAGGTTGCCCGAGCCTGAATGTGGTCTTTGCCAGTTGTAATCCTCCTGCCATTCCTCGAGCGTTTTGCGAGCATCGCCTAAAGCACCAAACAGCGTTTCGTTGAGGCATTCATCCACTGCCCGGCAGTGCATGTTTACATGCACGAGAGGGGCGCAGCTTGCCGTTGAAGCTTTCAATGAAACCGTTCTGCCGGGGCCTTCCGGGCGCGATATAGTGCCAGTCAATGCCGGTATCCTGAACCCATTTGAGAGGATCGCCATGCTGGTGAACTCGGTACCGTTGTCCGATACAATCGTCGTTGGCATGCCGCGTTCAGTAATGATCTGATCCAGTTCACGCGCGACCGTTGACCAGACAGCGACGTGTCGGCCACCAGCACCAAGTTCTCGCGGCTGAAGCCATCGACAACTGCCAAAATGCGAAACCGACGTCCATCTGTCAGCGCGTCAGACACGAAATCCAACGACCAATGCTGGTTCGGTCCGTTGGGCAATGCCATTGGCTTCCTCGTTCCCAACGCGCGCTTCCTGCCACCCCTGCGACACACCTGAAGCTTCTCTCTTCACGATAGATGCGCCGCACTTTCTTGTGGTTCACCTCAAAGCCCTCCCGCGCAATCATCACGTGGATGCGGCGGCACCCAAACCGAAGAGGCGCGTGACATGATGGAGGCCGGGCAATTCGAGGAGGCCTACGCCGCGCTGTGGCCCGCCGCGCGCTCGAGCAATGCGGATGCGGAGGAATTGATTGGCGTCATCTATACGATGGGGCTTGGGGTGGCGCGCGATGACGTGCGCGCCTTCGAGTGGTATCTGCGTTCGGCGATGAAGGGTCATCCGGGCGCGCAATCCGGTGTCGGGTGGTATTATGAGGTCGGGCGCGGATTGCCCAGCCCGGACCTGGTGCGCGCTTATAAGTGGTATACGCTCTCGGCGATTGGCGGTGATCCCGACGCCGTGATCAGCCTTGAAGAGGTCGACAAGAAAATGACGCCGGAGGAGATCGAAAAAGCGCATGTTCTGGTCGCTGATTACAAGGTCTGGATGTATCCATTCCGTTAATATGACCCAAGAAGTGCCTGCATATGCGTTGCATTTGGATTAACCCTCGCCGCAGGGCATATTTTTGGAACAATGAAGCGGAGGAGAGGGCCCATTGGGCGGGCCCTCTTCATGCGGATCAGTTGAGGTCAGCGTTACGGGCTTCGCCCACCTCGGCTTCGGCCTCGGCAACAGCGGTCGAGAGCGCATCGAAGATTTCCTCGCCGCGTCCGACGTTGGCCTTGAACCAGTCAAACACAGGGGCCGCGCCCTCTTTGAAGGCCGCTTTCTGCTCTGGTGTGGGCACATAGAGGTCCCCGCCTTCGGCCACGAACTGCTCGTAAGCCTCGATGGATTTGCGCTTGGGCGAGGCAAAAGTTGCTTGTTGCAGCGCATAGAACCCATCGACCACAACGCGGCGCATATCCTCGGGCATTTCCAGGAATCTGGCGTTATTCATCCACCACAGCGCGCCCATATAGGCATGCCCGTCCAGCGTCACGTATTTCAGACCCGCATCGGGGAATTTCATGCTCATGATGTCGGTGATCCCGTTCTTGGAGCCTTCAACCACACCGGTCTGGAAGGAGGTAAAGAGTTCCGGCCACGGGATCGGCGTCGGGGCGGCACCCAATGCCTTGACCAACTCCTGCGGCAGATCGGCGACCACGGTGCGGATCTTCAACCCTGCCATATCGGCAGGTTCCGCAACGCGGCGTTTAGTATTGGCAAAATTGCGCCAGCCGCCGGTGTTGCCGATGGTCATCAGACGGATCGTGTCACCGGAATCCTCGAGTGCCATCGCGCGCATCTTGCGGGTGAAATCGCCCGACAGCACGGTTTCGGCAATCCGGTCATCCGCCATCAGGTACGGCAGGTCAAGCACCTGAACATATGGGAAAATCCCAGATGCGCCGCCGGAGGTCGACACATAAATATCAATTGTCCCATCCGCCACGCCTTGCAGGCATTCCGCACCGTTACCGCACAGCTGCGTACCGATGAAAAGCTCCACTTCGATGGCACCGTTGGAGGCGGCCTCGACGTAGTTCTTGAAGACAACCAGACCATCATAGTCTTCGTCGTTCTCATTCGAATTCGCCGTGGCGCGGATTTTGAAATCCGCTGCGGTCGCCGCCATCGCAGTGCCCGCCAGAAAGGCGGCAAGGGTCAAGGTTTTCAGTGTGTTTCCAAGCATTAAGCTCTCTCCCGTTGAGTTGTCATTAATTTGCAAAGCCCGTCAGTCGCGGAATGGTCATGGATATGGCGGGGATATATGTGATCAGGAATATGACCGCGATCTCCACCGCCAGAAACGGCAGGATCGCCTTGGAAATGGCCTCGACGCGTTCGCCTGAGACCGAGGAGGCGACAAAAAGCACCAACCCCATCGGCGGTGTCGCAAGCCCCACGGTCAGATTAACGCTCATGATGATCGCGAAATGGATTGGATCGACGCCAAGGCTGACAAAGATCGGCCCCAGGATCGGCCCCAGAATGATGATCGCCGGCCCCGCGTCCAGAAACATGCCGACCACGAACAGCAACAGGTTGATCAGGAACAGCAGGATCAGCGGATTGCTTGTCAGGCTGAGCACGAATTCGGCCATGGCTTCGGGCGCATGGCTGAGGCTGACCACGGTCTTGAAAGCCATGGCGGCACCGACCAGCAAGAGCACCACGGCAGATGTGATGCCGGCGCGGTTCAGAACCTCCGGCAAATCGCGGAATTTCAATGTGCGCATCACGAATAGGCCGATGACCAGCGCATAGGCCACGGCAACGGCGGCGGCTTCCGTCGGGGTGAAGACACCCACCAGGATACCGCCCAGAATGATCACGGGCGTCAGCAGTGGAAAGAACGCCTTGAGGCTCGCCTGCCCGCGCTCGCCCCAGGTATGTTTCTGCGTGGCCACGGGGAAGTCGTATTTATCCGCCTGTAATTTGACCATCAGCATCAGGCCGAGGCCGACCATGATGCCCGGCACAATACCCGCCAAAAACAATGCCGCAACGCTTTCGCCCATCACATAGGCATAGATAATCATGATCCCCGAAGGCGGGATAATCGGACCGATCACCGAGCTTGCAGCGGTGATGGCGGCGGCAAATTTACGCGTGTAGCCCTGTTTTTCCATCGCCGGGATCAGCATGGAGCCAAGTGCGGATGTATCTGCCACAGCAGAGCCCGATAGCCCCGCAAAGAGCATGGAGGAGAGGATGTTCACATGCGCCAGCCCGCCGCGAAAATGCCCCATCATGGCCTGGGCAAATTCCACCAGCCGCATGGTGATGCCGCCCTTGTTCATCAACTCGCCCGCGAGCATGAAGAAGGGGATCGCCATCAAGGGAAAGCTATCCATCCCATTGTAAACGTTACGGTAAAGCAGCGTGATGTCTTTTTCCTGACCATTCAGCCAGAGCAAAATACCAGGGGCGGCCAGAAGGCCAAAAAACACCGGCAGACCGATCAACAGGAAGATCAGGAAGAGCGGGAGGAACCAGACCAGCATCATTCGGCTCCCACTTGTTCAGACAGCGCAATCGCGGGAAGGCGGTCTTCACCGCCCATCATCGTCACTATCGCGCGCAGGATCAATTCGACATTCACCGAAATCAGCAGCACGATGCCAACCAAAAGCGAGGCCATCATCCAGCTGCGCGGCACCCGAAGCCAGGTTTCAAAGCCGAAATCCATCGGGACAAAGAGCGACGCCGTGGCAAAGCGCCCGGCAAATCCGGTGACTTCGGACCATCCGATCTGTACCGCGACGATCAAGACGCCGAGGCTTAGAAAGAGCAAAAGCAGCGTGATCACTGCGCCCAAGCGCGCAGGCAGCAAGCGCACCAGCGTGTCGATGGCCACGAACCCACCGCGGCGAAACGCCGTCGGGGCCATCAGCCCGGTCATCCACATCATGCAAAAGCGCGCGGCCTCATCCGGCCAGGGCAACGCATTGTTCAGCGCATATCGAAAGAAGACCTGCACCAGGATCGCCACGACCATCGCGGCCACTGCAAATACGCCAATGGCACGCCCAAGCGTCAGCAGCACCTCATTGGCCAGCCGGAGCGGTGTCATCACCGCCAGCAATGCTCCCATATCGGAGCCTCCTCCCTTGTGTCCGGTTATTCCGGATCACTGCGCACGGGTTTTCCCCGTACCCTTCATTGGTTGGCCTTTTAGGCCTGTTTGTCAAACTGCCTGAATCGGCCCTGGCAAAAAATCAGCGCCTCCCCCTCCCGGGAAGCCGCCGACAAGACCCGGCCCAGAACGATCGAATGATCGCCCGCATCATGGACCCGGTGGGTAGCGCATTCAAACCGCGCCAGACAGTCGTTCAAAATTGGGACACCCTGTGCATTTATCTCGACGTCCAGACCCTCAAAGGCCTGCCCGGATTTCGCAAATTTCAACACGGTGTCTTCATGCTCATATGCCATGACATGGATGGCGAAATGCTGTGCCTGGATAAAATGCGCATAGCGGCTGGAGGCTTTCGCCGGGCTCCACATCACCAACGGCGGCTCCAGCGAAATGCTGGAAAAGGAGTTGGCGGTCATCCCGATGGGCCCCTGCGCGGTTTGCGCGGTCACGATGGTGACGCCGGTGGCGAATTGCCCCAGCGCGTCGCGAAACGGGCGTTGCGTCTGTGGGCCGGGTGCAAAGCTGTGCATCTGGCCGATCTGCCGTGTTCCATCTGCCATCATGCGACCTCATGCCCGTTTGCAGCCTCATAGAGTTCGAACCAGGTCTGCCTGTCGATCTCGACTTTCAACGCATCGCTGCAACGGGCGATGCGCGACAGATTATTCGTGCCCATCACCGGTAAAATGCCAGCAGGATGGGCGAGCAGCCAGGCCACGGCGATGGCCGCGCGGTCCACGCCCTGCGCCGCCGCGATGTCATCCATCTTGGCCGTGACGGCGCTGTTTTCTGTCATCAAACTACCCCCTCCCAGCGGCGACCAGGCCATTGGATTGATCCGATGTTGTTGTAGATGGGCCAGATCGCCATTGGTAAAGCTGTCGCGCGCGGCCAGCGACAGTTCGATCTGGTTGGTCACCAGCCGGTTGCTCATCGCCGATTGCAACAAATCCCAATCCCAGGGACGGAAATTCGACACACCCGCGGCGCGGATCTTACCGCTTTGGATCAGCCCGTCCAACGCGCCCCCGGTCTCGGCGGCATCCATCATCGGATCGGGGCGGTGGATAAGCAACAGATCAATCTGCTCAATCCCCATATGGCTCAGCGAGGCCCCCACCGAGGCCTCAATATGCGCCGCAGAGGTATCGTAATATTTCACCCGTCGATCGCTGTATTTCCCCATCGGGGCCACGATGTCGCATTTGGTCACGATCTCCAGCTCATCGCGCAGACCGGGGCTTTGCTTGAGGCAGGTGCCCAGCACTTCTTCGGCGGCATAGCCCCCGTAGATATCGGCCTGATCCATCGTGGTAATGCCCTGCGCAAGGCAGGCGTCAATCTTGGCGCGCACGTGAGCCGGCGCGGTATTTCCATCATCAGCCAGCCGCCACATGCCATAAATGACGCGGCTGACGGTCAATGTATCGGAAAGGGCAATGCGGTCCATCAGCGGCGGTCTCCGGCGGCAAGAGGGGTTTGGGGCGGCGCGCCTGGCACCCGCCCATAGGCCTGCGGCAGGGAGCAGGTTTTCAGATGCGGCATCACCAGGCGGCCAAAATGTTCGGCCTCCTCGATATGCGGATAGCCCGAGAAGATAAACGCGCGGATACCCATTTTCTGGTATGCTTCGATCTCAGACAGGACCTGATCCGCAGAGCCGACAAGCGCCGCCCCACAGCCCGAACGCGCACGCCCCACCCCAGTCCACAGGTGCGGTTCGACATAGCCGAATTCATCGGCAATATCGCGGTTTTTCGCCTGATGCGACACACCCAGAGAGGTCGCATCCAGCGCCCGCTCGCGGATTTTGCGGCCATGTTCATCGTCCAGCTTGGAGACGATATATTCCGCATATTCCTTGGCCTCGGCCTCGCTATCGCGCACAATCATATGCACGCGCAGACCGTAATCCAACGTGCGGCCTTTTTCGGCGGCGCGTTGATGCACAGCCTGCATCCGGCCTGCGATCTGGTCCTTGGGCTCGGGCCACATCAGGTAAACATCGCAATGCTCGGCGCATAAATCCAGCGCCGCCGGGGAATAGCCCCCGAAATACAACAGCGGCCCACCCGTCTGATAAGGGCGCGCCGGGTCCGCCGTGACCTTGTCAAATTGATAGACCTCGCCCTGATGGTCGATCTCATCGCGCGTCCAGGCTTGTTTGAGGATCTCCACCACTTCGCGCGAGCGCTGATAGCGAAAATTGCTCTCCGCTTTTTCGCCAGGGAAGTCCGAACTGATGATATTGACCGTCAGACGCCCCTCGAGCATGTGATCCAGCGTCGCGATGGTGCGCGCCAGCATGATCGGTTGCATCTCGCCGCAACGCACGGCGGCGAGCAGGTTGATCTTATCCGTGATCGGCGCGCAGCCCGCAACAAAACTCAAAGTGTCCTGCCCGACCTGATAGGAGGAGGGGCACAGAATGTTGCGAAACCCCTGCGCCTCGGCGGTCTTCACGATATCCGAGCAGTGTTTCCAGGAGGAGCGCAAATCACCCTCCGGCACACCCAGAAACCGATAGTCATCAGAACAAAGTGCGGAAAACCATGACACCTCGGCCGCATCCAAATCCGCTGAGGTCACCGGTACAATCGTCATCTGTTTCCCTTTGTGCGGTCTGCACCCATTTCCTCTTGAATAGCATCCACAAGGTGGTAGATCAATAGTGTATCAATTCCGCAAACCCGGTCCCACGCCCCATGGTCAGATCATCACAAAATGCCAATGCGCTTCCGAAATACGTGCAATTGAGCGAGTTGCTGGCGCGCGACATCGATGCGGGGCGTTTGCTGGATGGGGAACGCCTGCCGCCCGAGCGCGAGATGGCCGCGACATTGGGCACCTCCATCGGGACGCTGCGCAAAGCCCTTGCAGCGCTGGAAAATAAAGGCTTGCTGCGGCGCGTGCAGGGGTCGGGCAACTACATTCGCAAATCGGCCGCCGCCGCGGGGGCCTATCCAATGTTTCGACTGGAACTGCTCTCGGGTGGTGGGTTGCCGAGCGCTGAAGTGTTAGGCCTGCATGTCATGCAAAAACCAAGGGGTTTACCGGCGTTTGGCCACAGTTCAAGCGCCACCCGTATCCGGCGACGCCGCTATCTCAATGATGTAGCAATCGCCGTGGAAGAAATCTGGCTCGACGCCGCCGTCGGCGTTTTGGATACCGCGGATCTGTCCGATTCCCTCTACCAGACCTATCTCAAGCAATTGCATTTCTGGATCACGCGCGCCGAAGATCGCGTCAGCATCAGCGCCCTGCCCGCATGGACACCGCTTGATTTCGGACACCCCCGAACGGCCTGCGGCTATATCGAACGGTTCAGCTGGGCGGATCAACCCACGGCCATAGAGTTTTCACGCACGTGGTTTGACACGACAAAATCCGTCTATGTACAGCGGTTGAAATAGGGATCGAGAGTATGAATAAAACGACAAGATACGGCCTGATCGGCTGCGGTATGATGGGCCAGGAGCATCTGAAAAACATCGCGCTGCTGCCGAAAACGGCGGTCACGGTGATCTTCGAACCCGACGCCGCCATGCGCGAGATTGCCCGTCGCCTTGCCCCGCAGGCCCGTTTCGTGAACACCCTGGAGGATCTGCTGGCACAGGACGCATTGGATTGCCTGGTAATCACCAGCCCGAATTTTCGCCACGCCGAACAAATGCTCGAAATCGCCGCCAAACGTCCCCTGCCACTGCTCGTGGAAAAGCCGCTCCTGACAGATCCGGCAGACATTCCCCGTCTGAAAAACGTCGCCGCCACCTACCCCGCACCGATCTGGGTGGCGATGGAATATCGCTATATGCCGCCCATTGCAGAACTGCTCAAACGCGCGCCGGACATCACCGGCGGGGTGCGGATGTTGAGCATTCGGGAGCACCGCTTCCCCTTTCTGCAAAAGGTGGACAACTGGAACCGCTTCAACGATCAGACGGGGGGGACTTTTGTCGAAAAATGCTGCCACTTCTTTGATCTGATGCGCCTGGTGATGGGTAGCAAACCGATCCGCATTATGGCCAGTGCTGCGCAATCGGTGAACCACCTTGATGAATGCTATGGAGGTGCGGTGCCGGACATTATCGACAACGGCTATGTTATCGTCGATTTCGAAGGGGGGCAGCGCGCGATGCTTGAACTTTGCATGTTCGCAGAAGGTGCGCGGTTTCAGGAGACCCTTTCCGCTGTTGGTGTCGCGGGCAAGATCGAAGCTTTCGTGCCCGGCCCCACGCGGTTCTGGCCCGGTGATCTGGGCCCCCCTCCGATACCTGTTGTGGAAATCAGCCCGCGCACGCCCAAACGGCCAACGATCCTTGAAATCCCTGTCGATCAGACCTTGCTCGCCGCAGGTGATCATAACGGCGCGACATTCTATCAACACAGGGGTTTTCTTGAACTGGTCCAAACGCCAGGCGCGCGCCCCGAAGTTTCGTTTGAAGATGGTCTTTGGGCCGTGGAGATGGGCATGGCCGCGCAACTTTCTGCCAGCACCAGGCGCGCTGTGGACCTTTAGGCAAGCTTAATGAACACCAATGATCTCCAAAGAGTTTCAACTTACATTATTGCGCCGGTTTCTCCAGCTCCTCACCAGCCTAGGCATTGCCAGTGTCAGCTCGGGCGTGCCCAAATTCCAATTCGAGGAACCCATCTCGCAAGGACGCAAAATTTGATACAGTTTCGCAATTTCTCCTCTTGCGCGATGTGGCCAAACTGAATAGATGACCGGCAAAGCCCCTATAGCTCAGCTGGTAGAGCAATTGATTTGTAATCAATAGGTCCGCGGTTCGAGTCCGTGTGGGGGCACCATTTTACATTTTTCAGTAAGATCATCCAAAAACCTAAATATTACAGAGGTTTGCGGAGTTCGAAATCCTTTATTCTTATCGTATGCCAATGGTGCCTTGAATGCCATTCTCAACACTGTTTTCTTGAGTGTGAGGTTGCCGTTCTTCCATATATTCCAAGGGTTTGCGAGGAACTGCATAGAAAGTTCGAAAATCTCATCGAGGGTATGCTTAGGTTGACCGTTTTGATCCATTTTATCTGCCAATAACATCTTATCTGTCTCCAGTTTTTCGATCTTCTTTTCATAGGCCGCGATCACGCTTGGTTTGTCTGTTTCGACAATCCTGACCAGCAACCCGTCCAGTTGTTTGTCGATTTGCGCGATGTCACGTTCGAGATCGCCTTTTTGGGCGTCAGCATGTGCCAACCTTTGGTTCCACGCATTTTTCAACATGGTCTTAAAAACGGCGATCATGCCTTGAGAGGGTTCCAGCGATTGCATGACCTCTGCAAACGCCGCGTCGATTTTTTCTGCACGGATGCTCTTGCGATACATGTCGCAGGTCTTGGTCTGGCACCAATAATAGGGGTAACGCTTACCTGTACCGCTTTTGGACCAGCAGGATGTCATGGGAGCATCACAGCAGGCGCAATTCACCGCTCCGCGCAAAGGGAAGTCCTGATTGATATCCGCACGGGCTGGGGCAAGCTTACGATCTGCCTTACGGGTTTGGATGCGCTCATAGACCTCAAGCGAGACAATAGGCTCATGGTGGCCCTTACGACGCGTGATGCCCCACGGTTCATGTTCAATATATCCTGCATAGAGAACGCGGTTGAACATATCCGTCACCACCTGCTGGCGGATGGTTCCGCCGATCTTTGGAAAGGCAGGCTGTTGTTCAAGGTAGCGCGTCACTTCCGCCATGCTTGCAAACCGCCCAGAAGCATAGCCTTCCATAACGTCTCGAATGATGGAAGCGACGGGTTCAACACGCACCAACAGTTTGCCATGGCCATTGCGCCGCTGATAGCGATAGCCAACAGGTGAACAGAAGACGCTATAGCCATTCATCATGCGGCCTTTCATGCGGTTGCTGGTTTGCTCACCATTCTTTTCACGTTGGTGTTGGGCAACCGAGGCCAGAAGGTTTTCGACCAGTACCGAGTCACTGTCTTCACCAAACTCAATCGATGGGCTTTCCAGCTTGCCGCCTGCGCCAGCCAAGGACTGACGCAGTTCTAGGTGGGCGTTCAGCCCTCTTGCTAGACGGCTGATGTCATCAATGATGACGACAATTTCACTGCCCTTGCTGGCATTCATATGCAGATAGCCAAGCATGCTTTGCATCCCAACCCGCGTCGTGGCCTTACCACTCACATCATCGGTGAACACGTCCACAACATCATAGCTTTTATACTTAGCGTATTCACGGCATCGGGTTTCTTGGCTCGCAAGCCCATCACCTTCACGGACCTGCTTTGCACCAGAGACACGGCAGTAAATCACCGCCCGTTGTTGGTTTACTGATCCCGCCATATGTCCTCCTGTTCTGCCTGTTCGCTCATCCATAAGGATAGCAGATCAGGAGGCGTTTCGCTGAGAGGATCGTCTGCTTGTCCACAGACCTGTTGAACAGGGTGAACACCAAAGCCAAGATCAACAAAGCTGACGGCAATAGACCAGAGGGCCTCGATTAGCTGATGCTTTTCGTCCTCTGATATATCCTCGTCTTCAAAGAACGGCAGATAGGCGTCCCAATCAATGGAGAGTGTCGGCGGTGCCGTCTCAGGATTAAAGTTGGGGGGTAAATCGGTCATGACCGTTTCCTTTCTGCCTTTTGCAGGCTTGCTTTGTTGATCCCTCCTTTCTTCACGCACCACGCGCAAGAACATAAAGTGAACATTATAGGATAAAAGTCCTATTTTCCAAAGCGTTATTTTGTCTTTGCGCCCAAGCGCAGGGACAGAATAGAGTGCCAGAAAAGCTATGACCCGAGGTATAGAGCGGGTCAGAACGGGTAACTGGATGACGAAAGAAATTGTTGAAAATCCTGATGAGTTCGATTGGATGAAAGCCAGTCGTCAAGAACGGACCGAACCGAGTAAAGCTCTCTATCGTGCTTTGCGCGCTGTTTCTGACGTAACAGGTGAGCATATTGATATTCTGATGGATCAAGCCTTTGGCGAGACAGCCACACTGGGCACTGACTATATATCCAACTTTCGACGCGGCAATATTGCCGCAGGCCGCGCCATGATGATTCACCGTTGGTTGGAACAAAACCACTTTGATGTCGCGCAAAATGCTTCGCCAACTTTGTTTCAGGTGAATCCTAAATCCGTTTGGGAACTATTCGTGGAACAGCATGCGAAAAAGGCGGGGCTGCGCATCATTCCCATGAAGCGCGAAATGGGCATCCTCAGCCGCACCAAGAGTGCGCCAAAAACAGTTGAAACATTGCAATTGGGACAGTGCTTTTGCTTTGAACTGGATAGCCCTCATGACGGCGTCGTCGTTGCTTTTGAAAAGTGTAAGAGCGATTGGCATCCGTTGCCGCTTGGGGCCGACGAAAGGCGGCTGAGGGCTTTGGTCAGCGAGGGAGCACAATTTCTGCCGCGAGATGATGCTGGCAAACTAATTGAATTGGAAGAACTGCAAGACACGGGACAGCATCAATACGTGTTTGTGGTCTCACCCAATAATACGGCCCCTATTAGCATGAAGGATATTGCACAAACGTCGTACGGTGAGGCATGTGTATTCATAATCACTGTGAGGTTTGTGAGCTAACACAAAAAGGTTTGACGGATATGAGGGGGCAACCTTAATCATTTCCATAGTCTGGTTCATATTCCATCTCACGTTCGTCTGTATCAGAATGCTCTGTTAGCAACTCTGCGAACTCCAATTCGTCGTACCCATCAATTTTAAGCTCACATGTCGGACATTTAAACTTATCCCCACGATACCATCTCTCTACTGTTTCCCAAACAACGTATTCTTCAGGCGATGTGTCAATTACCTCTTCTTCCACCATCTCGCCAATGACGTATGCTTTTCCAGCGCATGAAGGGCACTCGCACTCCCAACTGGCATCGTAAAAGTCTAAAAAAAGCGCTGGATAGCTGTCAATTGTGGCCTGTTCAGCGATTTTTAGCGCCTTTTCTCTGTCTCCGCGTTTCTTTGATTCAAACGCTTCACGTGTCTTTTCTATACGCATTTCAACGGACTGCCGCTTTGCATCAAGAGCGTTGCTTAAGATTTCTTGAGGGGTTGCTGCATCATCTGCGCCGAGCCAACCTTCTAACGTTTCGTCCATGAATTTCAGAATCGTATCAACCGCATACCAGTATTCCGCTTCCCAAAGGTCTGCCCGGGTAGCGGCAAAGGGCGCATCGCCAGAATGCAGTTCGGCATTTCTTCGATTTGCTACTTGGTTGCAGAATTCCTTCACCTTCTGGTCAAATGGTTTGACTAAATGACCAAGCCTTTCGAACAGTGTTTTAGCTGTAATGGTTTTGATATCGGTTGAAGCTTTTATCCCTGATGCAGCGAACAATGACTGGTAGTGCAATGGATCAGCTATCAATGATGGATGAATATTCGCGAGGGCTGATTTGCCAAGTAATTCTAATGCTAAGGAAGCCCACAACTGATATTCTTCTAAATCACCTTCAGATTTTCTCAACAGTGACTTTCTAACATACAGTTGTGATTTTGCCAGCAAGGCATCTTTATCAAGAGCAGCCGTGATAATCATTGTCATGCGATAGTAGCCCTCAATAATGACCTATGACCGTGGTGGTCACTAACAACTCCGCGCGCGTGAAGCATAGTCCAGTTGTCGATTACAAGCAGCGAGCCACGTGACCAATTTATGGTCTTGGACGATTTTGGATTTGGCCATCGCGAAATCGCGTCCGCTGCAATCCGAGCATGATTATCCTTTGGAAACATGCATCCGGGGTCCCACCTGATAAATTTGGAATTTCTTGGCTCAATACTGGCATAAAATGAGTTTCGCCCGTTTTTTACAAGAAAAATACCTGTCTTAAGAGCATCTCTTTGAACTCTGTCCAGCTCAATGTTCTTGGCATGAATTAGTAACGTCGAGGCAACTTCCCCCTTCGCCTCCATACATCCAAAAACTAGATATCTTGAAGGCGTGAGATGGTGTGCAGAATCAATGTGGAAGGGGAATCGACCAATACCAAATTTCTTACTGAGAGAATTTGTTGGAGCTTCCCTTTCAGATTTTGGAGTCAATTCCTCAATTAGTTTACCGTGTCGCCCTCGCCTCGGAGTTCCGAGTGACTTAGAAAGCTTTTCAATTTGATCGTGGAGAAGATTTTCATGACTTTGCAATGCTTCAGTTGCAAAAAAGTAGCCCTTAGTATTGAGAGCAGAGCGGATTGTTTCAATGTTCACCATAATCGTAAATTCTGTTTGAGTCGTTGTTTGATTACAAGGGTGAGGTTAAATGCTCCATTTGGATTTCTTAAGCGGGCCACAGAAAATAGCGTATTCTGAGCGCACCGTTCACTGTTGCTGAGTTGTACTGTGAATCATTACCTTCAGCTTCTGAATTTACATCACGCTTACCTATACGCCTTTGATCCAGATTTATAGCTCTCGACGCAAAAATGGTCTAAACTATTAAAATGAAAAATGATTTTGATCCAACTCTCGCAACCCTTGCTGCTCACGGAGCTACGCCAGAAGGCATAAAAAGTGCTTTAACTGCCCCGAATGGCAGTCAGTACGTGAAGTGTGCGTTTCAGGTGAATCCCTTCGCTTATGGAGCGCGACATTCCAAAAAGCACGCTTTCACAATAGAAGACGAATACAACGATGCGATGGTCAATGCGTGCCTAAAGAGCGGTGTGCAAGTTGTCGCGCTAACCGATCACTTCCGCTTCGATGAGTCTGAAAAACTCAGGCTGAAACTGGAAGCAGCTAATATAACCGTGTTTCCAGGATTTGAAGCAAACTCAGCAGAGGGGGTGCATATCCTATGTCTCTTTCCACCCGGAACTATTGTGTCTGATATGAATGAGAATGTGGGTGCTTGTGATATTCGGAACCGGGACGACCCATCGCCGATCTCACGCAAGGGGTTTGAAGAGCTTCTTGAACTAGTTCACGAGCGTGGCGGTATTACCATTTCGGCGCACGTGACACACAGTAGCGGCTTGCTGAGCGAGCTTTCTGGCCAAACAAGGATGAACGCGTGGAAATCTCCATTACACTTGGCTGCAGCTATCCCCGGCCCACTTGGCGATGTGCCACCCGAACACCAGAAAATTTGTCTCAATAAGAATGGTGCTTACAAGCGAGATCGTCCTCTCAGTTTTGTAAACGCATCAGACATTTCTGCGCCGGAAAATTTTGCGAACCCGGGTAGTTCAACGTTTCTAAAAATGACCAACGTCTCTATAGAGGGTTTGCGACAAGCCTTTCTAGACGGTGAAAGCCGTATAATGCTTAATTCTGACGATACCCCGCCTGAATTCACGAAAATCGTTGCCGTTGCTTGGGATGGGGGACTGCTAGATGGGCAGTACGTTGCATTGAACTCCGGTTTGAATGTGATGATAGGAGGTCGCGGAGCTGGTAAGTCCACGATTGTCGAGAGCTTGCGTTTTGTTTTCGACATCTCCCCGCTTGGCGCGGATGCCGCCAAAAGTCACAACTCGATGGTCAAGCATCTTTTAGGATCGAAGTCGGCGGTTTCGGTTTTGATCTTCTCGCCCAGTCCATCACCCGGGTATTACTTGATTGAACGTGCATACGGGCAAGACGCTCGCGTTAAAAATCAGCTGGGAGAGATCGTAGAAGGCTTGAAACCCACCACACTAATTCCCGACTTGGAAATCTACGGCCAACATGAAATTTCCGAGATAACTAGAGATAAAGGTCAGCTTGCTGAATTATTGGGCCGCTTTGTGAGTGAAGACAACACAGGGACTGCAAACACTGACAGTATCAGAGAACGTTTTCGGGTTTCCCGGAAAGCGATCTTGGAACTCGAAGACAGGATCGCTGGTCTCGATCTCTCACTTGCCGCTTTGCCGGGGCTCAAAGAGCAACTCAAGCGTTTCGAAGAGACCGAACTTGCAACGCGTCTGGACGAGCAGGCATTGGTACAGCAGGAACAGAGGATTCTGGATGAATTCACCAACACCGTAACGGAATTTGATCAAATCGCAGAGCGTATGAAACCGGACAAAAAACAGGCCTCCGCAGTACTTCCGCCAGAGGAAGAGTCTAAGCTGCCGCATCGGGTCGAACTGTTGAAAGTTCAGGTAATTGCGCAGGACCTACACGACGCCAAGCTACGCGCGGCAAGCTTGCTAACTGAGGCGGTCCAAAAGGCGTTCAAAGACTTGACCGCGATACGTTCTGAATGGCAACCAAAGGCTGATGCCATCGACGAGCAATACAAGTCTCTCAAAAAGGAGTTGGAGGGAGAAGGTTTTGACCCTGACGCCTATCTGACGGTTAAAAACCAAGTTGCCAAACTAACCCCCAAGCAAGGCCAAAAAGAACAGGCCCTTATGGATATAGAGATTGAACGAAAAACCCGCCAGAGCATAGTTGATGAGTGGGAAAAAGCTGACCGCAAAGCCTATCGTGACCTTGAGAAGGCGGCAAAAAAAGTAGGCAAGAAGCTCTCTGGAACAGTGCGAGCGAGCGTTCGACCGAGTTCCGATTTGGGACCGCTTGAACAAGTCTTAAGAGATGGTACTGATGGGCAGATCAGTCAGGCACTGACGAAGCTCGAAGAGCTTCGCGATCTATCACCGTCAAAACTGGCGGCGACGATCCGTAAAGGTGCTCCAGCGTTGAGCGACGAGTTTGGCTTCACAGATTCGGCTTCCCAGAAAGTGGCCGCAGGTGGTGAAAAATTGGCGTTGCTGGTGGAGGAAACTCGGATTCCACCAGAAGCAGTCATTGAACTTAACGTTGGGCGCAATGGAACACAAAACTGGAAGGCACTTGATCGCTTGTCTGCCGGTCAAAAGGCAACCGCAGTTCTCATGCTATTGTTGTTAGAGTCGGATGCGCCGTTGATCATCGATCAACCGGAAGACGACTTGGACAATCAGTTTATCGCGGGACACGTGGTCAAGAAGATGCGTGTTGCCAAGAAACACCGTCAGTTCCTGTTTTCTAGCCACAATCCGAACATCCCAGTATTGGGCGATGCAGAACAGATCATAGGACTTACACCAGTCGTAGAGGATGGCAACGATCGGACGAAAGTTGACCACGAACTGTGTGGTTCTATCGACAAGGGCGAAGTGCAAGAGCTGATAAAGGAGCTTTTGGAGGGTGGCGAGCAGGCTTTTTCCACTCGCCGAACAAAATATGGGTTTTAAAGGCGTTACGTAATTCGCGACTTACCTACTAGCCCTAGCTGCCCTTATAGATAGATCGACGATTTAGGCTGGAGCGCAAATCGACTGCGAAATTCAGACAGAATGTTTCGACATAGATCGGGATGCTTCCGAAAGTAGGCACCCATCGAGCGGCCTGCAAAGACCGCTTCACCTTCCTTGAGTTCTTTATCGAATTTCCAATAATCGCAGTATTCTTGAATTGAGGGTCATCAAATCCGCCCATTGAATGGCACCCGCAGTTGCGAGGGCGTCAAGATGTTCAAGGGCAGCCAGTTTGGCGATTTGTATATCTTGGAAGAAGTCCTGTGGTTCGCCGAGGTCGTCGCGTATGGTTTCAGCCTTGGCAACCATGGCGAGAGTCATAGTGTCCAGAAACGTCGGAATGGCGACCTCTCGATTAAAGGCGCTTTGTTCTTCATAGGATGGGATGTTGCGATCAATTTCCAATTTGGGATGGTGCTGCGCAAGCGTTGCTTGGATCATGGGCATTTCAATAACATGGCCCAAGAGTTGAAAGATGCGGGTGGCCGCTTTGGGGTGCGAAGAGTGCGCGTGGTCTCTCTTGGTATCCTCACATTCGATCAACATTATCATGCCCGAGATCGCCGTTGCCCGCGCCCGCAAGGCAGGCAATTCATCTGCTGAATAGGCATCCAGCAACATCTCGATGGCGTTGTGGTCGGCCTGCAATTCGAGGCAGGGTTCTACTTTAGGAAGGTCGTCTTCATCGAGGCCTGCCAGAACGGGAGGCGCAACTGGCGCGCGAGAAACAACGCCATAGGCTTGAGGCACGTTCGCTTCTGTCAAGCACAACCGTCCCGTAATTTCGAAATGCCCCATTTGATAATGATGCAGTTCGTGCAGCATCAGCCACACGAGGCTCAGGTGTATCATCTCGTCGGCGGTTGCCGATAACGGTAGACCTATGCCGCCTTGAAGGCCCTCATCAGCAAGGACATGTTCCCAAAGTGCAGTGGTCATATCAACCGCCCCAGTGCTAACTCGAATGCGGAACATATCGCCGTCCATATCGGCGACAGCCCAGAAATCAGAATCCTCGACGCGCTCGAAATCAGGCACCACGGGAAACGGCTCACCCATCGTTTCTTGGTATTGGGCAAACGCCGTATCGAACGCGTGTTTAAGCTGGAACTGTTGACCTTGAGGCATAGAGTGCATTTGGTCACTGTGACCGGATTTTGCCAATGTCAAAAAGGGATCACTCAAAGAAAGTTGAGAGCTTTGCGTTCATCGCGAGATGTGGGTCATGCTGACCCGTTAGCGCTGCGACCCATTTGGGCACCTTCCGATTTCAGAGTAATCGCAAGATGTGTGTGGTAGTACCACACCACTTGAAAAGGGGGACTGCTGCGCTCCCCCGTTTTATCCCCCAAAGCCAATGGTCATGAGGCGGCGTTGAGCCTTCCCATGACCATGCAAACATTTCGGTGTTTGATCCCTCGTCGGGGAGATATCATCTCTCCCCAACACCCCATAGACCCACCCTGCGCGGATTGAATGCCGTCACCGTATCGACGCTGAACCCGAGCAAGGAGATTTCACTCTCCCTGCACCCATCACCTTGAGGGCGTTCCTGCCCCCAAGACCCCAGACCATGCCATGGAGACCAAGCGGATCAGCCCGTTGGATCGCTGCTTGGGGCGACTGCCCCGAGCGCGGCTCAAAGGGTGGGTCCTCGCCATGCTCGCTTCACATCCGTTGCAGCTTGCGCGTGGCTCTGGTCCCGCGTCTCTTCTCGGCTCTGCGGTTCCCGCAACCGCGCGACGCGCCTTTGATCCTTGCACCCCCGTTCCTCGGCGGAGGCCAGACGGTTGCATGCGCAACACGTCAGAATGAGAGGAAAAACAGATGACACAATTACACACACAACCCTATGATTTAGCTGCCAGCGGGTTCTACTTTACCAGCGCCGAAGAGTTCAGAACCAAGGCAGCGAAGGCCCTAAACGACTACGGCGAACCCGTCGAAGAGTTTGAAATCCAGTTCATTGATGGGGATCACATAGATTGTGATCTGGCAAAAGCATGGGGGATCAACCAAGCCAATATCGGGCCGTATTTTAAGGCGGTTGGAACTTGGGATACCCACGACAAACAGGTGTTCATAATCGCCGTTGGAGAGGTCGGATACAATTTTGACCCTGAAACCGTCGCACCTTCAGATTTTGACATCGACATCTATCAAGCCCGAAACATGAAGGACCTTGCCGAAGAGTTCGTCGCCGAGGGGCTTTTCGGCGACATCCCTGACCACCTAATTCACTACATTGATTATGAGGCTATCGCCCGCGATCTGGCGATGGATTATACGGAAGCTGAAATCGCAGGCGACTATCTGATCTATCGCGCGGCCTAAGACTGCCTGATTACTACGCCCAACGACAGAAAATCGTAGTTTGCCTATTGAGGAAGGGTTCCCAGAACCTTGATCTTAATGTTACCAACAGGCTAACGCCATTTTAGACGAGACTAATCATGCGATTTTTTAAGATATTGGGCGCGTTTGCTGTTTTGGCCGCCTGCTCTGAGACACCCTTGAAACCCCAGGTAAGTACGGTCACTGAAACATCCTCCAATATCGAATTTGAGGTCGTGACAGCCTTCCAAGCAAAGAATGCTGGCCCAGCACTGGCGAAAGGTGTCATCTACTACTTCGGAGGGCATAGTGATGAAGGACCGACGCCAGAAGATGATAATATTGTTCAGCCCTACCTGATTTCGTTGAACAAGCGGGGCTGGGATGTGTACCGCGCTAATCCGCCAATCCCGTTTCGTCAAAATAGATATCGGCAAGCACTTGCTGACAGCATGAACGTCATTTCTAAAAACGCGCGTTCTAACGGCTACAAGAAGGTTGTTTTGACTGGGCAATCTTTTGGCTCTTGGAATATACTTCTGGCTTCTGACGAAGCTGAGTTTGACAAGTTTGTTTCCATTGCACCGGCCTGTTGTGGACTAGCAGAGAAATACAGTGGGCCAGCTTGGGAAGAAAACATGAAAAGAATAGTGGGTCACACGAAAGAAAGTGTGGTGCCCGGTATTATTTTCACTTTTAAAGAAGACGAGTTTTACACCGAAAACGTTACCAATGCAGTGGCTGCGCAGACTTACCCCAATGTAACTGTTGTAGATCGACCTGCTGGATTTGTTGGACATGGGTCAGCTTGGTTGCAGGCATTTGATTTTGTCTACACGGACTGTTTTGATAAGTATCTTTCCTCGAATGCTTCTTCGTTCTCGTGTAAAACACCTCCCATCAAAAACCTCATTCGCAACGAACAAGATCTTCAGAACAATGGCTATGTTCGTGTGAACGAAACCACCTTCACAAGCAATTTTGTTGGGAATACTTTAGCGGGAAATGCGTTCGGAGATACGCTAAACATGTTCTTCCCGGCTAACGATTCGGTCATCACAGAAGCCCGCTCAGGCTATAACAAAGGGCGGTCTGAAAAAAGCTCTTACAGCTTTAAGGGGACTGCGATTTGTACAAGGTCGAAGCTGCTAGGGGATGGGTGCGTTGCTCTGTACAAAAGACCTCAATCAGACGTCTATTACGCAACTGATGAGGAAGGCAACATACTGTTCCAAGGTGAAATCGTTGCCGGAAATCCAAGAAAGCTAGGGTGAGGATCAAGTCATGAAAGCGCAAATGCTAGCAATGTCACTAGTTTTATCTGGATCATTTGCATCTGCCAGCGATGGTCAGGGCGATGCTTTGTTCGACCCAGATCAATATGGGAAAGAATCTCAGGCTGCTACTATAAACGATGAAATACTGGTGCGGAATATCTTGGGTGCTATGGAAAATGAGATTAACGATGAAGTTCGCAATCGGGGGAAATTAGTTCTTCCGTTGATTGAAGTTGCAGTTGACGTGCTGACAATTATAGGACCGGGCCGAATAGCAGATAGGAATACTAGCGCTGTAGCCGGAATTTCTACCGATCTGGTTTCGCCGTATGTGGCGAGTAGCTTGGGAAATGACTGGGCCAACTACACAAAGGAGCGAATTACATCCAATTTAGAACAGCAGATAAGAAACAGACTTCCTGAAATCAAAAATAAAATAGAAACCAACCGAGCGATAAGAGTTGAGGAAAACTTGTTAAGAGAGCAGCTAGACACTTTTATAGACAGGCAAAAAACTGTATTTGGCCCTCCCATTCCAAATGCATTCTATTAAGATTTCAACTGGGCGGCTGAATTTCATCGTAAAGAATTTGGAATGTTCTATCTTCGATAGATTTTGCAAAGCTCTCTGAAAAATCAGCGATACTTCTTGTTTTTGATGTGTTAGGATGTTTTATTGCCGCCGCTTCAACTTCGCTTTTAAACAGAGCTTTTTTGCTTTCGCATTTTTCAATATAAAGCTTTTTAGCTAAACTCGGAAGCTTTCCCTCCTCAAACCGTTCTTCACTGATCTCAACGAACGCATCTGCGATACAAAGGGAATATTCATTAGCAGCCGCTGAAATTACGACTTCTGCAGATTTAGAGAAATGCAGAGGCTCCTTCGATGTGCCCTCAGTAGTCACTTCTGTTGCTTCAGTATCGCAAGAAACCAAAATTACAAAAGATATTAATGCCAAAAAATTATGCGGTTTGAAAAACATTGTATGATGATACCCCAAGTCCAAAAATACGACAAGACCTTGCTTTTAAAATGAAATAGCTGACACTTCAAGTTTTATATCACACGGAACTTCTGTGAAAACCCCCATCTCTTTTGATGCACAGCGCCTTAGTTTGCCCACCCCTCATACCCCATAGGCGGATACGGATAAGGCGTTGGCAGGCCTTCACGGAAGCGATTGCATTCATCGGTCCATAGCCAATGCATCAGCAGATGTGAAAGCGTGTGGCCCTCGCTTGGGTTGTTGTCGCAATGGACGACCCACTCGGCGAACTTGATGTCTGTGGTGTCTTCCAGCCACGCGACATAGTCCCAATAGCAACTATGCAGAAAAATGATTTCATCGATGCCCTGAGCGTTTTTGTAGGCGCGTCCAATGACATCAAAATTCGGGGCGCTTGGTGTTCTGGTGCGCAGATGTGTGATGTATTCTTGGTGGTTCATGTATAAACAGGATAGCATTTCGCGACGCTATCCTGCCATAAGATCATAATCCTAGACCGTGGTCGTTGCCGTTATCGATCCAGCCCGTGATCTTTATCCGCGCCCTTATCAAACCCTTTGAACTGTTTTTGCGGGCTGTCATCCAAACCGTTGCGGATACGTTGCAGGGCTTCCTTTTGTTCGGGTGTTTGCGGGTCTTTGTCCCAGCCACGATCATAGCGCATGACCAAATCACCGTCTTTGCGCACATCCAGCTTTGATATTTTACCGCCATCGATACCGAGCTTTGACTGTTCGTCAGACATCTTGGCTTGGAACTCATAGCCCTTCATTGTGAGAATTTTGCCATCGATCCACTGGCTTTTGTCGCGTTGATCACCGTTGATTGAAATGCCCGCTTGCGTTGAAGGCTCTGCTTGCCGCTGTGGCTGTTGCGGCGACTGCCTTAGCCCCGTCTTGATCCCTGACATGCCGGGAGGGGCCAGATTAGGCGCAGGCCGTGTGACACCCTGCGGCGGCTTTGGTTTGAATTGTGCGTTGTTCTTATCCCGAAGTGGTGAGCCATCGGGATTGGTGATTTGGCGGTCTTCTATTTTGGTGTTGCGAAACGTGATCTTGTCGCTGGTCTGGTTCTTCCTGAATTCGATTTTTTCGGGTTTCTTGTCAGCCATGGGCGTACCTCATTGGATGCTGATTGCGATGATGGGGGAGATGCAAAAATGGCGGGGCAATAACGCCCCGCCGTTGGTGTTCAGATAATCAGCCCTTGTGGGTGTTGACGCCTTTGAGGCTCATCTCAGGGTCTTCATACCACTTGATTTTCTTGGCCATGATCGGGTTGGTATTTTCGATCAGGATTAGCTGCTGGCCTTCACGCAGGCGCATCAGCTCATCGGGATAGGCCAGCTTGCGCTGCGTTGCCGCCCGATTATCGGTATTGGTGGTGGAGTTGCTGCTTGAACCTCCACCCGCACCAGAGCTTGAGCTGAAGGCCGACGCAATCGCCGTGCTGAAATTCCACACAGTTGTCACACCGCACATGTCCGAGAAGTATTCAGCGGAGGTCTTATCCGGCGATCCAAAATACGCCACAGCCCCAGAGTTGCCGATGAAGCTTTCATAATCTTCGCCGTAAACTTTGCGCAGTTGGCAAAGGTCCTGGGTTATGCCCCAAAGCTGGATTCCGAACCCCGCCATCAGACCATAGGCTTGCTCGACCATGGTCAGACGCCCCAAGGTAGGCATCTCATCAAGAATGAACAACACCGGCTTTTTGGGTTTGTCTTCGATGTTGCGCGCGTTGACCGTGATGGCTTGCTGCACCAGCAGACGCAGGAACCGTCCAAACGCACCTAGTCGATCTGATGGCAGGATCAGATAGATAGTCATCGGCATCTTCTTCAGGTCTTCGAAGGTGAAGTCCGATGCTGACAGGCTTTCACGTAGCCGTGCAGAATCCAGCATGTGGGTTTCTGCTTGCGCCGAGGCCAAGACATTGGCCATCAGCTTGGCTTCCTTTTGCAAACTGCGTGATCCCGTGCTGGCGATGATGTGGTGTGGGGAGTTCGCCATTTGCTGAAACAGGGCTTCCAGCTCATCGCCACTGAGCAGCAGCAAATCCCGCACAGTTCCCAAGTGACGCCGCCCTTGATAGGCCTCATCAAAGGCCACCAACAGGATCAAGCCTTGCAACAGAGCTTTGGCTTCTTCTGCCCAGAAACTATCGCCATGGCTGTCTTTTTGGACCAAGGCATCGGCCAGCAGCATCGCGTTTTCGGTGGCATCCACATCTCCCAGATCAATCCAGTCCAGCGGGTTAAAGCGGGAAACCACTTCCCCTGAGATATGCCATGGATCAACGCAGTGAACTGTTTGCCCCATGGCGCGGCGGGCTTTGGCTGTGATGCGGGCATTCTCACCCTTGGGATCGATCACCAGCATTGAGCCGAGATAGCAGAGCAGATTGACGATGATGTGGGAGACACCTTTGCCCGAGCGGGTTGGGGCAGAGGTCAGCAAGTGCCGATCTCCTTTATAGGAAAACACCTTTTCGACGGCATCCTCGATGACCGAACCTAAGATGATCCCATCAGCACCAAGCAGGCCTTTCTCTTTCATATGCTCGATGGTTGCCCATTCGCTGGACCCAAAAGTGGTTGGTGTTTGCAGCATGGCTTGGACACCACGCCCGATCCAATAGCCAAGGGCTGCGAAGAACCCAACGAAGGACACGATCCAAGCTGCACCCCAGCCCAGCACATCATTGTTGAAGACGGCCAACAGAACGACCACTCCCGCCATGCACAGCAGGATAATACGGCGCAGCTCTTTGGCTTGGGGCGAAAGAAACCAGCCGAGGCAAAAGCCAGAGCCGACCGAAAGCGTCATCATGATAATCCGCGCCATGGTCATTTCGAAGACGTAGTCATTATAGTAGTTATAGTTATTCCCACCGCCAAAGAGGTTTTGCGCGAGAGCAGGATGCGGCGCGACACACGCCGCGATCAGAACAGCCGGAAGGGCTGCTTTTAGTGTTTGCCATTTCATGGCACTTCTCCTTTGAGAAAGGTTGCAAGTGCCAATTGATTAGGAAAATTCGGTACTACCGCGCGTGGGTATAGCGGAGGTTAAAACGGGTAATCGATTTAGAGCGAGAAATCAGGGCCGCGTGATCGACGCCGAGTTCGTGCCGGATCAGGACCTTTCTGCAAGTCTCTGGCTTGGTTGCGTTTACGCTGCGCCATGAATTGCCCGATAGAACAGGCGAGGATTTTGCGATCTTCTTGTTGCTTGTTGCGTAAAGCCATGAATTGCTTTTGCAGTACA
Source organism: Roseobacter fucihabitans (assembly GCF_014337925.2). Lineage (NCBI taxonomy): Bacteria > Pseudomonadati > Pseudomonadota > Alphaproteobacteria > Rhodobacterales > Roseobacteraceae > Roseobacter > Roseobacter fucihabitans. The sequence goes on along the minus strand of NZ_CP143423.1, from coordinate 1,047,054 downwards.
TTGCGATCCTTGGACTGAGCCACGACCAGACCATCCCGTTGCGCCTGATCACGCCGCGCTGCCTGATAAGCCTCAGCTTCGATTTGCCGTTTTATCTTGCTGCTCTTGCCGGTGATCCGATCAAACAGGCCACGCAAGCCACCATTGAGACGCGACAGTCTGGCTTGGGTTTCTTCCTTCCAGCGTTTGTCTTGGCCGTCCTTCAAGGCTTTGCGCTCAGCACGATGCTTGGAGGTTAGCTCTGCTTTTTGATCCACAAGTGGCTGCGCATCACGACGATGCTTGGCGCTTGTTTCTGCAATGTAGGATTTAAACTGGTCCGTCACGCGGGATTTGATATCGGCCCTGACATCAGACACCGATGACAAGCCATCAGGTGATCCAAGCTTTTGCGTGACAGCTTTTGTCTTTTCGCCGATCCACTTTGGCAGCGAATAAATTGCGCCGTGCATATCGACGGCGACAAAACCGCGCCGATCTCCTTTGGCTAAAAAATACCCGCGTTCTTCCATGGCATTGCCGAGCGCTTTTAAACTATCCGATCTCTCCCACGCATCACGAAACACTTGTTTGATCTCGCGGGGATCAAGACCAATGCGTTTGGCTTGCTGCCATTCCGCCAGTGAGAAATTGAGAGGGCTTTTGCCACCATTGGTTTGCAACCCTTCCGGCAACGCCCAACCATGATCGAGATAGAGTTCCCGTGACAGGTTGGTCAGCTTGTTCTTGAAATGGGGTAGATTGATTGCTTTCAGCGCATCACCATCGATGCGGGACCAGACAACATGCGCATGCCGCCGTCCTTCTTTTTCATGCATGATGATGGCGCGGGGCTGGCCAGTCAGGCCGAGCGCCTTTTCTGCGCGATCCGCCGCATCAAGAAAATCTTGTTCTGATCCAATATGATCTTGAGGTGGGCTAAGACTGAGCGAAAATAGGAACTGCTTGCACTGCGTCGCTTTTGAAATCGCATGCGCCTCTGACAGAGCGCCATGCAGATCATCGGCCATGAAGCCGCTCATTTCCAAAACGGTGACATGGTCATTATCCCGATCATTCATCAGATGATCAGCCAATGCCTTTGCACCAGCCCGCTGGGAGCCTTTAAGGATCATGACTTGATCCCCAAGGCTTGCATCAGTGTCGCGCGCATCCATGCCACTTCGGCGCAGGCCTGATTCAAATCAGCCGCAAGTTCCTCATCGACATAGAGCGTCCCTTGGTTGATGGCTTTGGCGATCTGGTTGAGATTGCTGGCCGACCGCGTCGCACCCAACCGCGCAAGAACCTCGGCCAAGAGCTGTTGCTCCACCACAGGCGACTTTGATCGCTTGCGGTATTTAGGGGCCTCATCAGCCAAAACCACGGACTTAATATATGACGCCAGTGGCATCGAACCGGCCTGAGATTCAAGCTGCTGGCGTTCGTCCTCAGAAAAACGAATGGAAAACGGGGCTGGACGGCTCATGGGCGTGGCCCTCGCAAAGCATCCGCATGAGGCTTGAGGATGTCATGCCAACGTTCCAGCTCTCTGAAAATCTCTTCTGTTTTGTCGAAAGTGGGGGCTGTGGATGGATCAATCTCAGTGTTTGCGCAGTCGGAGAATTCAGGCACAATTGAGTTCGAACAAGAACTGTTCGAGCGCACCAAAACAGACCTTAGGGTCTGAAACTACCCCTAAAGATTTGAACGGAAACGCTATTTCCGGGGTTCTAGCTCCATCATTTCGGCAGTATTTGATACGGGTTTTAAGGGCCAGTTTTAGCACCAAACGACGCAGGTTGACCTGTGCGCTACCGGGCGTTTCCCAGATTTTCCAAGGGCTTGCGAGAAACATGATCGCTGGTTCTAGTTTTTCCTCAAAACTCCCCTTCGGCTCGGCTTGTTTTTGCATTTGTTCGGCCAAAATCGCCTTGCCACGCTCCAGCGCGACGATCTCGCCTTCATAGACGGGCACAATCGCGTCGCTTTGCGCGTTCACGATACGACCCAGCAGTGCGTCGATGCGTTTATCAATGCGGGACAGCTCTTTCTTAGCCTCGGTCTTTGCAGACGCGGCCTGTGCACGTCGTGCTTCCCAAATTTGACGGAACATGTCGGTCATCATGCGGATCGCGCTTGGATTCGGTTGCAGCGTTTTGATGATCTCGCCCACGTCGCCTTCGATCTTGTCGCGTTTGATCGACTTGCCGTAGGCCTCACAGCCCTTTGTTTGGCATAGATAATATGCGTATTGGCCGCCATTGCCGCGTGTGAAGGACGAGCGCAGCGGCACGTCACACGCGGCACAGCAGGCAATGCCACGCAGCGCAAAGGTGTCTCCGATGTTTTTACGTTTCGGCGCTTTGACCTTGCCAGCGCGACGCTCCTGCACCTTGTCGAAGGTCTCCAGCGAGATCAGTGGATCATGCTGCCCTTTCAACCAGTTGATCCCGTAATTTTCAGAACAGATATGTCCGGTGTAGATCGGATGGGTCAGGATGTCGGTCACCCGTTGCTGGGTGAGCCGCCCCTTTTTCAGATGCGGGAAGTAGGTAAACCCTTCAAAGAACCGTTTCACTTCCGCCTGTGTCTGAAAGCGCCCCGACGCGTAGCCTTCAAAGGCTTCGCGAATGATGTCAGACAGCGGCGCGTTCGGCACCAGGATTTTGCCGCGTCCTTTCTGGGCCTCATACCGATATCCGACGGGCGCACGGTGGACAAAATATCCAGATTGCATCCGCGCTTTCATCTTCTGCGAGACCTGACGGGCGTTTTGTTTACGCTCCAGCTGGCCCTGCGCTGCAAATATGGTTTCCACGAACTCACCCTCGGGCGTCTCGTCAAACGAGAAGTTCAGGCATTCCAGCCGCGCCTGCCGATCACGGAAAGCCTGGCGCAGACGGAAATGGAATTCGCGGTCGCGGGCAAAGCGTTTTAGATCATCAAAGATGATGACGAATTTCTCGTTGGGCTGGGCGTCGAGAAACGACAGCAAAGCCACCATGCCGGGGCGCTTCATGAAGCTACCACCCCCTGTCATCGTGTCGGGAAAGACGGCGGCGACATCGTATCCTTTGGCCTTGGCGTATTGACGGCAACGGGTTTCCTGAGACTCCAATCCGTGACCGTCGGTTTCCTGCCCTTTCGACGATACACGACAATAGATTATGGCTTTGGGTGTGTTCATAGCGCCTCCTGTTCTTCGTTTTCCTGTGAGTATAGCACAGCCGCGCGCAAGGCGGCGGTCAGATCGAAGCTTTGTCCCGTGTTTTCTGCGTCAACATTCAGCGTCCAGCCGAGATCGACAAAGCCCATCGCGATGTTCCAGAGCGTCTCGATGGTTTCGACTTTTTCGGCTTCGGTTAAGCCGCTGGCCTCAAAATATGGCAACCAATCCTCGAGATTGAGATGGATGCTCGGGGGATTGGTTTTTGGTGGTTCGGTGGTGTCTTTCACGGGTGTTCCTTTCGTTTTGTTCCTCCTTTGCGAGAACATAGGCGGAACAAGGTGTCTCAAATTTTGAGTTCTGTCTAGGGTTTATTTCCTATTTCCAGAGGGTTACGGATCAGGAATAGGACTGTGCTTGACTGCGAGCGGGCTGCTGCTCTGCGTTTTGGGCCTGCCGGGCAGCTTCGCGCACAGGTGTGTGGAATTTCTCCTCCAACGCCTTTCCGTGGGCATAGAGCTCTTTGCCGTGATGCTGCTTGAACGCCTCCTGCATCATCTCCTTCGCCGCCACCTGCGTGATGCCAAACTCCGCCGACAGCGTCACCGCCGCGCGGTCGTAGGCCTTGTAGACGGGTTGCGTTGGTGCGGCCTCGATCAAGGCCCCGATGCTCTTGGCGCAATCGAGCGCCCGCGTTTTGGCAATCACCGGCAGGTTGTCTTTCGCAGCCGCCAACCCTTCACGGGTCTGGTTCATCGACTGGCCACGCGTCGCGATATAGACGTCACGGATGATCTTCTCCGCGCGCATCGCATCAAACCGCTCGTTGCGGGCGAAGGCGTGGGCGTAATCGGTGAGCTTTTCGATGAACGAACCGCTGTTATGGATCTCCGCATGCAAGATATCAACGATGACAACGGCTTCTTTCACCTGGCTTTCGGTCATGCTCTTGCCCGAGAAGCTCTCGCGGGCAGCTTGCAGTTTGTCGTCTATAATCATTGTCTGTCCTTTCAGGATCGGGAGGGGCCAGAGCGGCCCCTGGTTTGCGCCTCGTGTGGCGAGATTTGATTGGTGGTGGCAAAGGTGTCACGCAGAGGCGTCGGGCGGACTTCGCGGGCGTGCGCTGCGCGCTCTTGGCTTTCGCGTTTCGCCCGCTCCTGACACACGTCGCGGAGGTCCTTATATTGATCTGTCTGGTCGACCCGGATGGCGATGAGGCGACTGTTTGCATCGTCCGAGACGCGCATCCATGGCAAATCGTTCGGCCAACGCCTCAATTGCTTCATCCTGTTTGAGATGTTCGGAAACCGCACCTGCCTGTCGGTAGGTATCAACAGCTTTTGCCGTATCGCCACGCGCCAAGTCTTGTGTCGCTGTGCGTTGCCAGTCTTGCGTTTGACGCCGCACTTCGGTCAGCTTTGCTGCGCCATGTGCTTGGGTGACGTCCCTGAACGGCGTCCCTGCCTCAATTGGTTGCAGTTGTTCGGGATCGCCAACGAGAACCAGCTTCGCACCTATTTCGCTGATCTTGGTTGTAATCCGCACCATTTGCCGCGTGCCAATCATGCCCGCCTCATCAATCACCAGCACGTCGCCTGCCTTGATCGGGGCTTGTCCGTTCTCCCATGACAATTCCAAAGACGCGAGTGTGCGGCTTTGGATGCCAGAGGCCTCCTGCAATCCATCCGCTGCTTTGCCAGCGAGGGCCGCGCCGTGAACGGTGACGCCTTTTTTGCGCCAGGCATCGGTTGCGGTTTCCAGCATGGTGCTTTTGCCCGCACCTGCGAGGCCTTCCACATTGGCGAGCCGTTCTGGCCCGGTCACATGACGAACAGCGGCCTCTTGCTCTGCGCTAAGCGCCCAGCCAAAAGCACGGCGCATTTCTCGGGTCTTGGCTGCTAAAGCAGTGGTAATGTGCGATGACATCACCGGAGACGTCTTGTCTGCACGGAGTGCAGCCGCAGATTGATGCAATTGTGTCTCGGCTTTTTGATAGTCAATCGTCGTATAGACAGGGTGTTTGTCGCTCGACAGGCGAACGGCCTCGGATGACTTTAGTGCCCCGTCGGCAAGTTTGCTCAAGGTCTGCGGATCGTCGATCCACTGCGACAGCGCGCGCAACGTGTCCGTCCGCGTAAAAGCCGCACGTGTTTTGGACAGCTCGTCTAAAATCAGTGTTGGGTGTGCAATCAAACGCTCTCTTGTCAGCCCTGTTGGCTCGGCCTTGATCTCCAGACGTTGCTGCGTGGGCTTATGAGCAGGTGCGGGCATGAGTGCCCGGCGCTCGGTAAGGTGGCGATCAATCAAATCCTGTTGTGCCAGTTGCGCCGCTGCCTGCGTCGCAGCCGCTTGCCGCGCACAGCGGTCGACATGGGCGTCAAAGCGCCCCGTCATTTTCATGAAAGCGATCTGCAACCCCTTGGGCTGCTGCGCCACCCGCGTGGCTTCATCCAGCTTTTGCTGCGAAACAAGGTCGGCCCGTTCGCCACGTTGCTGCGCGACCAACGCGGCAAGCACTTTGATCTTTGAATCGGTTTGAGGTCGGGGAGCCTGCGCGGGCAATGCCTGTGCCAACGCCCGCGCCGCATCCACCGCAGGCAATTGCTCAATGTCTGTGATCTTCTGCGCCAGCGCCCTTGGCTTGACGCCACACCACCGTGATAGCGACCAGACC